>JAUIEW010000131.1 GCA_030429365.1 Phycisphaerae bacterium
GACGCGTGGGCGGCAATTCAAACGTCGTGCCCGGCCAAGGGCGTGACGCGGCCAGAAACTGGTCATAATCGCCAACTTCTCGAGTGCGAACCCCTTATTATGAAGATACGCAACACCGGATTCAAGTGGTTCGCCTGGCGGTCAGGGGCCAAAGGGCGTCAGATCCGATCGGCGGAATATCTCTGTTAAGTGGCCCCGATTGCTGCGCTTATGGATCTTTGAGCATTTGTTTGATTTGAGGATTCGGTCGTCTGCGCCATATTGACAGAGACTGAGTGCTTATTAGAGTATCGCTTCTCGCAAGCCGATGGTGAGCATAGATATTTGCTTGCCGACGCGAGCCGACTTTGACCTGTCTTTTCCCAATTTGCGGGGTCGAAAAGCCGGAAGTCGGGCTCATAGCTCAGTTGGCAGAGCGCGTCGCTGATAACGACGAGGTCCCAGGTTCAAGTCCTGGTGGGCCCATTCTCTTCGAGGATTAGCTGCATGCAGTGGGATTGGATCGCGATTGTCGCGTTTGGCGCCTTGGCGCTTTACGTCGCCACCAAGGGCGGCGGATGAGGCCCTAAGAAATCAGATTGAGCGTGCCTCAATCAAACGCGATGCGTAACATTCCGTGATCGCTGCTGTAGTTTCCCAACGGGGTCGTAGCTCAATGGGAGAGCACCGCGTTTGCAACGCGGGGGTTGTCGGTTCGAGTCCGATCGACTCCAGTCATTTCGTTCAGTCGTTCAACGTGTCAAAAAAGGGTCGTTTCGCTGGCGGTCGGGTCATAACCCGAATGCGGCTGCCACAGCCGTCGTTGCCTGAGCCCCTCCCAGAATCAACGAACCGATCACGAAATACGACAACACGCTGACGATGTCATTCATCGTGGTGACGACCGGGCCCGAAGCAATCGCCGGGTCGACGCCAAACTTCTTGAACAGATACGGCAGCGTCATTCCCAACATGGAGGCCGTTAATATCGCGACCGTCATGCCGCAGCCCACAGCCGCCGTCATCAGGTAGCGCGGGACCGATGGTTCGACCATCCCCCACTGCTGCAGAAATGGCATCCCGACAAACGTAATAAGCGCAGCCATCGCTCCGCATGAGGGGGCCATGATCAACGTGATCGGAATCTCGCGGGCAATCATCAAGCGAATTTTGGTCCCCGCAAGATCACCGGTGGCCAGCGAGCGCACGAGGATCGTGGAAATCTGAATCCCGCTGTTTCCACCCATCGCTCCCATCATGGGGACGAACATCACCATTGCCAGATATACTTCTTGCGGCACCGCGTGATTGAAACTTCCGACGATCATCGCACTGATTGTCGTGCCAATCATGCAGGCAAGCAGCCAGCGCAATCGATACGACGCCGCGCGCACGGATGACACTTCTTCCAATTCCTCCGGCGCTGTACCGGCCATCAGATAGATGTCTTCCGCTGCTTCTTCTTCCGCGATATCGAGCACGTCATCGTGGGTGATCTGACCGCGCAAGCGCCCGTCGCCATCGATGACCGGCACCGTGGTCAAGTCGTACTTGCGCATCTTGTTGGCGACGCCTTCCTGGTCGTCGTCGACATGCACAACCACCGGATCCTTAACACTGATCGAAGCCAGCGCGGTATTGTCTCGACTCGTCACCAACCGGCGAAGCTGTACCAATCCAACCAATCGATTTTCATCATCGACCGTATAAACGTAGTGGACATCCGCCCCTTCTGCGGCTTGGCGCACCGCGTCCACCGCCTCACGAACTGTCGCCATTTGCGGCAACGCGATGAGGTCGGGGGTCATGATTCCGCCCGCCGATTCTTCGTCGTATTCGAGAAGCTCTTCCAGACGATCGGATTGCTCGTCGGGAAGTTGATCCAGCACGTATTCGCGCTGCTCGTCGGTCAGCTCGGAGAGAACGTCAGCCGCATCATCGGGATCGAGTTCGGTGACGACTTCGGAAAGTTCCGCATCGTCGATATCTTCAACGGCTTCACTTCGTTCGGCTTCATCCAACTCGGCGATGAGTGCCGCGGTCGCCCTGGGGGGCAGCGAGAACACCAGTTGCGAGCGATGATCGTCGTTGAGGACAGAGTAAATGTCCGCGAGGTCGGCAGGGTGCACCTCTTCCAACTGGGCGGCGAGTCGACTGACATCGTCAACTTCCAGTGCCTCACGCACACTTTTAAGGATTTCTTCGACATTCTGACGCATTTGAGAATCCGGGGGTTTGGGCCCATCGTTTCGATCAGGTTGAGCGTATTATGCTGGGGGCTGCAGTGAACGCAAACCGCATGGATTTGATCGTTTCGCCCGATTGCAGTTCCAAGACGCGCAATCACACCAACGGCGTGCAACTAGAAAACCGCCACCGAGGCCAGTTCAAACATCAACCCATCGATGCACAGGGGTGCATGGGCATTTTGGGACAAGCGCGACTCCGCATCAGAAATGGCATCGATTGAGCGGGCGGCGGATTCAGGATCAATGCCGCTGCGCAATCCAGGCAGCGGCTGAGACCGCCCCGCCGCCGCATGAAGGTGACTGCCATACCAGGTAGCCATCGCTCCGAGAATATCGCCCAACGCTTCGCGCCGGGCAGCCGCATCGGAAAGGTTCTTGTCGCGCGATTTGTAGTTGTTTGCCGAATCCTTGGCCATCTCGACCAGTCGTTTTGAGTGGTTGGCAGCCGACATGCGGTCCAGGCCCGACAGCATGGCTGCGATCTCGCCAAATGATTCGGCAAAACCATCTTGGGCGTATGTCATCGCCCGCCCCAGACTTCCCTGCGCAAGGGTGGCCAACAACGTCGCCTGGTCCACGCCGATTCCGTCCACCAGCGTGGTCAACTGCTCAGCGACGAACTGACTCGGAAGCGACGCGAAACCGATCAACTGACACCGCGAACGCGTCGTCGCCAGCAAGCGGTCTGCCGCCGACGCCACGAGAATCAAGATGGTCGTCTCGGGCGGTTCTTCCAGAGTTTTAAGTAGCGCATTCTGCGCGGCGGGCGTGATCTTGTCGGCTTCGCGGATGATGAACACCTTCACCGGTCCGACGGTCGGACGGAGACCAACCGCATCAATCACAAAATGGCGAATCACATCGACGCCAAGATCGAGCGCCTTGCGTCCACGAACCGAAGAATCCGGATGGTGTGCGGCCAACTGACGAAAGATCAAATGCAAGTCGGGATGATTCCCCGCGTCGACGAGCGTACAGCTTCGACACACGCCACAGGAATCTTTCGTATCCCCAACCGTTTGCGGCGATTCGCACAAGAGCAGCTTGGCCACCGCCCGCGCGAACATTTCTTTGCCGACACCGTCCGGACCGTGGAACACAAATGCGTGGGGAAAACGATCGGACACGAGCGCCTGTTGGATGAGGCGTTGCGCCCGCGACTGATGAAGAACGTCGGCAAGACGCACGTTTTGCAGCGGCGTTTCTTCAGGTTTGGACTTATTGGAAGGCACGGGCCACCACCTGCCACACGTCTTCGTGGACGGCGTCCGCCTCACCGCTGCCGTCAACAATCATCACCTTGCGTGGATAGGATTCCGGAAGCGAAAGCATGGTATCTCGCACCTTGCGATGAAAATCGAGCGGGCGCGCTTCCATCGCGTCGGTCTGCACGTCGTCGAGCAGCATGCCCTGACCGGCGTGTCGCGAACGGTTCTTGCCCGCGTGTTTGGGTTGACGTCCGGTGCGCTCGAAACCGAGTTCGATGGGAACGTCGAGAATCAAAGTCAAGTCGGGCCAAACGTCTTCAACGGCGTACTGACCCAACTCCAACACGCGCTTCATGTCGTAGCCGGCAGCGACCTGATACGCGCAGGTCGATGAGATAAACCGATCGCACAAGACAGTCTTGCCGGCTTCCAACGCAGGCTTGACCTTCTCGCCAACGAGTTGGGCACGAGAGGCCATGAAGAGAAACGTCTCGCAGCGCACGTCCATGTTCGTCAGGTCGTGATCCAGAAGGATGCTGCGGATCATGTTGCCAAAATCGGTCCCACCCGGATCTTTGCAATGGACGACTTCGCCGCCGAGCGCTTCCAACCGCTCACCGAAGCGTTCGCGTTGCGTGCTCTTGCCCGAGCCATCCGGTCCATCGAATACGATGAACTTGGAACGCAGGTTTTCGACGTAGTCCTTGTCCGTCCAGATGGCATCTGACTGGGGCATAGATGGGTTACTCAACTTTTCTCGGCGCGAGCCGTTCGTGTTTGTTCGAATACTTCGGTCGCATTGTAGCTTGACCGAACGAAGGGACCCGATGCGACGCTTAAGAAACCCATCGATTCCGCGGCTTGCTTGAGCGTATCAAATTCCACCGGCGAATAGAACTTTTCGACGGGCACGTGCATCGGCGTGTTGGTCGGTTGAAGATATTGCCCGATCGTCAGCACGTCGCAATCGACCTTCCGCAGATCTTCAAACGTCTGGTGCAACTCATCGATCGTCTCGCCCAATCCGACCATGATCCCCGACTTCGTCAGGGTGGCCGGGTCGAGTTCCTTGACGATTCTCAGCACGTCGAGCGATCGATGGTACTTTCCTTGTGGTCGAATTTTTGGCGTGAGGCGTTCAACCATCTCCAGGTTGTGGTTGTAAAGATCCGGTTTGGCGCTGCAGAGCGTTTCGATGCAGTCGCGTCGGGCATGAAAGTCTGCCGGCAGGACTTCGATCGTCGTAGACGGCGCAGCCTTTCGAATCGCTTCCACGCAGCGGGCAAAATGCCCCGCACCCTCGTCTTTCAAATCATCGCGGGCGACCGCAGTGATCACCACGTGCGACAGATTCAACTTCGCCACGGCATCGGCCAACCGGTCCGGCTCGTCCACTTCGACGGGGTCGGGCTTGGCGGTATCGACGGCACAGTAATGACACCGCCTCGTGCATCGGTCGCCGAGGATCATGAACGTCGCGTGGCGCTTCGCCCAGCATTCGGTGAGGTTCGGGCAGCGTGCTTCCTGGCACACCGTCGCCACACCGCTGTCCTCGACGATTCGCCGCGTGCTCATGAAGTCGTCGCGACCCGGTAGTGGCCGCTTCAGCCAGCTCGGCAGGCGCCGGCGGCGCTCTTCGGGACGACCGGTGATGACGGGTAGTTCGATCATGAATCCACGCAAACTTCGGGAAAGGGCAAGCAACAAACGCTTGAATGTTCGCAAAGTTCAAACGCCGAACCGCAAGGTGGGCCGTGCCCACCGCTGTTCGAGCGCCAACGACATGGTGGGCACGGCCCACCCTACGCGCACCGCATCAGCGACACCTGTCTTCGACGGATACGTTCCTTTGCGAACACGGTGGATGATAGGTGAGCGGGGTCGATTTGCAAGGCAGCATGATCCCCCCTGCGTGTGCGGCAATTCCCGCATGCCGAACTCGCGAAAATGTCCATTCGGCATTAGTCACAAGGTCCGCGGACACCTGTTAATGATGCTTCAATTCCTGCGCAACCGATGGGGATTGCGATTGACGTTACAAGAATCGTGGGCTAGTGTTTAAGTGTAGGCGAGCAAACTCAAACAGCCCAGAAAGCGGCATGGCCTTCAAACTGAACAAGATCCTGTTTCCGACCGATTTTTCGGAGTTATCCGAGCATGCGTTGCGTTATGCGCGCGAGTTCGCCGAGCAGTTTTCCGCACAGCTGTATTGCCTGCACGTGGTCGATGAAGGCCAGCAATATTGGTCGGCCGTCGGCCCGGAAGCCGCTCCAATCTGCCCGCCCATTGGCGACATCCTCGAATCCGCCAACCAGCAAATGCAGTCATTCTTCGATGACCATTTGGTCGGGTTGGAATACCCCGCGATCACGCACGTCTCCACAGGCCGCCCCTTCGTCGAGATCATCCGCTACGCCAAGGAAATCACGGCTGACATCATCATCATCGCCACCCACGGTCGCGGCGGCGTGATGCACGCCCTCATGGGAAGCACCGCGGAGAAAATCGTCCGCAAAGCCCCTTGCCCCGTCCTGACCGTCCGAAGCGGCGAACACGAATTCGTCTTGCCCTGACGTCCGCCCACCCCTTCAATCCCAACGCGACTTCCGCTCCGCCCCGTCCACTTGACGCACGGAACCGCCGCCCGATGATTTGATCACGATGACCAACTCACCGACACCGCCACAAGACCGATACTCCCGGCAGGTTCTATTTGAACCGATCGGTGAATCGGGACAGGCACAGCTCGGCAAGGGACGCGTGCTGTTGGTTGGATGCGGCGCGTTGGGAACGGTGCTCGCGGGTACGTTGGCGCGGGCGGGCGTGGGACACCTGCGCATCTGCGACCGCGACTACATCGAACTCAACAACCTTCAGCGGCAGGTGCTTTTCGACGAAGACGACATCGAACAAAACGTTCCGAAAGCCATCGCTGCGGCCAACAAACTCGCCCGCGTCAATTCGTCGATCCGCGTCGAACCGATCGTGACCGACGTGAACTTCAAGAACATCGCGAACCTAGCCGACGGCTGTGATGTGATTCTTGATGGAACCGACAATTTTGAAACGCGCTACCTGATCAATGACTACTGCGTTGAGAGCGGTCGGCCTTGGGTGTATGGCGCGGTGATCGGCGCCACCGGTCTGGTGATGCCAATTATTCCCGGTGAAACACCGTGTCTGCGATGCGTGTTTGAAAACGCCCCACCACCGGAGATGAGTCCGACGTGCGACACAGCCGGCGTGATCGGGCCAGCCGTCAACATCGTTGCGTCGATGCAATCGGTTGAGACGTTTAAGTTGCTGATGGGCAAGCGCGACGATGTGGTGCGCAAACTGATGAGCATCGACGTCTGGTCAGGGCGTGTTGTGCAGTTGTCGGTTGCGAAGCCGGAAGGTGCGTGTATCTGCTGCGGTCAGCGACAATTTGAATATCTCGAAGGCAAGGTCGTATCACTGACGACAACGCTATGCGGACGCAATGCCGTGCAGATTCAACCGCAATCCAACCGTGAAGCGACGACCGACCTTACGGCGCTGGCCCGCAAGATGGCGATGGTGTCGCGCGATGAAGTCAAACAAAGTGAATACCTGGTGCGGGCGATGGTGGAAGGTTTCGAACTCACCGTATTCAAAGACGGGCGAACCATCATCAAGGGCACGAAGAACGCAGGCGAAGCCCGCAGCATTCACGCCAAATATATTGGCTCGTAAGAAGCTGGGTTCGCAGGACTAGCCGCATCCACCCAGTCGAAATGGGAGCAGGAAGACATTGTTGAGAAACCCGGTCGCAAAACTGAATTCCAACGGACCGGCAAGAGCCAACGCGCAGTCAGCCACCGTGCCGACGGCCAATACGAACACAAAGGTTTGCAGCAGTCTTTTTCGTCTCATCACGCGTTGGTCGCCTTCCATGAACAGGTCGTCAAATTCCAATTCCAGTCTAACCGTTCATATCGGCAAAGGCATCCTTGAGAATATAGTCGAGCAGGCTGAGGGCGATTTGCCGCTTGAAACGTGCGGATTGCTGCTGGGATGGCGGCGGTCGGAAGAAGCCGGCGTCACTGCATATGCACCGGCCCAAAACGTCTCGGCGAACCCGCACGATGCCTACGAAGTCGATCCGAGCGCCATCCTCACGCAACTGACCGCGGATGCGAAAAACCCAAACGACGATCAGACGCCGCGTTTGATTGGCTTCTATCACTCCCACCCACGCGGAACAGCCCAGCCGTCCGATCTCGACCTGGCTGAATGCTGGCCCGACATGCTCAACCTCATCGTTTCGCCAGAAGAAAACGAGAACCCGTGCATATTTTCTTGGCACAAACATGGGTTTCTTTACGCCACGGATATGGGCCGGAAAGCGAACACCACCGCCGAATTGACACGATTTTCGCTGCGACCTACGATCCGGCTTCATCGGGGCAACCTCCAACCGGGCGGATGGAATGCTGGTATGAAAACCGAATAACCCCGCGTTGACACCGCGTCAGATCGGCAGTTGGGCATCGCTATTCAAATAAGGTGCGATGAACAGTAGGCCGTCACGCGTGTGTACGCAGACGATTCAAAAAGAGGAGTCACCATCATGGTCAACAGATTTGATTCAGCGGTCGAGAGCATCGGCAACACACCGATGATCCGAATTCAACGCATCATCGATGCACCGGCGAAAGTTTACGCCAAACTCGAGTACCGCAATCCGTTGGCCAGCGTGAAGGATCGCATCGGTTGGTCGATGATCGAAGCCGGCGAAAAAGCGGGCAAGATCAACAAGGACACCGTCGTTGTCGAACCCACCAGCGGTAACACGGGCATCGGTCTTGCGTTTGTCTGCGCGGCGAAGGGAATCAGGCTTCGGCTGACCATGCCCGAAAGCATGTCGCTCGAACGTCGCCGCGTGTTGCGGCAGTTGGGTGCGGAGTTGATTCTCACGCCAGCCGCCGACGGCATGCCCGGTGCGATTCGCGCGGCTGAGCAACTCTTGTCCGAGTCGCCGAATTCGTTCTTACCGCAGCAGTTCAGCAACCCAGCCAACCCCGACGTTCACCGCCGAACGACGGCGGAAGAGATCTGGCGCGACACCGAAGGGGAAGCCGACGTCCTCGTCGCTGGCGTGGGAACCGGCGGAACCATCACCGGTGCCGGCGAAACACTTAAGGAACGCAAAGGTTCATTTCGTTGCATCGCCGTCGAACCGGAAGCATCGCCCGTCATCACCCAGGCCAAGAACAAAGAGCAACTCCAACCGGGTAAGCACAAGATCCAGGGCATTGGCGCCGGATTCATCCCCGAAAACCTGAACCTCGATATCGTCGACAGTGTCGAGCGCGTTTCCGACGACGACGCATTCGCTTGGGCCAGGCGCGCCGCCCGCGAAGAGGGAATCCTGTGCGGCATCTCATCGGGCGCAGCGTTGTGTGCGGCCAACCGCGTCGCCAACGATCCTCAAAACCAAGGCAAGACGATCGTGGTCATCCTCGCCAGCGCCGGAGAGCGCTACGTGTCGTCACCATTGTTTGAAGGCACGGAATAGGCATCTGCGGCTGGCGGCGGCGCCTCAGCCAACTCGATCGACTTGAGTTCAATGCGATCCTCGCGCTCTCGACGGAACGACCTTTCGACCCAGTAGCCAACCATCAGCACGAGGATGGCAAGGCTGAATTGCACGACGATTCCGATGTCGAAATAGGAATCCGGAAACCACCACGTCGAAATCAACGCACCGAGTGGCGAGAGGAAAAACAGCAGCCCGATATGGGCGTCTTTATCTCCGGTGGTACGTGCAAGTTCGATGCTCAACCACACCGCCGCCACGATCGCGGGCAACACCCAATAGGCCGCCAGATGCGACCACGCAGGCACGGTCGTCCCCAAGCGAATGGCACTGCGTCGAAATGCACCGAAGCACGCCACCGTTGACGCAATCAACACCAAGGCCACAGATGTGAACGTCAGATCCGATTGCACGTTGCCGTGCGTGGTAACCCACATCAGCGTGAGAGCAATCAGGAGGCCGGCAATGGCGCTGGGCCACGATCTCGATTTCAGTTTTCCTGTTGGATTTTGCGACTGCAGAATTTCGACCCGCGTGGTCAAAGTTGAGGCAGCGATCGGAATCCCGGCAAAGATCATCGCCAACGTGCTCATGAGCATGCCCATCAGCGGTCGTGTCTTCTGCGAGACGATCGCCGATCCGGCATGCAGCACGTCGAGATTCAGGTATGTGCCACCGGCGCATAGTGCCCACAGTGCGCAGAGAATGACAGCACCGCGTGGACTTAAAGCGGATGCCTCCGGACGCCGAAAGCGTCTAACCGCCGCCCAGAACCAAAACAGCGTCATCACAACACTGGCAAATAATCCGATGGCCAACGAGTACTGAGCCGGATACACCCCGCGCATCACACCCAGGCTCAAGATCGCCGGGTGCAATCCCAGAAAAAGCGATGTCCCCGGTGCGCATACCAGCGCCTCGTTAACCCGCCCCAAGAAGAAGAATGCAAAGTACGCGACGATGATCGCCCCATTTGGTTTCTTTGAGCCGACACCGAGAAAAACTTGCAACGCCCACGCCGTCATCACGGCAATCAGCAGCACACCATTGCCAGCAAGCCAATCGCCGCCTCCCCCGATGTTGTACGCTGTGATCAGAACCCAACCGACAACCACGCCAATCATCCAGGAAAGCAACGTTCCGATGACCGGCCCGAACATGTACCCGCCGACAACCGCGTAAGCGCTCATCGGAGAGATTCGAATCGACTCGATCATCAATGTCGTGTGATCGCGGATCATTGCCTTGGCCCGCGTGGGCAACCCGCCTGCATAGAGGACCAGGATTTGAATGTAGGGCAAATATTTGAGTACCCAAATCGCGGCTTCGCGTTCAGTGCGAAACTCGGCCCATTTCAGCGCGACAGCACAAGCCACAACCAACAGCAGCGCATAGACTGCCAACGTCCAAAACATGCGCCGCCAACCACCCAAGAGCGCCAGTTGCCCGGACCACAACGGGTTGCCCAAAACCAAATATTGCATCAATCCACCTGTCTCACGCCGGTCTTGAGATATACCTCTTCGAGGCTTTCCTTGATTCTTGCAAACGACACGACGCCCAGACGGCGTTCCACTAGTTGCCTAAGCAGAAGCGCCGCCGCGTCGTCACCGATGTCATATTCAACCACGTATTCGATGCCGCGTTTCAGAATGTGCGAAACGCCGTCGATCGCCATCAACGCTTCCGTGTGATCAGCATCACCGACAATCTTCATTTTGTAATTGCAGCGTGCGACACCGTCATGGGCCAACTCGTCAACGTGGGAATACCGCAACATTCCTCCGCGTTCGATGATGGCGATGTGCGTGCAGAATTCTTCGAGGTCGGCGAGAATGTGCGAAGAGACGATGACGGCTTTGCCTTGCTCTGCGAGGCTGGCGATCACCTGTCGAAGTTGAATTCGACCAGCCGGATCAAGTCCGCTGGACGGTTCATCCAGCAGCACGACGGCTGGAGAGGGCACGAGCGTCTGCGCGATGGTGACGCGTTGCCGCATCCCGCGCGACAGGCTTTTGACTTTCTCGGAGCGCTTGTCTTCCAACCATACCTGGTCGAGCCAATAGTCGATGCGCTCGTGGGCCTCGGCCCCGCGAATGCCGTTAAGATCCGCGATGAAAAACAGGAACTGCTCGACCGTCATCTCTTCGTACGCGGGTGGAGAATCGGGAGAAAAACCTACTTGCCCCCGTACGTGATCTGATTCGTCGAGAACATCGTGCCCCAGAATCTTGGCTGTGCCAGACGTCGGTGCCTGCAAGCCCGCCAACACGCGGAGGAGCGTCGTCTTGCCCGCACCGTTCGGACCGATCAAGCCCAGCAAGTCGCCCGACGACATCGTGAAACTCACGTCGTCAACGGCCACCAGTTTGCCGAACTCGACACGAATGTCATTGGCTTCTATCAAGAGTGACATGCATCATCGCCTTTAAGATCGCCATCAGGACCGGGCCCGCTTATTCGCCACCCTTATATCCGCTAAGTCTTGTCTCTTCATGTATAACAATTCGCAAATCGTCGAATCGCCAGGTACGTGAAAACCAACAATCGCCGATGAATTCATACATTTGGCAAGTGTCCCGTATTAAGACGTAGGCCCCCGATTGGAGTCCGACCGAATTGCGGGTTACAATCCCGGCATGTACATTCACCCAATCGACTATTTCAACCGCGCGCGGAGATTACGATTGATGTTTTCAAACCCAATGCTGACCAAAACGCTATGCATGACTGCGATCTTTGTGGGGACAACCATGAGTGCAACGCCGACGAGCGCCGAACCGCATCCGTTTTCGATTCACGATATGCTGGCGATGGAGCGACTCGGTGGGATCAACGTCTCACCCGACGGCGCGCAGATCGCCTTCACCCGCCGCGTCACCGACGTTGAAGCCAACAAATCGCACACCGACATCTGGCTCGTCAACGCAGACGGGTCAAACATGCGCCGCCTGACCTCACACGAATCGAGCAGCAGCAGCCCGCGATGGTCGTCCGATGGGACTACGATTTTCTTCCTCTCCTCCCGCAACGGAACGTCGAAAGTCTGGCGAATTGCCGTCGATGGTGGAGAAGCCGTCCAAGTCACCGACTTTCCCCTGGATGTATCCGGTTTCGTCCTTTCGCCCGACTCCTCGCACCTGGCCGTCAGCATGGATGTCTTCCCCGACAGCGAATCACCGGCTGACACCAAGAAACGCCTTGACGAAAAAGCCGAACGCAAAGCCACCGGCATGATTTACGATCAACTCTTCATCCGCCACTGGGATCATTGGAAGGATGGCCGGCGCTCGCACGTGTTCGCCGTACCGGTCGCTGGGAGCGATGCTATCGACGTCATGAAAGGGATGGACGCCGACAGCCCGTCGAAACCATTCGGCGGCGACGATGAATTCACTTTCACACCCGACGGCAAGTCAATCGTGTTCTCAGCCCGCGATGAAGGTCGCAGCGAAGCCTGGTCGACAAACTTCGACCTGTTCGTTTCGCCGATCGACGGGTCGACTAAACCGCGCAGGCTGACCGAAGACAACAAGGCATGGGACACGGCTCCGGTATTCTCACCCGACGGAAAAACGCTCGCGTACCTCGCGATGGCAAAGCCGGGCTATGAATCGGACAAGTTCCGCATCGTGCTGATGGATTGGCCGTCAGGAAAGAAAACCGTGCTCACCGAAAAGTGGGACCGCTCGGCTGGCGGGATTGTTTGGTCGGCGGATGGATCAACGATCTACACGACTTCAGCCAACCTTGGGCAGCGATCTCTCTTCGGCATCGACACCAAGACCGGGCAAGTATCCACGATTCTCCATGAAGGCAACGTTCGCAGCCCCAGCATCGCCGGCGACAAAATCGTTTTCGGCATGGATCACCTGCGATCGCCCGTCGAACTCTACACAGTGTCACCTGATGGCACTGACGTAAAGCAGATCACGCATGTCAACGCCGAAAAGCTCGCAAACGCCCAAATGGGTGAGCCCGAACAGTTCACTTTCAAAGGCGCCAACGACGACACGGTCTATGCCTACGTCGTCAAACCGGCCAACTTCGTCGAAGGCAAGAAGTACCCGGTCGCATTCTTGATTCACGGTGGACCGCAAGGTTCATTCGGAAACGACTTCCACTACCGTTGGAACCCGCAAGCCTATGCCGGCGCCGGATACGCGGCTGTCATGGTCGACTTCCACGGTTCGACTGGGTATGGCCAGGCATTCTGCGATTCGATCAACCAGGACTGGGGCGGAAAACCGCTCGAAGATTTGCAGAAAGGATTGGCCGCTGCCCTCGAACGTTACCCTTGGATGGATGGCAAACGCGTCGCGGCGCTGGGTGCATCGTACGGCGGATTCATGATCAACTGGATCGCAGGCAATTGGTCGGATCGCTTCACTTGCCTCGTCAATCACGACGGCAACCTCGACGAGCGGATGGCCTACTACGACACCGAAGAACTCTGGTTTCCCGAGTGGGATCACGGCGGAAATCCGTGGGACAACCCCGAGAATTTCAGCAAGCACAACCCGATCGACCACGTCAAGAACTGGAAGACGCCGATGCTCGTGATCCATGGCGCGCTCGACTACCGCGTCGTCGATACGCAAGGCATGTCAACGTTCACCGCGTTGCAGCGCCGCGGCATTCCGTCGCGCTTCCTGTATTTCCCGGACGAAAACCATTGGGTGCTCAAGCCAGCCAACAGCATCCTGTGGCATGACACGGTGATCGAGTGGCTGGATAAGTGGACAAAGTAATTTCGTAGGGTGGGCCGTGCACACCATGTCGTTATTATTCGAACGGCGGTGGGCACGGCCCACCCTACAATTGACTCACCGCACTATGATTGCGCGCGGCCATGAACATCA
>JAUIEW010000132.1 GCA_030429365.1 Phycisphaerae bacterium
CACCGCACGACCAGAATGCGTATCCACCAGCGTGCAGGCCATTTTGCCGTAATCTTCCACGCGCAGGGTGCGCTTTCCCATGTGGCAATCGGTGGCGACGGCAATGATGACCTTGCAAACCGAGGGCGGCGCGATTGCTGCCGTCGTCGATCGCGGCAACCGACTTCTGGGGGTCGTGACCTTCAAAGACCTGCTCGAAGAGTTATCCGGCGAACTTCACGACTGGTAACGAACGCCTCTCAAACCCGATTTCAGGAAAAGAATCGGACGCAATTCACCCCTCACTTTCATTTTCAAAGGTCCGTATGGGCCAGGATTTCTTGAATTCGCCCATCCGTTCTGCAACAATCATGAAGGGGAATATGGGGATTGAGAAGCGAGCTGGCAGCCAACCCAAGTCCCACAGCCCGCGTTCCGGTTTCGGTCCATTGGAGAAATGAAGCATGTTGAATCAATCACACACCGTTTCTGTAGCCGCAGCGCGCGTCGCTTGCGCGCTGGGATTCTTGCTGGCTGCGACATCGCCGCTTTATGCCATTGAGCAGGTTGTGCGAAACGATTCGGTAGAAAACTTCACGACCACCGTTCCGATCGGCGATTTCGTACCCGGTGAACAAGGCGGCGCCCGCCTGACCTCGCCTTGCAACGGAAGCATCGTCGCGATCCAGGTGCCATGGATCGAACCGCCTCCAGGCGGCAACCCCCAGTCGCTTGAAGACGCGATCTACGTCTTTGATGGCGCGACGTTTCCCACTCCGGGCAGCGAGTTGCTCTTTCTTGAAGGACCGTTGCTCACGCCCAACGCGATCAACGAATTTCGTTTCACCGATGAAGCTGGCACCATTCCGATCGACGTGCCGGTGACAGCCGGTCAGCAGTTTTACGTGACGCTCGAATTCGGTGAACCGACTGACATCGCTGGCGGAAGCGCGAGTATCGTCCGCGATACCGACGGATGCCAAGCCGGTAAGAACGTTTTGTTCTTCAATGGCAGTTGGCACGATTTCTGCCCCATACAGATCCTTCTTCCCGGCGACGTCGCCCTTCGCGCGGTGGTTGATTGCCAGGAACCCGCAGGTGCATGCTGCGACCTTAACGGCACGTGCGATGACGACGTTGAAGAAGGCGACTGCGAAGATCCCGGCGACACCTTCTTCGTCGGCGAAGACTGCGGCGAAGTCACCTGCCCGACCCCGACCGGATCGTGCTGCAACGGAACCGGCGGTTGCCTTGAAAACCAGACCCAGGACTTCTGCGAAAACACGCTCGGCCGCATCTATGGCGGAAACGGGACAACCTGCGCCGACGACATCTGCAACACGGGCGCCTGCTGCATGCAGGACGGTTCGTGCGAAGAACTCATCGGTCTGGTCTGCAACACCATGAACCCGACAAGCTTTGACGGCCCGGGAACGACCTGTGCCCAGGCGTCATGCGCACAACCAACCGGCGCCTGCTGCGTCGACATTGGCGGTGGCAACTCCGTCTGCGTCCCCGGACAGACAGCTGCCAACTGCTCAGGAGCAGGCGACGTCTGGCAGGGACCGTTCTCCACCTGCACGCCAGACCCCTGCGTGGCTGGCAATCCCGGCGACATGGATGACGATGGTGACGTGGACTTAGCCGACCTGGACCTGATCCTTCAGTGCTTTGGTTCCGACGTGACCTCGGCGCCCGAATGCGAACCGGCCAATGCCGATGCCGGGAACAACGTCATCGACATCGACGATTGGACGTCGCTGGTCCCGCTGATCACTGGCCCATAGTATTCAATCGATTATCCTGGTTGAGACGTTCGAGCAACCACACAGATGCTGTGCGCCAACAGGGACCGTTTACGCGATAGGAACATGACCATGAGCGATGCCAAACCGAGGGTCCTCGATGTGGGCCAGTGCGACCTCGATCACCGCAACATCACCCGCATGCTCAAAGATTGCTTCGACGCGACGGTGGACCGCGCCCGCGACAACGCCCAGGTCGACCACCTGCTCGACTTCTACGAATACGACCTGATCCTCGTGAATCGCATCTTCGACGCCGACGCCAGTTCTGGCCAAGACCTGATAAGCCGGCTCAAATCAGGCGACACTCCCACCGAGACGCCGGTCATGTTGGTCAGCAACTATGAAGAAGCCCAGGACACGGCGCTGCTTTCCGGGGCTGTGAAGGGATTCGGCAAGTCCGCCCTCGGGACGGATGAGACGATTGAACTGCTTAGCGCATACCTCACGACCCAATAAGCCTGACAAACCTGAAAGCTGACCAACCCCGTCGGGTCGCAGGTTTAGTCCCAGTCAAAGAAATCTTCCAGCTTGGTAACCCGCAGGAGTTCCGAAACATTGGGGCGCAGATTCATCACACGCACTTTTCGATCGGGCGCACACGTCTTGCGTACGGCCAACATCGCACCAAGCTGCTTGGAACTGATTGCCGGAAGCTGTTCCAAGTCGATCAAGACCTCACGGTCACCGAACATGTCGGCGTGTTGACCGACCAATTGGCGCAGCAACGTTTCAAGGGTGGCTGGGTATTCGAATCCGTTCTCAAGCGACGCCGGATCAAATCGGAATGTCACTTGCGATTCCGTTGATTGAATCAAGAAAGGTGAAAGTTCCAACTTCCCGTTCATGCGTTACCTCTCAGGTGCGAGGGAATGGATCATTTGGGGGTCGGGTTATTGTGATTCAACTCGAAGCGCGCTGCAAGCCCGAACCAATTCAGGTCGAGCCAAGGGGGGATTGGATCAAAGGCTGTTGATCAGCACACTGACTGGATCGAACATGTCGTACGGGGCATCTTCCTGCCAGGCCACCGTCGACATGTCATAGAATGCGTAGCAAATCCGCCACCGAACCGCCACGCCGATGTACGCCACCAGCACCAGCACGCAAGCGATTTCCGCGCACCGATGACGCCGCAGCGAAAACAACACGTAGCCAGCCCCAGCGATGACCGTCATCTTGAAGATCAGAAGCGCCATCGGTCCGATTTCAAGAATCGAACGGGCGATCGGGTTTTCCTCGTGCAACATCCCGTCGCCATGGGCCCGCATTGTCAGGACCAAGTCAAAAAAATTGATCACGCAAATGGCAAAGACAAAAAGCGCCACCCGACGCGACCGGGCGGACAGCGCCCGCTTGACCCGAGTTGCCCCCGAATCGACGGCTGGCACGATCCCCGCGAGCGCTTGCTTTGGCCCCGCAAGCGCTTGCTTTGGAGCAGATCCGGTTCGCCGATTGGCTGTCATCTGCATGGCACACCCGCCATCCCTATCCGCATGAACACCGATCCCATATACTGATACTAGGATCGGGGAAGTCGCTGAGTCGACTTCGAATCCTTACGATTCAACACAAAAACAAAGTCTTTTTTGGATCCGGCGGCGAAAACCCGAATCCCACGCAGCCTCCAAGACCATCCTTGTCCATGAACGAAGAACAACCATCCAACTTCTCGCACCTCGACGAACAGGGCAAAGCCCGCATGGTTGACGTCTCCGAAAAACCCGTCACCACCAGGACGGCCGTCGCGTCCGCCCGCGTCACCAGTCGCCCCGACGTCATCGACGCAATCTTTTCAGGCGACCTGCCCAAAGGCGATGTGTTTTCCGTCGCCCGGATCGCAGGCATCCAAGCCGCCAAGCGAACATCCGACCTCATCCCGATGTGTCACCCCATGACACTCGAGTGGGCAGACATCGCGTTTGAGCGCGACGGCAAAGACAGCATCGTCATCCGATCTACCGTCAGGACCTGCGCCCGAACCGGCGTCGAAATGGAAGCGATGACTGCAGCTTCTGTTTCAGCATTGGCACTGTACGATATGGCAAAGAGCGCAGACAAAAGCATCGTCATTGGGCCCATAAGACTGGAGTCGAAATCGGGAGGTAAGAGCGGTGACTACCAAAGATAGATTGACCGGCGCTGCCAATGACGACGCCCCAAAAGAAATGGATTCAAATTCGCCAGCAACGCATTTGGACAGAATCGATTCTCCCAAAGCTGAAAATCTCAAAGTCTACGAATGGGCAAACCGTTGGGGTTTCAAACCGCGCCAGGTCGTCGATGCCGCCCGCCGACTGAACATGCGCGTTCAGAATAGATTGACGCGTCTTTCCACATCAGACGCCAACCGCATCCTCACCGAACTGCAATCGCCAGCGGGCGACTCCGAATCCGACTAGAGCCATACTGGTCCAATCGGAGGCGGCGGGTGCCACTGGCTCCTTGCCAACCAGTGCCATTGTGAGCCCAGTAAGCTCCGAACGGACTGGGAACGCTCTAGCCGCCCCGACAACCACCCTCCGACCCGCCGATTCACCCCCGGCTGTTTTTTGTTTCAAACTCGCTATGATGCCGCCCAGCGCACACCTGCGACCCGGCTGCGATCGGCGGGGCAGCGTGCCCGTTAAACCGTTAATGTGAAACAAGTTATGCAGATTCGAAACCTGGCCATCATCGCCCACGTCGACCACGGCAAGACCACCCTGGTGGATCAAATGCTTCGCCAATGCGGTCAATTCCGCGACGCCCAGCTCACCGGCGAGCGTATCCTCGACTCCAACGATCTCGAGCGCGAGCGCGGTATCACCATCACGTCGAAAAACATCGCCATCGGGTACAAGGGCACGAAGATCAACATCATTGATACGCCCGGCCACGCCGACTTTGGCGGTGAAGTCGAGCGCGTGCTCAAGATGGCCGACGGTTGCCTGCTGCTTGTCGATGCGTTCGAAGGGCCGATGCCGCAGACCCGCTTCGTCCTCAGCAAGGCATTTGAAGCACACCTCCGCCCGGTGGTGGTCATCAACAAAATCGACCGACCCGACGCCCGCCCGGACGAAGTTCAC
Organism: Phycisphaerae bacterium; assembly: GCA_030429365.1. Taxonomy (GTDB): domain Bacteria; phylum Planctomycetota; class Phycisphaerae; order UBA1845; family UBA1845; genus UBA1845. Next base: position 4,853 of record JAUIEW010000132.1, read on the forward strand.
GATGAAGTGCTCGACCTGTTCATCGAACTCGGCGCCGACGACGAAGCACTCGACTTTCCAACGGTCTACGCATCGGGTGTGCAAGGTTTCGCCACGCGCGACCTCGACAACATCCCCGACAACATCAACGCCTTGTTCGACATGATTCTCGAACACGTGCCAGCGCCGACCAACGACCCCAACGCGCCGCTGCAAATGCTCATCACCACGCTCGACTACAACGACTACGTCGGGCGCATCGGCATTGGCCGCGTCTTCGGTGGCACGCTGAACTCCGGCCGCGATGTCATGGTTATTCACCGTGACGGAACGCAGGCGAAAGAACGCGTCGCCGAGTTGTATGCGTTTGATGGATTGGGCAGAACCAAAGTCGACAACGTAAAAGCCGGCGACATTTGCGCCATCGTCGGCGTCAAGAGCGTCGACATCGGCAACACCATCGCCGATCTCGAAAACCCCATGCCGCTGCCGATCGTCAACATCGACGAACCCACGCTCAACATGACCTTCAGCGTCAATACGTCGCCCTTCGCCGGACAAAGCGGTCAGTTCCTCACGAGCCGTCAGATCCGCGACCGCCTCGACCGCGAGCTTCAGTCCAACGTATCGCTTCGTGTCGAGCAAGGATCATCGCCCGAAGAGTTTCTCGTGTCGGGCCGAGGCATGCTGCACCTGTCCATCCTGATCGAAAACATGCGTCGCGAAGGTTTTGAATTGACCATCGGCAAGCCGCGCGTGATCTACCGCGAGCTTAACGAGAAAAAAACCGAGCCGATCGAGCTCTGCGTTATCGATGTACCCAACGAACACCTCGGACCGGTGATGGAAATGATGGGCCCGCGGCGCGGAATCTGTCGCAACATGGATGCCATGGAATCACGCACGCAAGTCGAATTTACCGTGCCAGCTCGCGGATTGATCGGACTGCGTAATCGTCTGCTGACTGCCACCAACGGCACCGCGATCATGCACCACAATTTCTACGAGTACGAATTTTTCCGCGGTTCAATTCCCGGCCGGGCCAACGGCGTCTTGATGGCCAGTGAACCGGGGATGGCCACCGCGTACGCATTGCAGAACTTAGCCGACCGCGGCAGCTTCTTCATCGCACCGCGCGAACCTGTCTACGAAGGACAAGTCATCGGCGAGCACTGCCGCGAAAACGATCTACCGGTCAACGTCGCCCGCGAAAAGAAACTGACCAACATGCGTGCGGCAGGTAGCGACAAAACCGTCGTACTGAAACCGCCGCGCGAGATGACGCTGGAGATGGCCCTCGAATTCATCGAAGACGACGAGTACGTCGAAGTAACCCCCGACGCCCTCCGCCTGCGCAAGCGCGTACTAAAAGAAAGCGACCGAAAAAGAATCCGCCGAAAATAACGCGGCGAGTTTCAAGAAGGGTGCCCCGCCCTTCCAGGGTGGGGAACAGAAGAAAACCAAAACCAACGAAATGTGCCACTGCTCTGTGAGCAGTGCCGCACTCTCATAACCTCCCTGGTCCCACGATTTGCTCACAGAGCAGTGGCACGACCACCAAAGTAACCAAGCAAGCGTTCGCTAAAACCGCTCCCACATTCGCGCCGATAGCTCGCGCGCCCGGGCCAACACTGCGCGCTCATCAACCCCAACAAGCCCCCCACCGCGCATCCGCCAAACCCCATCCACCATCACCGAATCCACCCGCGCATTCGGCAATCCAAACAACACATGCCCGAGGAAGTTCTCCGACCTAAGCGGCGTCGGCGACAAGTAATCCACCAACACCACGTCCGCTTTCGCGCCAGCCGCCAAACGCCCAACATCCCACCCCAAACATCGCCGCACGATTTCGCGGTTATTCTGCAGCAAGAGCGTCCCCGCCTCCGCAAACCCAACGCGCGGATCGCCCGTCCCATGCTTGTGCAGCAAATTGACGGCCCGCACGTCATCCAGCATCGTCGCCGACATCCCGTCGGTCCCCAGCCCCACGCACACGCCCGAAGCCAGCATTCGCTGAATGTCAGCCCTCCCCACCGCGTTGTTCATGTTCGACTGCGGATTGTGCACGACGCATGTTGACGTGTCCGCAAGCAGTGCATGCTCGCTGTCGTCAAGGTGAATGCAGTGCGCACAAATCGTATCCTCCTTCAACACGCCAGCGTCAGCCAACCGCTCGACGACCCGCTTGCCATAGCGCTTCAAACTGTCGGCGGGATCGAATTCGGATTCGGATACGTGGATATGAAAACCGCGCGACCGATCGGCCATCGCGTCGACGCAGCGCCCAAACAAATCTTCATCGAGCGTCATCGAAGCATGCAGACCGAACATCCCGCGGGCCAGCCCATCCGGTTTCGCGTCGGTACTTTTGATGAAGGATAGATTTTCTTCGACACCTTCAGTCGCAATCGCCTGACCATCGCGGTTGGAAACCTCATAGCACAACCCGCAGCGCACGCCCACGTCGCGCGACGCATCCGCGATCGCATCAAGGCTACCGGTCACCGCGTTCGGCGACGCGTGGTGATCGATGATCGTGGTCACGCCGGCTCGAATCGCCCGCGTCATCGCGACGAGCGCACTGTAGCGAACATCATCGAGCGTCAGCACCTTATCCAGCGCCCACCACAACCGTTCCAGAATTTCCTTGAAGTTCGCTGGCGGCGGATCGTGCGGACTGAGCCCACACGCGAACGTGCTGTAGAAATGATTGTGCGCGTTGATGAAACCGGGAAGGATAAGCCGCCCACCTGCATCGACCACTTCGCCATCCATCGCCCCGGCATCAGATCGCGGACCAACCCACTCGATCTCAGCCCCGCGCACCTTGACGGCTCCGTCTTCGATCACACGCGCCGCGTCGTCGAGCACGACAACGGTTCCGCCGGTTATCCATATCGAATCACCCATGGGCGTTCACCTCACATCGATCCATCCATTCAATCGCGAACAGCTAACTCTAGCCCAAATCCGCGTGCGGCGGAACCATGTAGCCATACTACGTGGGCGGCTTATGGCCAATACCTTTATGAGCGTTGCGGATGGTGGTAACATTGAATTCGCGCATTGGCCAACAGCAACCCAAGTGGGATCGAACGCCCGATGGTGGAACTCGTCTGTACAAATTTTGCGGACCATGTCGTCCGGCTACACCAGGAATTGCAGACGCAGTCCGCGGTGTTCGATTTGCCCAAAGCCAAATGGTTCACGCCCGACCCAATCGGACCTGATTTGTCCGTCGCGTTTCACGATGAGCGGGCGGCCAACGCTTCCGGACCCGCGGCTGGCCCGCATGGGCAGATGGCCCAAAACATCGTCCTCAGTTACCTAGCCGGCGGGCGCATCCTCGAACTCAAAACCGTTCAGATCAACGATGAATTGAAAATTCCCCGCCCGTGCATCGACGCGACCAACATCGGGTACAACGTCGAATGGTCGCAGGAACTTCGCCTGCACGAATCGCTACACGAATACGTCAGCGGGGCGATGCTCGTTCACATTCTGCGCAGCGGCGGATTCTATGACGGCGTGGACATGACCGGACCGCTCGGCGACGTCATCTACGACATGTCGGTCGGCTACGATCTGAAAGGCATTCAGCATCCGCGAGTCTGTCGATTCATCGAAGGCATGCTCGACGCTTCGTCCATCATCGATGCGCTGCGCCTGCAGATTCCGTCGAAGTACAAACACCTGCGCGACCTCGACTATCCGACGACGATTTCGCGATCGATCACGCTTTCGACGTTTCATGGCTGCCCTGCCGACGAAATCGAACGCATCTGCGAACACCTGATCGAAACGTACAACGTCAACGTCATCGTCAAAATGAATCCGCCGATGCTTGGCAAGGACCAGCTTGAGCATTTGCTGCACAGCGTGATGGGGTATCGCGACATCACCGTGCATCCACCGGCATACACGAGCGGTCTGCAATTCGACGAATCGCTCGACATCGTTCGCCGCTTGGACCGGTTGGCCAAGGGACGTGGATTGCGCTGCGGGGCGAAGTTCTCCAACACCCTGGAGGTCGCCAACCATCGCGAGTTCTTCACGCCCGACAACGAGGTCATGTATTTATCCGGTCAGCCGCTCTACGTGTTGGCGCTATCGCTTGCGGCGAAGTTTCGCGCGGACATGGATGCCGACGTTCCGATCACTTTTAGCGCTGGCATCGATCAGAAGAATTTCGCGGACACGGTTGCGTGCGGCATCGCGCCGGTGACGGTGTGCACCGATCTGTTGCGGCCCGGCGGATATGCACGCCTGCCCAAGTACCTGCATCAACTGGCAGCCGACATGACGAAACTCGGAGCCGCCAATGTCGACGAATACATTCTCAAACGCTGCGAAACGCCGTCGATCGCCGATGCCAAGCTTGCCGGCTGGCATAATACGCAGAGCATCGCCAAACAAGCCGCAGCCGACCCGCGTTATCATCGCGACAAAAATGGGGCGATTCCCAAGCGCATCGGTTCGCATCTGGTCGTCTTCGATTGCATCACGTGCGACAAGTGCATCCCCGTCTGCCCGAACGATGCGAACTTCACGTATCCGCTTGCCCAGCAGGATTTCGAGTATCGCGACATCATCGTTTCGCCGGATGGATCAACAAGCTTCGCCGGCGATGTGCAGCAGATGAAAATCGAACGCTCCATGCAGATCGCGAACTTCGGCGACTACTGCAACGAATGCGGCAACTGTGACACGTTTTGTCCGGAATATGGCGGCCCGTTTATTAAGAAGCCCACGTTCTTTAGCCGGCTGGATGAATTCAAACTCCGCCGCGATCACGATGGGTTTTTTGCACAACGATCAAACACCCACGACACCATCGAAGGCCGCATCGAAGGAAACGAATACCTCTTGCGCATCGATCGGACGTCGGGCGAAATCTGCTTTATCGACGGCAAAGTGGAAGCGCACTTCGACAAGTCGCACGCCCCAACTCGAGCGCATCTGCTAAACAATCCTACCCAACACACCGTCAGCATGAAAATCTACCACACCATGCGCCTGCTGCTCGAAGGCATTTTCGATAGGTCGCGCCTGAACCCAATCAACGCCAGTGTGATAAACCCGTAGGGTGGGCCGTGCCCACCGTGTTGTCACCAATCGAACTGCGGTGGGCACGGCCCACCCTACAAATCATCTTGTAACCGAGGCGTTCTTGCCCGCGTCCTCGTGCGCGATGCCCAGAATCAGCGATACGCCCACGCCCAAAATCGTCAGCACCAATTCCTCCGACACGTACAATCCAAACTCAGCCGCAAAGGCGGCAGCGATCGTTGCGAGCGCCACCCGCGTCTTTCGCGACTTCAATGGATTCGTCAGCCGCCGCCACAATGCTTCTTTCGCCATCTCGTTTCCTCCGACAATCAACCCCACCGTAAACGTTTCGATCATCCACGCTCCACCGCGCCAACTATTGTCGAAGGCGTGGGCGACTCGGCGGGTCATCCCAATCGATGCCCGCCGAACCGCCAGGAGGAGGATGGATGAAGTATGCAATTTCGTATTTGCGCCCGACGACAAGTGGCGCTTATGCGACATTTCGCCCGGTGCGCTCCCACAGGTAATACACCGGTTTGCTGCCGACCAAGTTGCGAAACAACCGCGCCAACATCCGCGACGACTGCCTTTTGACCCGCGTTTCACCGCCAGCCGTCGTCGCCTCATACCACTGAGCCACCAACTGCGAGACGGCATCCCGCAACTTCGGGCGGCGACACACCTCGTCTTCAAAATCCGGCGACAACGGATCAGCCCCCAGCGCGTGAACCTCGTCGATCACCCGTTGCCGCTTCGGCGGAATCTTGCACACACCGATGCGCTTCATGCCCGCCCGTTCAAACACGGGATTCACCGCGCCCATCGACGCGAGACACTCGACGTAGCGCGTGCCCGCAAGCGGTAGCGTCCGCCGCACGAAACGATGGGCAATACCGCACCCGCGAATATCCGGATGAAGCACCAATCGCCGCAAAATACGCACTTCCCGATTCAATCGCTTCAGATCGCGCGTGTATCGGCCGTCAGTCGCCGAGTTTCGCAATGCGAGCTTCGCCGGACCGTGCGAATACACGCAGATGCCCAACGGATCACCGCCCTTGCCCTCGCGCAGCACGAACACCTTGCTGACAAATCCCAACTCGTCGCTCGTGCGATAGTGCATCTGATAAAACGCGTCGTAGTCGCGGCGCGTTCCGCGATCGATGCGAAGTCGTCGCCAGATGCTCGGCGCGCGATGCACCGGTGCGCGCTCGACGACGTCAAGTTGATCGCCGCCTTTGAGATTGACCTGCGTGTTCGGCTGAAGGTCGGAAAGGATGTCTTCGTTGTTCGTCGCCAGCACGATCGCCAACCCGCGCCGAGTCGCCAACCGGCGCAGGTTGTACGCGATCGACTTCGCCGCCCGCCGATGCAATCCGCTGGCGAACTCGTCAATGATCAAGAGACCGGGCGCGGTCCCCTCCGATGCGAACCCGATAGCCCGCGCCAGCCGCGCCCGGAACTTTTCCCCATCGGACAATTCCTCGTATGCGCGCATCCAAAGCTGCGCTTCGCCCAGCGCGCACTGACTCAGGTCCGCCATCGCTTCCGACAGCGCCGCCCGCGGCGCCACCGAATCGATCAACGCCCGATTGGGAGGAAACGTCATCCGTGAAATGTTGTGTGCCCGGGGAACCTGCGACTCGACCATATCCAGCGCCGTCGACTTGCCCGTCCCCGAGTGTCCGACAAACGCCACGATCCGACCGGGTGCGATTTCAATCGATCGATCGGGCAGCACCACGCGAGCACCTGCCGGCGCCACCCCGAAGAACCGCGCGACCTCCGCCGATCGACTCGACGGCCCCGTGCGGGTCGGCTCAAGCGAGCAGCCGATCTGGACCAAATCGCAGCCGCCCTCACCGCCAACCGCCCCAGGCTTCTCTCCAACAGTCGCGGCCAAAACTCCCCTCCTCAAAGGCTCAACCCAGCCAATCAACACCCTAACAATAACCGAATATTACAACGTGCGCAATGGTCTGTCAATGGGAATTTCAAAGTTGCGATGGGCACGTGGTGCGGCTTGGTTCGATCGGGCGGATTGGCCGTTTAGAGGTCGCGACTGACGAGTGATGTGACGACGCCTTGGATGGAAAAGTCGCGACTTTCGTCGATGACGATGGGCTGGGTGGCTGGGTTGTCACCGCGAAGGATGATGGTGCGTTGGCCGTGGCTCATGTCGACGCTGACGCGCTTGAGCGTGGGTTCGCCATCGACGAGGCATGCACAGATTTTGCCCTGCACGAGTTCCGGCTGAACTTCCGGGCGGTAGTGCACGAGCACCATGTCGCCGGGTTTGAGCGTCGGCTCCATGCTGTCAAAAGTGAGCTTGAGACAGTAGAAATCGGGGGACCAGAGGTGTTTGAGCACGGGGAACATCTGCATCTGTTCCTGCGACTGAGCCGGCGGACCGGCAGGTATGCTCCCGAACGTCGGCAGGTGGCGAATCTCCAACCGCTGCGGATTGTCGTGGTCCTCGCCCTCACCGATCAGCACGCCTTGGGGGATGTCCAAAGCCACCGCGAGCGCGAGAATTGTCCGAGGGGCTGGCTTGCGATGGTGCCGTTCGATGGCCGACAGATACCCCTGGTTGATCCCCGCAACCTCGGCCAACTTCACCTGCGACATGCCCAACTCGCGACGCCGGGCGCGCACCCGATCCCCGATCCGCTCCACCGCCCGACGGGCAATCATGGGATTCGCACTGGCCATAATATTGCTATATAGCAATAACGGGTTTGAATCAAGACGACACCCTTGAAAGCAGTGCGAATCGGCGTTGGGTCGGCTGATCGTCTCGTGCAAATGACAGCCGCCAGCAATCCGCTACGATGACCGTTGTGACCGAAACGCAGCCCCAACCCGATTCGAGCGAAACTGTGCAGGCAGCCGGACGCAAGCGCATTTGGCAGTGGGCGGTCATCTTCATCATCGCGCTGGCATTGCGGGGAGCATACCTCTGGCAGGTCCACACGATTCCATTCTTCAATCAACCCCAGGGTGATGCGGCGTCCTACGACGCATGGGCGCAGGACATCGCCAAGGGCAACTGGATGGGCGATCAGGTTTTCTACCAGGCTCCGGGTTACCCGTACTTTCTAGCCGTCATCTACACCATCGCGGGCGAAGCGAATCGCCTGTTGGCTGCCCGTCTTGTTCAGATCACGCTGGGTTCATTGGCGTGCCTACTCGTCGGACTTGCGACGGCTCGATTGTTTTCGCGCGGCGCCGGGCTGGTGGCTGCCTGCATCCTCGCACTCTATCCGCCCGCGATTTTCTTTGACGGTTTGATTCAGAAAGCTTCGGTCAACATCGCATTGATGGCGCTACTCGTATGGACAGCATCGCACATCATCAATCGACCGGGCGTCATGAAATGGCTCGGACTCGGGGCGATACTCGGCGCACTGGGGCTGACGCGCGAAAATGCATTGGCACTTGTTCCGATCGTGATGATCTGGGTGTGGACGGGTTTTCAACCAACGCCATTGCCGACGCGAGTACGTTGGTTCGCCGGTTTGTGCGCAGGGTTGTTCGTAATTCTCTTTCCGGTGGCGCTGCGCAATCATCATGTCGGCGGTGAATGGCTCATCACCACGTCGCAAGCCGGTCCGAACTTCTACATCGGTAACAACCCCGAAGCCACCGGCAGATACGCACCACTCGTCCCCGGCCACGAAACGCCGGAGTTCGAACGGGCGGACGCCGTGCGGTTGGCTGAGTCCGCCAGCGGAAAGACACTATCCGCCAAGGAAGTCTCGCGCTTCTGGTTCGGTCGTTCCTGGGATTTCATTCGCCAGGCACCAGCCCAATGGTTTT
>JAUIEW010000133.1 GCA_030429365.1 Phycisphaerae bacterium
TCTACCTAGCTGGCGGAAATTTCACCTATCTGCAACTGGGCATTTTCGGAACGTTCTTCGCACGGATCATCGTCGGATACGTCCTCGTACCGGCATACTACCGGCGCGAAATCTACAGCCCCTACGACTACATGGGCAACAAGCTTGGCCAGGTCGCCCGATCAGCCAGCACCGTCCTGTTCAGTATTGGCGGCGTGCTCGCCCAATCCGCCAGAGTCTATCTGACAGCGCTCATCCTACAGGTCGTCATGCGCGACGAACTCGAATGGCTGGCCAACACAACCGGCATGTCTTCACTCGCGTGGGCTGTCATGATGATCGGCGCAGTCGCCGTCGCGTGGACCTTGATGGGCGGTATCTCCACCGTCATCTGGACCGACCTGATGCTGTTCCTCGTCTTCGTCATCGGCGCCGTCTGTGCCTTCGTGACCATCTGCTACAACCTCGAAGGCGGCTGGAATGAATTCGTCGAAGTCGGAAAGGAAGCCGGCAAGTTCCAGTTCTGGGATTTCAGTTCGTCCTTCACCAAACCCTACACCGTCTGGGCCGCGATCATCGCCAGCACCTGGGGAAGCCTGGGAATTTACGGCACCGATCAACTCATCGCCCAACGCATGTTCTGCTGCAAGTCCGAACGGGCTGCCCGTTGGGCGATCATCACCAGCACCGCCAGCCAATTCGTCACCTTGACCGTCCTGATGGTCGGAGCCGGACTCTACGCCTACTACCGCGCCAACCCGCTTCAAGGCGGCGCTCTCGAACTCTATCAAGAGAACTCCGACAACATCTTCCCCATCTTCATCATCACCACGCTACCCGTCGGACTGAAGGGACTCATCATCGCAGGCATCTTCGCTGCGGCCATCAGCAGCCTCGACTCCATCATGGCCGCCTTCAGCCAAACGCTGATGTCGGCGTTCTACCTGCCCATGCGGCAGCGCAAACTCGAAGAACAAAAAGCCGGGAAAGTCGACCACGGTATCGACGAAGAGCACGAAGAAGCCCGCAACGTCCGCGTTTCGCGATTCATGATCCTCGGTTCCGCCATCCTCCTCTGCGCCATGGCCTTCGTCGTGGATTACGTGCGACAGTACTACGATGGAATCCTGAACCTCGCCCTGGCATTGGCCAGCTACGCAAGCGGCGGCCTTTTCGCTGGATTCGCCCTCGCGTTTCTCCCGCTCAAAGTCGATGGACGCGGTTTCGCCTGGTCGTCGATCCTCAGCGTCTTCACCGTCTTCGCCATCGTCTGGCATCAGCCGTGGGCCCAGAAAGCCTGCATCGCCGCCGCGATCGTCATACTCGCCATCTGGTTCATCCGCCTGAACATCACCGCGGAACGCGACAAAGCAAGTAAGCCCGTGCTCCCAGTCATTCCGCGAACGATCGTACTGATCGCCGGACTGGTAATGATGATCTGCGTCTGCTTCTACGGCCACTTTGGTTCGGTCATGAAAGATGGCGAAGAAGTATTCACCGTCCTGGCTTGGCCGTGGTACTCGCCCATCGGAAGCATCGTCGCCTTCACCTGGGGATACTTACTCGCACACAAAAAAACAAACGCGACATCTGAACACGATTAACCCTTTTCAGACCCGCGCGCCGAAAATTAAGAACGGACAACGCAACACACCCATCAACCTTTATGCAACAAGCGGAACACAATGCCATGACCCACAATCGATCCAAACAAGCCCGCACGTTCACCATCCTCTTCGCCGCAACTGCCATGTTCACCGCCTGCAGCGGATGCTCGATGTTCAAGAAAGACACCGCCCACCAAGCCGCCGCCCAGAAAACCCAAGTACGGGCGATCTGGGTAACCCGTTACGACTACAAAACTGCCGACGACGTGCGACGCATCATCGACGACTGCGCCCGCGGCGGATTCAACACCGTTCTCTTCCAGGTCCGCGGCAATGGCACCGTGTCCTATCCATCCAAGCTCGAACCGTGGGCGGAACAGTTCGACTACGAATCACCCGGGTACGATCCGCTCGCCCTCGCCATCGAAGAAGCCCACAAACGCGGCATGATGCTGCAGGCCTGGGTCAACGTGATGCCCGCATGGAAAGGACCGAACGAACCCGGCATCCGCAATCAGCTTTACTACAAGCACCCTGAATGGTTCTGGTATGACCGCAACGGCGTCCGCCAACCGCTCAACCACACCGTCGGTGGAAAGTCACGCGGCTGGTATGTGAGCCTCAACCCCTGCCTGCCCGAAGTCCGCGAATACATCGTCGCCGTCTTCCACGATCTCGTCGCCCGCTATGACATCGACGGCTTGCACATGGACTACATCCGCTTCCCCAACGAACCCGTCGTTGCCGGTGAAAAAATTCCTGACTATCCGCGCGACGCACGAACCCTTGAACTCTTCCGTCGATCCACGAATCAAGATCCAGACCAAAACCCAGCCGCCTGGAACAATTGGCGCACCAACCAAGTCAACCAACTCGTTGCCGACGTTTACAAAATGCTCAAGGACACGCGTCCGAATGCACTACTGACAGCAGCTGTCGGTTCCGTGCCCACCCGTGGCCTCACCCACTTCCAGGACGGACTGCGTTGGATGGAAGACGGGATCATCGACCAGGTCTACCTCATGAACTACACCGACAGCGTGCCGAAGTTTGCCCAACGCTTTGGCCCGTGGCTGATGAGTGAGAGCGAGGCAGCCGTCGTTCCCGGTCTGGGCATCCGTCAGAAACTCGAAACCAAACACGGCGCCGAGATCGCCGTCGCCCAAATCGATGTCGCCCACAACTCAGTTCAAAACTTCGCCGTCTTTGCCTACTCGTCGCTCTTCGATTCAAAGAACAAGACTTTCGCAAGACAAAATGACGCAGAACATCAAAAGCGCGTGATCCGACAGGACATCATTCTTCCTAAGATCCAGTCGCTAGCCCGCCAGCAGTAAGACAAAAAAATCACCGACAAGTGCCACTGCTCTGTGAGCAGTGCGCGCTTGCCAACGACCAAGAATGGCAGCACCAAAGCGACGGCGCCAGTCCGCGCAACCAGGCGCGGACCAGCGCAGATCGCTGCCCGAATGCACCATTTCGCCCCTGAAAACCGCCAGCACCCCAAAAATCGAGGCTTCTTTCCCGCTTGCCTACCCTTCAATACTATCCGACATAAAATGGAGAGCGGCTCGACCGGACGGCTGGTAAAACCTATCGTTGCCTGGAGGCACTTCCGGATGGGGAATTCATCGCCACACAACCTGACCGCCGCCGTTGCGCTCGCATGCCTTTGCGTGCAGGCGGGATTGGTCGGCTGTGACACCGCATCGGACCCCAAAAACGATTCGGGCCCGCGCATCTCGCCCGTGACTGTTCACCTTCAGCCAAGCACCCACCTCGACGCCCCGTTGGTTGGAACCGAGCGCGCCTATCAGCCGACATGCCGATTCAACATCCAGTCATCCAACCGCGACGAAATCCTCGGGATCGCCCTCTTCGACATCGACGCGTCCACAACCGATTTCGATCGACTCAAGATTCGACTGGTCGACTCCGCAACCAAGCTTCCAACCAACCTCATCCGCCTCAACGCAACATCCCCTATCGCAAGCGACGCAGCTTGCCCGGGTGAACCGTTGTCAGCCGATGCGCTTGGCTTCCTATCCGACGAAAATGGTGTGTTCTGGATCGATTCCGATTCGGGCTCGACCGATGTCCGCAAGCAGCGCATCACGGTGGCGATCCCTTCGACGATGCTCACCGAATCGGTGTACCTCGAATCCTACGTCGATGAAACCTCGACCGGCGCCCCACGCGGCGGCGATCAGATCGAACTCGTGCAGGACTTCTACTACCTGACCGTCATCGGCGACTCGGTGATGTGGGGCAACGGCCTGCTCGAAGGCGACAAGATTTCGACGCTCGTCGCAAACGCCATCGAATCGGCGACGGGTCGCAAGGTGATCCGCACGGTCTACGCCATGTCGGGTGCCACGCTGATCCGAACACCCTTCGACGAAGTCTGCACTTTCCGATGCAGCGGCGAAGTACCGACAGCTTTTCGATCCATCAACCTGCAAATCGACACCATCGAATATCCCGACCAGTCCGATCTGATTCTCATGGACGGCTGCATCAACGACGTCGCCCTTGAACGCATTCTCTCAACCGAATCCACGCCCGAACAGATCGAAACCGCCACCGCATATTTCTGCAACGATCAAATGGTCGCGACGCTGGATCGGCTCAAAGACATCGCACCACAAACGCCGGTCATCGTCACCGGCTACTTCCCATTCGTCAGTTCGCACTCCGATTTTTCAAGCCTCTTGAGTTGGGCACAGGCCCAAGGCTTCGAAGTGGACAACGTTGAAGAACTCGACCGAATCGCCAGCACCTTCGCGCACCATGCGGAAGTGTTCTACGACGCATCGACCAACGCACTGACGTTGGCCATCGCCGACGCAGTCTCCCGCCGCGAAAACGCAACCGACATCACGTTCGTCGACCCCGGCTTTGGTCCGGAACATGCCGTCTTCACCGACGATTCATGGGTATGGGATCTGCGCCTGGACCGCGAACTCGCCCGCCGCCTCGGCCTCGACATCGGCTTGGTTCCCGAAGACCCCAAGCTCACCTTCCGCGCCCAAGCCTGCTTCGAAGACGGATCAATCTCCGACCCATTCACCTGCCTCTTCGCCTCCGTAGGCCACCCAAACGTGAAAGGCGCAAAAGCCTACGCCGAAGCCATCATCAAAGCACTAAGAGAAACCAACCAACTACCGTAGTAACCCTCGCCGCAATCACGACACCCCAGCCGTCATTCCCGCGAAAGCGGGAATCCGGAACAACGAACAACAATCTCCAAAACCGCAACCATCCAAAATCGACACATAGCGAACCGGGTGCAGGTGCCCCGCCCTTCCAGGGTGGGGGACTGAAGAACCGCTGAACCCACCGTCCGCCCGCCAAGCCCAGCCCAAAAATTTTGAACAAAAGCCACCCCAAGCTAAAATCAAGAAATCACCAACAAACCCAGGAGCCAACCATGACCATCGCCCAATCAATCCTCCCGGAATTCGAACAAGAGATGGCCGGCACGCGCAAAGTCCTCGAGCGCGTCCCCGACGACAAGCTCAACTGGAAAGCCCACGAAAAATCCAACTCCATCGGATGGGTCGCAGGTCACCTAGCCGAAATCCCCGGCTGGGTCGAAAGCACACTCACCCGCGATGAATGGGACATCCACCCAAAAGGCGGCGAACCTTACCGCACCACCCCGCGAGAGACAGCAAAGGAAATCCTCGAAGAGTTCGACAAGAACGTAGCCACCGCCAAAAAACTAATCGCCGCAGCCCCAGACGAAGAGTTCGCAAAATCATGGAAGCTACTAGCCCAAGGCGAAACGCTAATCGAACTACCAAAGCTAGCCGTCATCCGAACCTGGGTCCTAAACCACTCGATCCACCACCGCGGCCACCTCTGCGTCTACTTCCGCCTAAACGAAATCCCAGTCCCAGCCCTATACGGCCCGTCGGCGGATGAGCAGCAGTGATACTGGCGGGAAGACCAATCTTTGGAATATGAATTGGAAGAGAACAGATTGGTGGGGACTCAAGGCACTCAGGCTTGAGGGAATCGCACGGATTTTCTGGATCAAGAAAAGTCAAAGCAGGCCAAATCGCGAATACACGGGCCGATCAATTCAAAACAAAGACCCTTGAGACTCGTCACGGTTTGATGGCAATTCTATGCCAAACTGCTTATCCAACTTTCGGAGCATCTTCTTCGGAATTATCGCCCGCATTTTTGGAAGTCTAAGATGTGTACGGGCAATCTTTTGCCGGTGGCGGTTGTTCTCGTTGCACCTCCACATCACTTCATCGCCCCACTCTCCAATCCGCACTTTACCGCCGCAATTTGAACAGACAATTATTCCGTCTAAGATAGGCGGCTCGTCGATACTCCGAGTAAAGCAGTTCTTCTCAATGCACTTCCAATAGTACGGCTCGTTTCTTCCCTCACTTGCGATAACCGTTGATTCACAATACGGACAGGATGGAGGACCGTTCTTGTATTCTCCTACAAGTTCATCGAGGCGCAGTTTCTGAGCAAACTCTGAAACGACTGCGGCACTGAATCGTCGCTCCATTATCTCTTGCGTGTCCCTAAAACTGAGCGGGTTCAACGAACCGGACCAGAGCACATTATTATCACAGAATACAAGCTTCTCATGCATGCCCTTCTTATGCACGACGACGATGCCCCAATTCAACAGCGAGTTTTCAATGGCTCGATACTCCGAAACACCGCTACTGCGTTCGCTGTGGGGCTTGGTAATAACAAAGATGCCGATGCCTCTGTCTAACGCTCCACGCAATGCTGCCTCAAGCTGGCCGATTCTATTTGACGTCATGAAAGGGGAATAGATAACGATTCTTCTCTCTGACCTTGAGATATCGCGACGCAAGTATCCATAGAACTCCTCCTGCGTAACGACAATTCGATCCTCTTTCGGCACCAAATCACCGCCAAATACATTCGATTGTGCCTTCGCCGCTCTAGCGGAAAGCCCGCAAGGCACGACATCCAGCGCGCTAACGCACGCATAGTTCTTTGTCAAAAACGGCACAAGATGCGTGCCGAGAAAAGCCTTCTTGGCATTCTTGGAAACGTATTCAAAGTCGCCGACAACTATCAGCCGGTGCCGTGCGCGCGTAAGAGCGACATTTAATAATCGTTTGGTGTTGACATCATTCTTTTGCATGAACATGCCAACTCGCCAATGCGGCTTGTCATTTACGAGATCAAAAATAACAACGTCCGACTCCGCACCTTGAAATGCGTGCGCAGTTCCCGCTTTGATTTCGTCTTGGAGTCCTTCATCTCTTATTAGCAAATCGAGAAGTTTGTTATGTGGCTTGTAAGGACACCCGATTAAGATTCGTTTCTCTTGTTCCTGTGATGCCGGAGGTCGGTCGTCCCGTAGAAGCTGCCTAGCTATGTCCATACAAATGGTAGCCGAAAGGAAATTAAGTCTGCTCGATCGCGAACCTTGCGCTACACTTGTCACCCACGCATCGACAATGCCGGTATCTACAAGAAGTACCGGGTAATCATGCCCCCATTCACGATTGTACCAATTATCAAGACTCGACTCATCCAATGTGCTCGGATCATTCTCAAGCCGGCCCCCGTAGAACAGGGCGTTCGGAATAGCGCTTACCTCTGGATGCATCCTGTATTGAGTAGTCAGCTGAATAAGGTAGGGCACGGACTGATTCGCCTCGGTTCCGAGCCCAGCCTCATCGAAAACACCACGGCCCAACCACTTTTTCGCCAACTCGTTCTCTGACAGAACAATAGGGGGGAGTTGTTCCGGATCACCCACAACAACCGCGTTTTTGTCTGCCAGGCTGGCTGCTACCCAAAGTGCCGGAATCGGCGCCATCGAAGCTTCGTCCAGAATTACCGTGTCGAAGCGTCGCGCCTGAATCGCGTCTCTTAGGTAAGCGCGTGTCAACGTGGTAGCCACGACAGTCGCTTCGGCAATGACCGACTCTTCTACGCAGGCCAACGTATCGTTGATATGGCATAACTCTTCTTCAAGTCCTTGCAATTCGGAATTGAGCTTGCTCCGTTCGCGATCCAGTTCTTCAATGTCGCTGTCGGCGACGTATTTCTTGGCTCGCTCGTACGCCTCCTTAATTGCTTTGAGCATGTCCTCGGGCGAAGCAGTTACTGCATCGCTTAGACCACCGGCGCGAAGAATCCTTAGATTTTCCGCGATGCGTTTTTGCAGAAGAGTTCTCCGATTTGTACATGACTCCCAATTCTCCCTCTCTTCAGAACGTACTCGCGCAGACACTTCTTTATGTCGCGTTGCTTGCGCAAGAATGTCCACAGCAGGCGCACCGTATTTCTTTTGGAACGATGCTACTTCCTGAAGCAATTCCCATTGCGCGTTCTCTGTTGCCGACAATGAACGAGATGCCCGTTCGACCGCAGCCGTGCAAGATTCAAGGCCGATTCTTCTGGCTTCAACAACCTTACGTTGCTCATCGGGCGACGGCAATCTTCGCCATTGTCGCACGAGCCAACCGACCGAACTCGTTTCGGAGTAGATCGAATTCGCTTCATTGAACAAATTGGACGCTGTCTTGTTTACAGCTTCAACTTCGGCGTAACGGTCGCGCTTTCGCAGGATTTCGACGTCCAGCGCCTGGGCTTCTCGCGATTTTCTTTCCGCAACGTCTGCCCTTCGCGCCGCCTTCGCCCAGTATGGTGACTGCTTTGCAAGCTGCTCTAACTCCGCTCGAATACCTTGAAGTTTGACTTCCGATTCAGCCAGTATGTTTAGCTCTCCTTCCATTTCCTCAATGTCCGCTGGGGCCAACTGAACCCATTCAGCCACATCAATCTTGGAAGTCAGATCCTTTACGCGCTTGGTTATCAAACGCAGTTCTACTTCTACTTCATTTCGCCGGTGGACCAGTTCTGCTGAACGTCGTTCGACATGCGTCGACGCTAGCAGATCCGGACAATCAAGTATCCTGGAATCCTTAGTGTCACCTACGCGAATCACTTTTCCTTCTTCAAGTTCGGACAATCCGACCGACTTCGCAATGTGCCAAAGTGCGTGATCAACCGCACTGTTGGTGTGTGAGACGAGAAGTAGACTTCGACATCGTAGGAAAAGTTGCTCGCCGATCGAACCGATTGTTCGACTCTTCCCGGTTCCCGGGGGGCCCCAAACAAATGTTGTGTCGCGTCCCAAGCTTGACGCAATTGCTTTAACCTGATTCTCGTTTGGTGTCTGTTTATCGGAATAGAGTTCAAGGTTTGAAACCGAAACGCTTTCACCCGAAACCGGGCGTTGCCCGATCACTCGATCTCCAGTCGGATTCGGTTTGTCTGCAAGACCTTCAATACGCTCTATGAGACGGCGCATTAGGTGGGCAAGGTTGCTCTGAAAACGAGCGCTCGGAACAAAATCTCCGAGGTCTACTTGTACGCTAAGTGTTATGACCGATCCCTCAACTGAGATCACGGTCACCTCCAAGGGCTTCCTATGTGGCACATGAAGATCGCCAGGCGCATCCCCCGGAAGGTTTAGCAGACTATCAATCTCAAAAACGTATTGAAACGCACTACCGACGTTGGCGCAACGCCGACCATTGCTCAGGGATACTGCACTGCTGACTGCTTGGCGCTGCGCAGCTACAATCTCTTCCTTTAGAGCAACCCGAAATTCTTCACGTCTACCTTCAAGTCGTACTGGTTGATTTTCGTCATAATGGCGAGCGTCGCCCATGCGTCTTCTCAATTATGAATACGTTTAACAACTACTGAAGAGTCGGAATATGCCGAAATTATCAAATCGCTGCCAGGAGTCTTGGGCGATTCATGTATGTTAGTCCGAAACAAGTAAAAACGAAAAGAGGCAGTGTTCGGGCTCTCTCGCGCCGAACACTGCCACTTTCGTCCCAGGCTTGGGATTCATCTGTTGGTGCACATTGCCAGTCCATGGGAAGACTGGCCGCTCTCTCTCATGTGCTCTCTCTGCAACTGGAAGCTGGCACGGGTCTCTCACCTCCGTACCAAAATCCTGCAAACCGATGCGGGTCTCTCACCTCCGCATCAATTTCTCGAAAACCAAGGCGGGTCTCTCACCTCCGCCATGACTTTCAAAATGCCGTACAGCTCTCTCAATTCCGTACAGCGCTCTCTTTGCGACCCGATGCCGAATCAGATTCGGCGGGTCGCCCCTCGACAGAAGGAGGTAGGGTTCCGTCGAGGCTCCTCTCTCCCGAATTTGCCAATTGACGAAACAGGTCCCGCCATTGGCGCACACCAACAGATATAGCAATCACAGGCATGCGCTTTGACGTGCAAAACGCGATCCTGAAAAGCTCGTATTAAAGCGTTCTCTTTGGGACGCTCTCTCTATCCGCAGCCCGTTGGACCAATCATTCAATCGACGCGATCACCCATCGGCCAAAAATCAGCCGACACCACAAAAGTGCTGACGAGGAACTAGCCCCAATCAAACACGCATCGATTACCTGGTACTGACGCTAAAGGTACTTCCAACGGTTACGGCATTGGGCGGGGATTGCTCTCTCTCCGCCACAACAACCATACTATACATCACAAAATCGGGGAAAGCAACACTTCATTGGCGATAAAACCCCGATTTTTGATGCTGGAAACATCCTTTTCATAGGTCAATTGCCTTAATTGCAGCATCGACAAACCCTTGTGATTACCGACCCTTGCGCCCACCCCGCGAGAAATTTCTTTGGACATATTCTTGACATCGTCGCGGCCATTTGTACCCTTGGCTATCTTTCGTATCCGATACAAACTACAGTGGCCCCGGGACATTACCGTAACCACGTTTAAATTTGACGGTGCAGAACCTTGAAAGCCCCCACAATGGCCAGCCCCTACCAAACGCGCGCCCACAACGGCTTGCTCACTCGCATAAACTCCCGTGCATGCATTCTCCTGGTGATCCTCTCGATGCAATCGATGGCGTTCGCCCAGGAAACCAACGACGAGTTGCCTTCGAGTCAAACAGAAGACGCATACAACCTGTCGCTCGATGCCAACGAACCAACGCGAAATGCAACCGACTACGATGAGCGCGACGGCGAAAGCCTTCAGTGGTTTGGAATTCACCGCGCCCCCATCGACGACAACCTCATCACCGATCGACCCGACTTCACCGAAAGCACGGAGGCCATCCCAATAGGCCGCTTCCAACTCGAACTCGGCTACACCTTCACCTACGACCGCGAAGATGACGTGCGCGTGCGAGATCACACTGCCCCCGAACTTCTCCTCCGCATGGGCATCGTCGAAAACTTCGAGTTGCGTTTCGCGTGGGCGGGCTACTCCTACACCGAAACGCGCGACACCGTGCGCAACGATGCGGGCCGGCGCGTCAGCAGCGAATCATGGGAACAGGGCGCCAACGATTTTGAACTCGGTTTCAAACTCAAAATCGCCGAACAAAACGGCCTCCGCCCCAACCTCGCCATCCTCGGCGCGATGACCTTCCCAACCGGAAGCAGCCACATCTCTCCGGGCGATGTCGAACCGCTCGTCGGACTCCTTTGGGCGTACGATCTTTCCGACGACGTCGCGCTAGCTGGCCAATTCCTCGTCGGCACTCCGGTCGAAGATGGTCGCCGCTACGTGCAGTCTGCCGCCTCCCTGAGCCTCGGCGTATCACTGACCAAACGTCTTGGCACATACATCGAATACTACGGCATCTACCACAACACCCGCGAAAGCGACTGCGCCCACGCCGTCAACGGCGGCTTCACTTACCTCATCAACAACAACCTGCAGTTCGACATCCGAGCCGGTTTCGGACTCAACGAAGAAGCCGACGATTTCTTCACCGGCGCAGGACTCTCATGGCGCTTCTAAGCGCCAACCAAAAGCCAACAATGGATCGCAACCTGGATTTGATCTATCCTGACATACGGGCACGTAACACGAGCACGGAGTCTTCCAACATGAAAAACCGAAAACGATTCGCCACCTGGACCACGGCCATCCTCTCATGCACCTTCATGTGCGGATGCGATCTCGCCGACGCAGCGTCTGACGGCTTGTATACCGGCGTGTCCGAACTCATCAGCCGCATCATCATCGCCATCTTCACCGGCCAACCGCTCGCATAAGCACGCAGCCAACACCGTCCGCGTATTGCAGCATTGAACAGCCCAACCGCCACCGCGCGCTGAGGTCCGTCCCCACGTCTTGAAGTACGGTGACAAGACGCAACGCAACAGTGCATCATGGCGCAACCGATGATGCCCAAAGGCAACATTTGCCTTCGATCCCCCCACCGATCTTCCGATACAAACTGCACGGTTTTGATGCGCAGAAACAACGTGTCGCATCTGGCTGAACGCGCAAGCGATCCACAAGAACCACGGCGGCTGCGACGCGCACCGGAACCCAGGAACACTACCCGACGGTCGAAATGTCCAACGCTTCGTCCACATCCAAACCGGCATCGGCCCAGCCAAGTCCCGATCCGGCGGCTACGAACCCGCACGTCTTAGCGCTGCAATCCATCGGCGACTTCCTGCCTGTCGCGGTCGCGCTTTGGGACGCCAGCCAAAAGCCGCTCTATCAAAACCGGTTGGCCGAACGGTTCTTTGGGACCGCCAACAGCTTCAAAATTGAAATCGTCGGCACGACCGAGCAACCCGACTGGATCGAACAACTACGCATCGTGTCGCAAAAAGGTGAATCGCGGATCTTCGACACGACCCGCTGCGTCTGCGCCGATTCGATCGCCCGATCGCTCGACCTTTCATTCCAGCCACTGCGGTTGGACAAAACAACGCAGTACGGCGCCTTGCTGCTCGCGCAAGACCTCAGTCGCGAACAGGAACTGGAAAACCAAGTCGCGCACTCTGCAGGGTTGGCCGCCGTCGGACGCCTCGCAGCCCGCGTCGCCCACGAACTCAACAACCCGCTCGATGGAAGCCTCCGCTACATCAACCTCGCCCGCCGAGCCATCGAAACCGGACAGACCGGAAAACTCGACGACTACCTCGGCAAATCGTCCGCCGGATTGAAGCGGATGGCCGAGATCATCACCGACCTGCTCGAATTCTCCCGCAGCGCCCCCGACGCTGAAGACGACCGCAACGTCAACTGGATCGTCGAAGAAGCCATCCACATGATGCGCGAAGCCTCGGACGCCAACGAAGTCATCATCGCGGCGTGCCTCGGCGACGAAGACCGAATGCCATCGGTCGGCGGAACCAAATTGCTGCAAGTCTGCGGCAACCTCATCCGCAACGCGATCGACGCAATGCCCGATGGGGGCCGACTCACCATCACCAGCGGGATCGTTGAGAGCTACATCATCATCCGCTTTGAAGACACCGGAACCGGTTTGCCCGAAGACACCGAGCAACTCTTCAAACCCTTCCACACCACCAAGAAACCCGGCAAGGGCACCGGACTCGGACTGGCAATTTGTCGCGAATACATCGGCCAATTGGGAGGGACCATCGCAGCCGCCAACAACCCTAGCGGCGGCGCGACGTTTATCGTCTCGATCCCGACCCAACCGCACGAACAACCATCGACCGAGCAGCAGCCGCCCGTCGCCAATGACGCAAACAACTTGAAGGAACCGCCGCAATGAAAGAGCGAAAATCCAGAATCTTCGTCGTGGACGATGACCAGATCATCCTCGAATCGCTTCAGGAAATGTTGTCGCTCGAAGGCTACGACGTCGCCGGCGCCACCGGTCTATCGGGTGCGCTCACGCAACTCGAACAGCAACCCGCCGACGTCGTCATCAGCGACATTAACCTGTCCGGCAGCGATGGATTCGAACTCCTTCAAGTCATCCGCAAACGCTGGCCCGAAACCGTCGTCATCATGATCACCGGCTACGGCACCATCGAAAGCGCCGTCGAAGCCATCAAGGAAGGCGGCACACTCGAGGGGGAGGCCCAGCACGCGCAGCAGCAGGCTGTGGACGAAGCGCACCTCGACGGTGATGAGATCCGCGCCGCCGGCGCCGTCGACCAGCGCGCCGGCGCGGGCGATCCAGCTCTGCGCCTCCTCGGCGTTT
>JAUIEW010000134.1 GCA_030429365.1 Phycisphaerae bacterium
GACGTCCCTGCCGGCTTGATCGATGTCAGCTGTCTCGTCCACGACGATCGGCGGATTTCCCGGACCGGCGCAGATCGCCCGCTTGCCGCTTTTCATCGCCACGTTGACGACGCCCGCGCCACCGGTCACCACGAGCAATCGAATGCCCGGATGGGTCATGAGTGCCTGCGCTGTTTCCACGGTCGGATGGGCGAGCGTCACCGCGAGGTTTGGCGGTCCGCCGGCTTCGATGATCGCCCGGTTCAACATGTCGATGCATTTGATCGAACAATTCTTGGCGTTTGGGTGCACATTGAACACCACCGCATTGCCAGCGGCTAACATCCCGATCGTGTTACAGATGATGGTGGACGTCGGATTGGTCGTCGGCGTAATGGAGCCGATAACACCAAACGGGGCACGTTCAAAAAGCGACAATCCTCTGTCACCCGACTGTGCTTCGGCACGCAGGACTTCGGTACCCGGTGTTTTGTTCGTCACCAGCCGATTCTTGATGACCTTATCTTCGTAGCGTCCCAGGCCCGTTTCGCGGTGGGCTTCGTCCGCCAACATTTCCGCAGCGTCGAGCATGTGCTTGCGAATGTTCGCGATGATGTCATTTCGCTGGGACAGCTTGAGCGCATCAAACGCATGAAATGCCGCGTTCGCCGCATTGACGGCTGAGTCCAACTCGGCAAAGACGCCGATTACTTCGCGACCGAACTGGTCAGCCGCCGGCATCGACGCTGGCGACCCGCCCGATACCGCGCCAGCCCCCATTCGAGCGAGCACCGTCTGGGCGATGCGATCGATTTGTTGTTGGGACAGTTGACTCACGTTCGCCTTCTTCCCGTTGGCTTTGAAGACCTCTCACTGCTCGCAGAGCAGTAGCACGCCCTATGCTGATTTCAGGTTAGTTGTAGGGCGGGTCCTCGTCTTTTTTGTACTTGTACGCGCCGTTGACTTCCCATTGATCGACGATGGCCATAATCACCGCATCGCAAGGCCGATCGCGCGTCACTGTCGTCTGCCGCGCCGAGCTACCCGTCGCATACATCACGAGTTCACCCACGCCAGCCCCCACCGCATCGACCGCCACAACCAGCCCGGATTTCTCCTGACCGTCGATGTCGACCGGTTTGCACACCATCATGCGCAGACCTTCGAGCGATGCTTCTTTTTGCGTGGCGACAACCGTGCCAACGACTTTGGCAAGGACCATGTTGAGGGCTCCAATGCAAAAAATGCCATGACGTGGCACTGCGCAATCATCGACCGCGCGTACCCACAGGACACATCAACGCCAGTGTTAGCCCTTCTTGCCCTTGTCGGCGCGGCCGAGCGGGATGACGGCATCCACGTTGGCGTGCGGACGGGCAATCACGTGCACCGCCACGACTTCACCCACGCGTGAAGCGGCTGCCTGACCGGCATCGCAGGCGGCTTTAACGGCTGCCACATCACCGCGCACCACCGCACTGACATAACCACCGCCGGTCTTTTCGTAAGTGACCAGTTCAACTTTTGCCGCTTTCACCATTGCGTCGGCGGCTTCGACCACCGTCGGAAAACTGCGACACTCGATCATACCCAAGGCATCTGCCATAATGATGAACCTCCTTTGAAGCTCTTGTCGAATTCGACGACGGAATTGCCGCCGAATCGTGTATTCGCAAAATGTTTATCTGGATTTGTCTTTACCGGTTACGCCTTCGATGGCAGCGAGCGCCGCCTGATAGCCCACTTCGATGTCCCGCTCTTCACCGCCGAGATACAACCGCCCGAAACTTCCGAACACGCGCACTTCGAGGACGTTGATGTTGGCCGCCTTCTCGGCTTCATTCGCCGCCAGCGCCGCATAACCCGCGGGCTCGACCTCCATCACGTAGAGCGTCTGCCCGGCGATGATCATGTTGCCATGACGCATGCGGTTGACCAGTTGGGTCTGGTGATCGTCGACGCGGCGAATGACCTGACTCGACGCGATGCGCGGTTTGATGCGATCTTCTTCGGTGAGTTCCAACGATTCGAGAATGGACGCACCGGCTTGGCGGACATCGGCTTGTGACTCGGAATGGATCTCAAGCATGCCGTACAAGCGTTCGACGATCTGCATGCCCGGTTTGACGTTGGTGCTTTTGAGGGCGATGTCGGTCACGCGGTTGATTTCGATGCCGGGTGAGATTTCGATGTACAGACTGGCCATCCCCGCAACGGGAAGGAAGCCTTGCGCAACCGTCCCAAGAAACGCGGCGTATTGCGGTTGGATGCTGTCCAGAAAACAGTACGTTCGTAGATCGACATTGGCCATTTCAAGTTTCCGATTCGATGGTCTAGGGCGTTTGAGCTTAACCGCCAGTTACCTTCTGATTGTCTGCAACCCTCTAATTGACAACTTCGCCTTCGCAGGGTGGACCGTGCCCACCATCTTTCTGGACGCGTAACACAACGGTGGGCACGGCCCACCCTGCGTTCGCTTAATACTTTCCGTCACCGCCACCGTTCGACGAAACGGTCACGCCTTTCGATTCCTGCACGATGCGAACGCCAGCGCTGACGCCAAGACGCGTTGCGCCGGCTCGGATCATCTGCGTCGCTTCGTCAAAACTTCGAATACCGCCCGACGCCTTCACGCCCATGCGTGATCCCTTGACCGCATCCGACATCAGGGCGACATCCTCTGCCGTCGCCCCACCCGGACCGAACCCGGTCGACGTTTTCACAAAATCCGCCCGAGCGCGACGGGCTGCAATACACGCCCGCGTTTTTTCGTCATTGGTCAACAGCGCCGTTTCGAGAATGACCTTGCAGATCGCCCCGCCATCCATGCACGCTTCGACAACGCAGCGGATGTCGTGGTAGATCGCCTCGTCGTCGCCGCTCTTGAGCGCCCCGACGTTGATCACCATGTCGATCTCGCGGGCGCCTTCACGAATCGCGCGACGCGCCTCCAGCGCTTTGACTTCCGCGACATTCGCACCCAACGGGAAACCGACCACCGTGCAAACTTTCACCGTACTACCGCGAAGAATGCCCGCACTGCGCTTAACCTGACATGGATTGACGCAGACCGACGCGAACCCAAACTCCATCGCCTCTTTACAAAGCTTGTCGATCTGTTCGTACGTCGCATCGGGACGCAAAAGCGTGTGGTCAATGTAACCGGCGATCTCTTTCGGAACGTCGCAGCCGTTGCCGCGACACACGATTCGATCCGCACCCATCGCGACGAATTCGCGCAATCGCTCGGGATCGACAGGACCACTGGGCTTACAGAACCCACACTCCGGACCGGAGCAGCTACCGGCCGCCGCACCAAGCATCGATGCGATGCGGTCTGCCACCCGCTGAAGATCGGTTTCGGACAATTCAGTCAATTCACTCTCCAACTGCTTTGAGGTCCCATCGCTGGTTGAATCTGCTTCTGCACCTGATGCGCCATGACCGCCACATGCACACGATCCGCCGGAACCACCTGAGCACCCACACTTGCTAGCCGATGCTCCATCCGTCCCGCGTTCAATCGCATTGATCATCTCAACGCGTCGCAGGTGACGCTCAGCCGTGCACTCGGTATCCAGAAACGCATCCACAATCTGCGTCGCCAGCGCCGGACCAATCAACCCCGCGCCGAGGGTCATCAGATTTGCGTTGTTGTGCTCGCGACTGTTGCGGGCGCTGGACAGGTCGTAACAAAGCGCCGCACGCACACCGGGGACTTTGTTGGCCGCCATCGACGAACCGATCCCCGCGCCGTCGATCATGATGCCGGCGCCGGCTTGGCCCGATGCCACCCGCGTCGCAACCTCTTTGGCGAACTGCGGATAGTCGCAAGCCTGCTTGGTGAACGTGCCGCAATCGATCACGTCGAACCCGCGGGTCTTGAGGTGTTCCGATAACAGACCCTTCAGTTCGTATCCGCCGTGGTCCGCCCCGATCGCAATCTTGCGCATGAATCCTTACCGTAAAAACCGAGAGAGACCGCCACCTGCGGAACAGGCACCAATCCTTTATTGGACCATACGGATCGATGCTGTCAAGACTTGGCCATATTCGACGCCCTGCTGCGGACTACACAACTCACCCACTTTGTAAGTCGATATGAATCGTAGGTTATAGACGCTTCGGGCAAGCTCAACGCGCAGCGTTACTGGACGGGAAACCAAATTCAACATTCGGGGGATTCACCAGTGGGACTGTGGAACTGGGTCATGGACATGTTGATCGGCGGCAATTCCAATGCGCCCGATCCTCCGAAACAATTCGCTGAATCATCCACCGCTGTCGGCGTACTTGAGCCTGAACAGGACACGTCCGAGCCAGTGGATGGCAACGATGAAGACATCTGGTGGAAACCTGAAGGCGCCAGTCTCACCGAACGCGCACCGCTTCCTGAGATCAACCTCACAACCGAGGCCCGCGCTCTTGAGAACATGCTCATCAGCCAATTCGACGGGCATGATCTGTCACTTCCGCCATTGCCGCGCGTGCCCGAAGCCGTTCTTCGCAAACTGCGTAAGCGCAACTGCAATCTTCCGGAGATCGCCCACGACATCAGCGAAGACCAAGTCAGCGCTGCTTCCGTTTTGCGTATGTCGAATTCTCCGCTCTATCGCGGCATGAACAAAATTACGTCGTTGGAGATGGCCGTCGTCCGTCTTGGTTCGAATGCGATCAAGACGCTGATGCTGCATCAGGCGATGCGATCGGCCACCTTCGAACAAGGCGGGGGCAGTGCCAAGATTGCAGAGATGCTATCGCTCCGCGCACTCGCGGCGGCTTATGTGATGCGGGAACTTGCAGAACTGACCGACCTCGATGTCGAAGAGGCATTCATGATTGGCCTGCTCCACGACATCGGCAACGTCATGGTGCTTCGGACGGCCAACAGCTTGAAGAAACTGTCGCGCTTTGAAATCGACATGGAATCGTTCGAATACCTGTGTCAGGAAACGCACCAGGAGTTCGGCGAACTCATCGCCAATTCATGGGGACTCCCGGATCACATTCGCGACCTGGTTTCCAGCCACCACGATTATCCCGAGTCGGATGATCCGCTTTTCAAAGAGCGTTTGCTCATCGAATTGACCGACATGATCTGTTCGCTGCTCACGTTCACGCCGTATCAGCCGTACAACATTCTTGAATCGCGGGCTGCGAAGGACCTAGGGTTCTCCGAAAGGCCGGAATTCGGTGCGCTGCTCGAACGGCTTCCCAACGACCTCGAAGATGTACTGGAATTCTTCTAGATCAAAGGCGTGCAATCTGGCGGTTAGGTCAGATTGACCAAAGGCGCCGCACTGACCGAGGTCGTCTTCAAGGGAAGCGTGGCGGTGAACGTGCTTCCGACGCCCTCAGTGCTCTCCAAGCCAATCGAACCGCCAAGCATTTCGCACAGTTCACGGGTGATCGCAAGTCCCAACCCCGTCCCGCTGTATTCGCGGGTCATCGACGAATCCATCTGGCGAAACTTCTCAAAGACGTTGGTCTGCTGAGCCTCCGGGATGCCCACCCCGGTGTCTTTCACCGCGAACGCCACCATCTCCCCACCCGACTTGGTTACCTCTAACTCCACCGAGCCGCCCTTCGGCGTAAACTTGATCGCGTTGCTCAACAGGTTGTAAAGGATTTGATGCAGCCTGCCGGAATCTGAGGTCATGCTGGGCAGATCTTCGTCGATGCGCAGGCTCAGTTCCAATTCGCCCTTGTCTGCGACGGGTGTCATGAAGTCGATCAGCTTGGTGCAGAGGTCATTCAATTCGAACGTGCTGATGTGAAGTTCGAATCGACCGGCTTCGATCTTGGCGAGATCGAGAAGGTCGTTGATGATATCAAGGAGGCTTCGACCGCTGGTGAGAATGTTGCCTGCGTAGCGCGACAGACGACTTGGATCAATCGACTTGCCGTCGCCGGCCTCTGTCAGCAACTCCGCAAATCCGATGATCGAAACCAACGGTGTTCGCAACTCGTGACTGACGTTGGCGATGAACTCGCTCTTGACGCGGTTGCTTTCGTAAAGCGCCACGTTGGTTTCGGCCAATTCCCCAAGCCGTGTATCAAGCGAACGATTGGTCTTGCTCAGCTTTTCCTGGGAATCCTGCAGGTGGCCAAGCATCTCGTTGAACGCGGTGCCGAGTTCCTCGAACTCGTCGCCCGTTTCAATGACCGACCGCGCCCCCATCTCGCCAAGGGTAACCTTCTCCGCAATGCGTCGGAGCTTCCTGACCGGTGAGAGCAACACCTTCTGCGTCACCCAATAGAACACGAGTACTGCCAGAAATGCCCCCAACGCCAACGACGCCACCAACACGCCAAAGTTCAGCAGCGCATGCTCGGCGGGAATTGGAATGCGCACCTCAATCAAGCCCTTGAGCTTGTCGGTCCCAGGATCACCACCGGTTTCGCGAACGGCCATCGCCAACCGAATCTCGTTTCGACCGTCGTCGTAATGCTCAAGCTTGTAGCGATAGATCGCGTCGGAATCGCGCTGGAGTTCGGCGATTGCGTGCGTTAGAAATCCGTCCCCCTTGCCGATCAGTTCCCGTGCCTGAGCCTCTTCTACTGGGAAGAACCTCGGCGGGATCGCGGCCAACTCGTCCGCACCAAAACGCTTGCGAAGTCGGGGCCAATTGCGATTGATCGCCTCCTGGCCGACCTGCCAATCCTGCCCGAGCAGGTCGGTCTCCATGACTGCAACCGTCGCCGACTCCTTGGCCATCCGCAGGTACTGCTCTCGCGTCAAATCGTTCATCCGGATCGCCGGGATGATCAACGACGCACCGATGATGATCAGGACAGCCGCCCCGAACAGGAACTGGCACTTCCGCGCGAGCGAGATTTTGGTATTAGGAAAGAGTCTCATAATTGATTACGTCGGCGATTCGTGGACGCGCGATTGCACCTACAGATGGCGGCGGCCACGTTCCCAAACCCGAGGCACGTTGTCAGTATACCCGCAGGCGTCCTCTTGCACGAACAATCAGCGAACCGTATCGGCAGCACGATCGTAACTTCAGACATGTCCCGATTCGACGCACTGCTCGCACTCTCGTGCCTGTTCGACTTCATGGTCTTCGCAGTCCTCCTGTGGCTTTCCGCTCGCCATGTGTCATCCAAAGGCACCACGCGAGTCGGGGTGGGCCTGCTACTTGGCGCATTGTGCGGGGCCATCGGGATCGTTGCGGCTAAGACCCTCGCGGTCGCGGCGCTCGGCTTGAAAGTCTTTGGGCTCATTCACATCTTGTACCTGGACCTCGCGCTGGTCGCGCCAGCCGTCGGACTATTGATCCTCGTTTCTCGGTGGGTCAAGATCCCCGCCGTTGGTTCCATATCCTTCGGATCCGGCGGAACGATCGCAGCCCTCTGCTCGTTTTTGCTCATTCCGCTCTGTGTGTACACGACCTACGTGGAGCCATTCAACCTGAAGGTCGAGTCGTGCGATGTGATCGTCGACCGAATGGCCCCTGGCAAGAGTCCCATCAAGATCGCCGTGTTGGCCGACATGCAATTCAACGAGGTCACCGCCCACGAATACCGGGCGGTCGATCTGGCGATGAAGGCCAACCCGGACCTGATCCTGATTCCGGGCGATGTCTTCCAGGGATCAGAGAAGCAGTACCGCGAGCAGGAATCGGCGATCAAATCCCTGCTGGCAGAGCTCGAAGCCCCCGGCGGGGTCTATGTCGTCAGCGGTGACTGCGACCGACTGAGCACGCTGTCGAAAGCCATTTCAGGCTCGCAGGTTCAACTCATCGACAATCAAATCAAGCAGGTCAAGGTTCGAGGGACCACGGTCGCGGTGTCTGGCATCCCCATCGAATATCGCTCAAGCCAGGCGAAAGACACGCTCCGCAGAGCTTCTGCCATCGCCGATCACACGGACCTGACCATCGTCCTCGCCCATCGTCCCGGTGTTTCGTTGCTGTCATATATGCCCGACAACATCGACCTGATTGTGGCGGGCCATACCCATGGCGGACAGATTCAAATCCCGGGCTTCGGACCGCCGGTGACGGCTTCGCCGGTACCCAGAGAGGTCGCCGCCGGCGGTTTGAGTCAACTCAACGACCACATGCTCTACGTTTCTCGTGGTGTCGGGTGCGAGCGCGGTCATGCGCCGCGCATTCGTTTCTGTTGCCCTCCCGAGGTTTCGATTCTGACGGTCGGCGGCCCGAACAAACAAGACGCGCTTCCCAAAACGCCTGACAAAATCGATTCGGATTTGAATTGAAAACCGAATCAAAGTTTCGGCTCGTCTTGTCTGAATTGATCACCCACTTCGCAACTGTCAAGAATTTTCATCACTTTCTTCTGACAATTTGTTGCCTTTGTGATTGAGCGTTCTTATACTGTGAGTAACCCACTTCAGTGCAAATGGTTGGAACGTTCTGTGAATCTCGGTGGGCTGGCAAAGGCCGTGTTTTGTCAGTTTGGGTCGTAAATCACGCCCAGATCGACTTATTCACTAACTATATAAATGACAGACGTTTACAGAATCGCCCGCGAGACCGAATGCGGGGAAGTTCAGATTCGGTGTGATTTTTGTAGAAATTCGCAGCCGCCATCGGCACATGCTGGCATCAGTAAGACAGAAGTGCTTGATTTGAGGCTGGCTGCCAAATGCAAAATCGACCGTAAGTCTGATTGCGGAAACCTCTGAGTACGCGGTGTCGTTTCCGAGTTCTTGAAAGGTTCGACTGCTCTGGCGACCAAGTGGTTATTGCGGGCAGTTGGTATGGCGGCTCTCTTGATTATTGAGACGTTTGCAACCGAGCGAGATGCAGATCGGTTTCAAGGGAGTGCTATTTAAAGAACGGCCCTGACATTTTCGATGAACAAGTATTGCGGCGCTGGACATTGGCGTTTGCAGCCAAGCATCGAGTCAGCCGTTCTCTGAACAAGTGAATCATGGGTGGGCAAGCCACCAGGCGGATTCTGATCGGGCGACGACGCCTGATGATTGAAGCCGCAGGGCAGACGGATCGCTGCCAGGCTTTGCCAATCACCTTCAAAATACATCGATCTTCCACTCGCTGCGGCACCCTTTGACCGCGCCAATACTATCGGGGTGCCGCACGCCTTTTTTACTGGTTGCGATTGAATCGTTGGGGCTTCCTTCTTCACAGATTCTCCGTCATACCCGCGAAAGCGGGTATCCAGGGGAATGTATCAACGATCCGGCCAATCGAATCACCACCGACTGAGATGGATACAACGCCGGTATCCATAGGGCGACGGCTGGTGGGGGTTTGCCGTGATATTCTGGATTCCCGCCTGCGCGGGAATGACGGCAGGATGCGGAAATGACTGTTGGGCGCGGAGATGACTATAGGGCGGGCACTGACGCGCTAGTACGACAAGCCCGACTTGCGGATATGAACGTACGGCTTCTGACCGCCTTCCGCCTTGGACGAGCAAACCTCAGCCACATAGACCACATGGTCGGCGGCTTGGACCGTGGAACGGACCTCACACGACAGCGAGCCAGCAGCGGCATCTAGTTCCACGCCCCACTCATTCTCGGTGATCTCCACCCCCTCAAATGCAGGCTGACCGGGCTCAAAACCAGCCCCGAAGTGCTTAAACATCGCCCCTGAATCTTCACCCAAGGCGTTCAAGACGAAGCGACCCGATTCGGCAATCAGCTTCTGAATGGGGCGACCATCCTTCACGGAAACGGTCACATGCGGTGGGTCGAATGAGGCCTGCTGAACCCATGAAGCCAGCATACCAGTCCCGGATTTTCCGTCGCCCGCGGTAATGATGCTGCATCCGCTTGGGATCAATGCCAATGCGGCTGCTAGTGAGTCGTTTGTAGTCATGTGGGTTCCCTCCCTTTCGCTGTGGTCCTTAACCGACAGAACCTTCCTTGAAATCGAGCGACGCGGAGTTGATGCAGTAGCGCTGGCCCGTCGGATTGGGACCATCCGGAAAGACGTGACCGAGGTGCGCATCGCATTTGCTGCACCGAACCTCGATCCGCCGCATGCCGAACTTGTTGTCCTCATGCTCGGTGACGTTGGATTTGTCGACCGCATCCCAGAAGCTGGGCCAACCGCTTCCCGAATCGTACTTGGTGTCTGAGGAGAACAGATACTGTCCGCAGCAGGCACAAGCATAGACGCCGTCCCCCTTGTGGTCCCAGTATTTGCCGGTAAATGCCGGCTCGGTTCCGCCGCACCGGGTCACCTGGTACTGCTCAGGACTCAGCTCCTTGCTCCACTCATCGTCCGATTTGTTGATGCGGTCTGACATGGGTCCCCTTCCGCGATGAGCCTCCGAAAACCTACGATGCCCCCTTGGCCTCTTTGGCTTTGACCTCCGGACGCTTGTCGATGCCCAGTTCAACCAACTGATCCTCAGCCACCTCACCGGGAGCGTTGGTCAGCGGGCAGACCGCTCGCTGCGTCTTGGGGAAGGCGATGACGTCACGAAGTGAATCGCACTTGGCCATCATCATCACCCAGCGGTCGAAGCCCATGGCGATCCCACCGTGCGGCGGAGCGCCATATCGCAGGGCGTCCATAAGGAACTGGAATTTCTCGTGGGCTTCCTCATCGGAAATGCCTAGGAGCTTGAACACTTTCGACTGAATCTCGCGGCTATGGATTCGGATACTGCCGCCAGCCATCTCGATGCCGTTGAGGGTCAGGTCGTACGCCTTGGCGATGACCTTGCCCGGATCGGTGTCGAGCATGGGGATGTCTTCGTCGCGCGGTGCGGTGAACGGGTGGTGGAGGCTGTAGAACCGCTTGTCCTCTTCGCTCCACTCGAACATCGGGAAATCGACCACCCACAGCAGATTCCATTCGTCGTCGGGAATCAGGTTCAGGATTTCGCCCAGACGCGAGCGCACAAAGTGCAGGTATTTGCAGACGTCGGCATAGGTGCCCGGCATGAAGAAGATCGCATCACCGACCTTCGCACCCGTCGCGGCCAATAGTTCGTCGCACACCGGCTGAAGGAATTTCGCGACGCCGGTGGACAGCTCGACGCCATTGTCGCCCTGAACCACCTTGGTCACCGGCAATCCGCCACCGCCAATGCCTTTGACCTCGTCGGCCAACCCATCGGTCACTTTGCGGGTGAGGTCGCCACCGCCCGGCGCCACGATGCACTTGACCAGTCCGCCCTTGTCGAGGGCTTCCTTGAAGATGCTGAAGTCGGTCTTGCCAGCCACCTCGGTGATGTCGAGCAGTTCCAGACCGAATC
Organism: Phycisphaerae bacterium; assembly: GCA_030429365.1. Taxonomy (GTDB): domain Bacteria; phylum Planctomycetota; class Phycisphaerae; order UBA1845; family UBA1845; genus UBA1845. The sequence continues at coordinate 11,191 of JAUIEW010000134.1, forward strand.
GCAGGTCGGGGCGATCGATACCGAATCGGTCCATCGCCTCGTGATACGACATGCGGGGGAACGGACGCGGAACTTCCAAACCAATGCCCTCGCGGAACATGGTCGCGACCGCGGCTTCGACGGCTTCGAGGACGTCGTCCACCTGAACGAACGCCATCTCAAGGTCGACCTGGGTGAATTCCGGCTGACGGTCTGCCCGCAAGTCTTCGTCGCGGAAACAGCGGACGATCTGACAATAGCGGTCGAAGCCGGCCATCATGAATAGCTGCTTGTATAGCTGCGGCGATTGCGGCAGCGCGAAGAACTTGCCGGGATAAACGCGCGACGGAACGAGATAGTCGCGGGCGCCTTCCGGAGTGGACTTACCGAGAAACGGCGTCTCGATTTCCACGAAGTCTTGGGCAGCGAACGTATCGCGGGCGGCTTTTGCGAGCCGGTGCCGAAGACGAATGATTTCCTGCATCTTGGGACGGCGCAGGTCGATCACGCGGTTTTTCAAGCGGGCGTCTTCGCTGGCATCGGTGTCGTCTTCGACCGCAAACGGCGGCGTGTCGGACTTGCTGAGGACATCGATCTCGTGCCCTTCAACTTCGATCTCACCGGTGGCCAACTTCGGGTTGACGTTGTCGCCGCGCAGGATGACATTACCGCGAACGGCGATGCAATCTTCGCGACGGACGGTGCCGGCCAACTTGTGGGCGATCGGGTCAGTCTGCGGATTGAATTTGACCTGGGTGATGCCCGTGTAGTCGCGGATGTCGATAAAGGCCATCCCACCGAGATCGCGGTAGTTGTGAGCCCATCCGACGAGAATGACTTCCTGTCCAACGTGGGATGCGCGAAGCTCCCCGTTCTTATGCGTTCGCTTGTTGTAGGGCACTGCCACGGTACGGCCTCCTCGCTGGTTTCAGACGGATAAGTCGCGTAGTTTTATGACTTTGCGTGGCGAAAAGCAACGCCATCGAGGTGGGTGATTTGCAACATCGGACGGCAAATCGCCGCCGAATGGACGGTTCAGGGGAGAAACCGCTCGGAATCGCACCCTTTGGACGTCGTAGTCGTATAAAAGAGTGCCTCGATGTACGGCCTACCCCATCCGAAACACTTGAACTGGTCCTATAATGGGCGGGCAGTATTCGAGCCATTCAAGTCAAACGATGCGCGAACCGGAACCGATGGGAAGTACAGGCGTCTAAGTCATTAGCAGCAGGTGAAGCGTTGGAATCGCAGGTAGCGGAAGGCAATTTTGAGGACGCAGTCCTGGTGCGCCGAGTGCAAGCCGGGGAGGTCCACGCCTTCAACGCGCTGGTGACCAAATACCAGGACCGAGTATTCAACACCTGCTGGCGCATCTGCGGTGATCATGCGGATGCTGGAGAGTTGACGCAGGACGTTTTCATGAAAGCCTTCGAAGCCATCGGAAAATTCCACGGCAAGAGCGCATTCTACACCTGGGTCTTTCGGATCGCGGTCAATCAATCGCTCTCGTGGAAGCGCAAGCAGGCCAAGCGACGCACCGTGTCACTCGATGCCGGCCCGTCCGATCACGATGGATCGACCAAGGCGCTGAAACATACGATTGCTTCGAATAATTCCGACGATCCAGCCGCCAGCGCGCTAGCGTCGGAAAGCGATCGAATGGTCGCAATCGCCTTGGCGCAGCTTGATCCGGATCATCAAGCCGTCCTGGTGTTACGCGATATTGAAGGGATGGATTATCAGAATATATCAGACATTCTTGAGGTGGCGGTCGGTACCGTAAAATCGCGAATCTATCGCGGGCGTATGCAGTTGCGGACGTTGTTGTGTGAATCGCAATCGCTACCGGACGCCAGTAAAACGGGAGGAAATGTTTTCTGACATGACGCGCTCAAATGACAGAAAACCAAAGTCGAATGCGCCCGAACCTTTCGATGAATCGTTCGGCGAAATGCTCTGCGCCTATCTGGACGACGAGTTGACGCCGGCTCAGCGGGCTGAAGTCGAATCGCGACTCGAATCCGACGCAACCGCCCGCGCGCAGCTGGAGATGCTGACGTCGGCGGCTAGCGCCATACGGAGTCTTCCGCGCGGATCAGCCCCTTCGTCGATACTCGAAGACATCACCGCGCAATCCGAACGTGCGGAGATACTAGGCAAACCGGAAGACACCATCACCCTCGCCCGACACAAGCGAGGCCCGTTCCGATCGACGATGGCGCTCGCAGCGATGCTGATGGTCGCGGTCAGTGCAAGTGTATACGTGTCGCTCAACAGCCAACAGAGAAGCCCACACGCTCGTACAGTCGACATGGTCAGCACGCCTAAGGCAACGCAGCCGACGCCACCTGATGAAGCCGTTCTGGCGATGCGCGAAGAATCGAAACGTCGCGGGCGTGAATTGACTTTCAAGTC
>JAUIEW010000135.1 GCA_030429365.1 Phycisphaerae bacterium
CTTCTTCAGGTCCGCGAGCAGCGCGTCGAGGTTTTCCTTCAACGCCGGCACCTCGAAATCGGCCCGGCCGATCGGGCAATGAATGATGCCGGCCTTGTCCGTGCGATAACGGACCTGGCCTGCCTTGGCATTCTTCACGGCGGTTTCGACGTCCGCGGTAACCGTGCCGACCTTGGGGTTCGGCATCAGCCCGCGTGGGCCGAGAATCTGGCCGAGTTGGCCAACGACTCGCATGGCGTCCGGCGTGGCAATGACCACCTCGAAGTTCATCTCACCGGCCTTGATCTTCTCGGCCAGGTCGTCGAAACCGACGATGTCGGCGCCGGCGGCAGTTGCCTTGTCGGCGTTCTCGCCCTGAGCGAATACCGCGACGCCAATCTTGAGAGCATCAAACGTGGCATCATCGCGACCGGTCCGATTTATCCTGATCTTGAGCAGATGGTCCTCACCGACGCCCTCATGCGAATGGCGCGCATGCTTGGCGGTGATCATGCACTGGTCAAAGCCGCCCTCGATGGCAAGCGACCGGCAGAGCGCGCCGCGGAACTCTTGCGCGATTGCAAGTTGATCGATCAAGCCGAGCGTGAGCGCATGCTCGAAGGCGGCAAAGAAGCGGTGGCGAACAGCAAGGATTCAATGATCGAGTTCGCCAAGTTGCTCGAAGTCTTCGCTCGACCGTTGCGAAAGCAGATCGAAGATGAATGGGAAAGCGTCGAAGCCGACGCCTACACGCGCATCGCCAAGGCCATGTACGCCAAGTACGGCGAATCGGTTTATCCCGACGCCACCGGCACGCTGCGTTTCTCGTTCGGAACCGTCAAGAGCTACGAAGAGCAGAACAAGACCATCCCGGCATTGACGGCCATCGGCGGCGCGTTCAACCTGTCGCGCGAACACAAAAATGCCGATCCATTCAAGCTGCCCGAAAGCTGGCTGAAGTCGGAGAAGAAGCTCAACGCGACGGTACCGTTCAACTATGTGTCAACGTGTGACATCATCGGTGGGAACAGCGGCTCACCGACGATCAATCGCGACGGCGAGATCGTCGGCATCATCTTTGACGGCAACATCCAGGCGCTCATCTGGGACATCCAGTTCACGCAGGAGCAAGCCCGCGGCGTCCACGTGGATAGTCGGGCGATCATTGAATCGCTGATGCAAGTGTATGGCGCTGATGCGATGGTGAAGGAATTGGTGGGCTCGTCGATGTAGATCGATGATCGTTGCCCGGTCGTCATACCCGCGCAGGCGTCATACCCGCGAAAGCGGGTATCCAGAGGAAAACAAGTAGCGTTCCGTTCTCTGAACTCATGTGGTCGCCAAGAATCACCGGCTACCGCCAAGAGGAACACACCAGTTCTGGATTCCCGCCTGCGCGGGAATGACGGCGGTGGGCACGGCCCACCCTATGCGCAGGATCTCGAGCTTGCTTAAGGCGCGTCGTACGCCAACTCCCTCTCCATCCGACTGCGCCACTCCGGCATGTCATCCAGCGTCACATCAGCCCAAAGCCCAATCCGATTCTCCCGGGCGACGCGTTCCGCGCGTTTGTATTGCAATTTCATCGGATGATCGAAGCGCCAATCCGCATACGCCATGCCGTTATGAATCAATCGCTCGTTGTACGACTCGCCGCCTCGCACATCGTCACCGTCATCGACAAACTCAACATACGCAAGCAATCGATTGTACTTGTCGCGCGTCCGCTGGCGTGACAGAATCACCCGCACCTTCCGCCCCAAAAGCACCCGCTTCGCAAACGCCGACGCCTCCGCCCCAAAATGCATCGCCCCATCGCGACTGCCTTCAACTTCCGGCGTATCCACCCCCCACAACCGAATCCGCGTATCAGGATGCGCCCCATCCGGATGATCGATATCAAAAGTATCCCCATCCGCGACCTCAACCACAGTAAACACGCGATTGTGATAGCTACCAAAGTCGTCGGAAGCACCGGCCAACAGCAACTGCGAAACCGCGCCGAATCCAACCAGGAGCAAACCAATCGCAATCAAAGGCCGCCGCTTCCAAAGCGGAGACAGCCGAATCCTGTAAGAAAATAGTTGCGTGCGAAAGAGGCCCATGACGTCCCCATAAGCAACAATCAAGAAGTGCCACTGTTCTGTGAGCAGTGTTTATCGTGCATGGAAATCTTCGGGATCACAACGAAAATTCGCTGAATGCCGGGTAGCAACTTGGAAACGAGCGTGCGGCCATACCGCACTGCTCACAGAGCAGTGGCACGGTTGGACCATTCAACTATGCCGTTGGGTGGGCTTTGTCTAGCTCGAATGCCTTGTGCACCGCCTGTAGTGCTCTCGGACCATGCTCCTGCGGGACGATGCAACTGATGACGATCTCGCTGGTTGAGATCGTGTCGATGTTCACCTTCGCGTCGCGGAGGGCTTCGAACATCTTGGCCGCGACGGCTGCGTGCGAGCGCATCCCCACGCCGACGACGCTGACCTTGGACACATTCTCATCGAGTTCAACAGGGCCAAACCCGCGGGCTTCGGCCATCCTGCGGCAGACCTCGACGCCTTCGAGGGCCTGATCCTGATTCGTGCTAAAACCGACGTTGGCGAGTTTGCGATCGTCATAGAAGTTCTGAATGATGTCGTCCACCACGATGTGATGCTTGCCCACCTCGGCGAAGATCTCCGCAGCGATGCCCGGCTCGTTGGGCACGCGGGTCATCACGATGGTGGCAAGGTCAACTTTCAACGATGCGCCGCGGACAGCCACATCTTCCATTCCTGGCGTTTTTTCCATGATCATGGTCCCCGGCTGATCGGTCAGCGAACTGCGTACGTGAATGGGAACGTTGTATTTCTTGGCGAACTCGATCGCCCGCGAATGCATGACGCCCGCACCGGCGCCGGCCATCTCGAGCATCTCGTCGTAACTGATCGCGTCAAGCTTGCGGGCTTCGGGTACCACCCGCGGATCGGACGTGTAAATCCCATCAACATCCGTATAGATCTCGCAAATCTCTGCATCGAGCACCGCAGCAAGGGCAGCCGCCGTCGTATCCGACGCCCCCCGACCCATGGTCGTGATCTCGCCGGATTCATCGACGCCCTGGAAACCCGCAACGATTACAATGCGGCCGTCATTGAGTTCCTTAAAAATGCGTTCCTTGGAGATGTTCTGAATCCGCGCCTGCGAATGGCGACTGTCGGTGACCAATCCCAGCTGCCCACCGGTCAGACTGATCGCCTCGTGCCCCACCGATTGGATCGCCATCGCCATCAGCGCGATCGACACCTGCTCGCCGGTGGTCAACAGCATGTCCATCTCGCGGCGTGGCGGCAACGGTGTTACCTCACGGGCAAGGTCGATCAAATGATCGGTCGTCTTGCCCATCGCCGAAACAACGAGCACCACCTTCTTGCCGTCGAGTTTGGCCCGAATCGCACGGCGGGCGGCGCGGTGAATCTTGTCCGCGTCAGCCACCGACGTTCCACCGAATTTTTGCACAATCAAAGACATAGCGCGACCATTCTAGTTGGTGTCGATTTGAAAATCGATAGGCCTGCCGCAAGCAACGGTAGCCGCCAAACGTCCGATATCTGACGTTGCATTCATCATGCCCGGTCGTTGTCGATGGGTGCAGCGTGGATGTGGACGCTGGAATGCTGCGGATGTCAGCGCATGAAAATATGCACCGTTTGCCGGTGTTTTATGCAAGTCGCATTCATTCGGTCGGGACTGTGGCGCTTACGCCATTGATCGAACCGGCGCCGGGGTAGCCGCATCATTTGTGTTGCGTGCGGGCATCGTTTGCGGGCCCTCGGTCGGCTGACGTTCGGGGCGGCAGCAAACCACGATTGGCGTGTTGCGTTTGTTGGCCCGCTGCACCTTGCGCATCGTCGCGATGGCATCTTCAACACGCAGCGGATGACGCGATTCGGGCGCACCGGGACGACGGGCATCGATCACGTGGATTTCGTGATACACCGTCACCGCAGCTTGTTCAATCACGCCCTCTGCTTCCAGATCACTCAGATAGCACTGCCCGATCAACCGCCAATGTGGAACAACCCGTCGCAACATGTTGAGCTGATGGATGAGAACCCCATGAAGCAAGCTACCGTGGGTCGGTTGGAAGTGAACAGAAATGGGTGCATCCGACCAACGCTGAATGAGTTCCATCCAGAAATAGTCATCCAACCAGGGAGCGGCTTCTGCATCTTTGTTGGTGGCTTCGAGATGAATCTCTTGAGGGGCATCACCTTCAATACCCGCAAGCGAGCCGTCGGCATTGTACGCAAACTGCAAGCATCTCTCATTCCCAGGCTTGCGGCGTCGCTGCATCGTTGAAATGCGTTGCTCTTTTCGCAACAAGGTGCTCATCGATAATGACTCCACTGCTGATCGAATTTACCCATTTTGTTCCAGCGCTTGTTTATCGACCTCCAACGTCCGAGAACTTTATGGCAGCACTGTGAACCCGCCTTTTGGCCTTGACTGACGAGATGTTCAATTGGGCAATACGCCACCTAACCCTCTACACGGCAATACTTTACGTATCACAGCGTAGGCATTACCCCCATACACCCAGCGCCTTCAAGATTTTTGGAAATTCTGCGGCTGGCGCTTCAACTAGGCGCGAAGGAAGTATTCCATCATCTCGCAACCAGGATCGATCAGCAGCTTGCTTTGCTGAGCGTGGGTCTCACCGAACGGTTTTTGCATGACCGATTCGATTCCCGCTCCGGCCATGCATAGCGGCGGAGGTGTGCGCGTGTGCATGCGCGTTGAAACGGGTGTGGGATGATCGGGCACGACGACGATTTTCCAGGCGTCAAACGATTTCAGTTTTTCGAGCACAGGTCCGACGATGTGCTGATCGATCTCTTCGATGGCTTTGATCTTCGCTTCGTAGTCTCCAAGGTGACCGGCTTCATCCGGCGCTTCAATGTGCACGAGCACCAGATTGTATTGATCCAGCGCGCGGACAGCCGCCTGCCCTTTCGCAACATAATCCGTATCAAGGTAACCGGTGGCTGTTGGAACATTGATCTGATCAAACCCGATCAACGCCGTGATGCCGCGAATCAAATCGACTGCGGCGATTGAAGCTCCTTTCACACCAAATCGATCGGCAAACAGCGGCAACTTCTTGACGCGACCATAACCCCAAAGCCAAATGTTTGTCGCGGGATTATCGCCGAGTTCACATCGCACTTTATTAACTTCATGATCGCACAACACATGCGCAGCGCGCTTCATGATGTCCTGCACGCGCTCACCGTGATCACCATGCGGCAAATAACCGGCGACGGGTTGATCGGGAATGTCGTGCGGCGGTGTGCAATTGCATCGCAGGTCGCCCGCGTCGCGCAACACCATCAGGTGTCGATACTGCACACCTTCGAAAAAATCGATCGGCTCCGATGCAAACTCCGCGTTCAAGTCCGCGATCAGTCGTGACGCTTCCGGCTGCGATATGTGACCGGCTGTAAAGTCCCGCATCACATCCGAATCGATCGTCACCAGGTTGCACCGAAACACGAGATCGTTCGGACCGACTTCAATCCCCTGCGCATACGCCTCCAAAGGCGCCCGCCCGGTGTAGCACGTGCGCGGGTCGTAACCGACAACCGAAAGCGTGGCCACGTCGCTACCCGGCAGGAATTCCTTGGGCACAGTGACGATCCGTCCCTGTCGCCCATGGGTCGAAATCCAGTCAATATTAGGGGTTTTTGCGGCTTCGAGGACCGTCTGCCCGCTGAGCTGATCGAGCGGTTCGTCGGCGGCACCGTCGGGTAAAATCATCGCATACTTCATCAGTTGGTTTCCTGCGGCAGGATGCGAATAAACCTTGGTTGTTCGGAAAGCGACAGGGCTTCCCGCACTTCGTCGAGCGATTTTTGGAATGCCGATTCGCTCATCAGACCGGTAATGCCGACCACCGAATCATGCGCCGTCATCGATTCGACTTGCCACCAATTCAAGTTGGTGGACCGGAGTTGGTCGCCGCATGCTGCGCAGTCGGACTTCTGACTGACCGGCACGCGAATGTAGTATGAATACGTGCGATCACCTGACGGCAGATACGCTGCGGGTTTGGTTTGATCGTTGTAAATGCGAAGCTGATCAAACGTTTTCTGCGCCGAACCGCTGGCGACTTCGATCATGTCGGCGACCACGGCACTCGCTGTCGGAAGGCTTCCCGCGCCGGCGCCCGAATAAAACGTTTCGCCGACCACATCGCCCTTCACCACAACACCGCTGCTCGTTGCGCTCATGCCGGCCAGTGTTTGCGAATGCGGAACCAACGTCGGATGCACGCTGAGCGACACGCGATCGTCTTGCCCGCGCCGGCCTATGCCCAACAGCTTGCACGAATACCCGAGTTCTTCAGCGATTTGTAAATCGGTGAGCGCGATCCCCTGAATGCCTTCCATCGCGACCTGGTCGCCGTCGAGATTCAATCCGAATGCGAGCGACGCAAGGATTGTCAGCTTGTGGGCTGTGTCGCCACCGCCGACATCGAGGGTTGGATCGGCTTCGGCGTAACCGGCTTGCTGCGCCGACTTGAGGGCATCGTCATACGTCGCCCCACCGCTGAGCATCTCGGTCAGGATAAAATTGCAGGTGCTGTTGAAGATGCCCATGATCGACGTGCTGCGGTTCGCCTGCAGACCCCGCAGCAGCGCTCCGATGATCGGCAAGCCGCCCGCACAACTCGCCTCAAACGCGATGCACGTGTTGTGTTTTCGGGCGGTTTCGTAGATTTCGACGCCACAATGGGAGAGCAACGCCTTGTTGGCTGTCACCACCGGGATGCCCCGTTTCAGAGCGTTCAGCACGACCTCGCGGGCCCGATCCGTTCCGCCCATGACCTCGACCACCATGTCGGCATCGACACCAGTCAACTCGGCTGGATCGTCCGTCAATCGTGAGGAGTCAAAGGGCAGGTCGCGTTTCTTCGACGCATCGGACACGAGCGCTTTGACGATCTCAAAACGCAATCCCGTGCGGTCGGCTAGCGCGTCACCGCGGTTGATCACAATCTCCGCCACCCCGCCGCCAACCGTACCACAGCCAGCCAGCGCCACCTTTACCGTCTTCACGTCAGACATGCTTTCCACTTCTCCAATACTCTTTGCAACCGATTGCGCCTCAAGACCTAAGTCAGCGAAACCGGATCAACATCAATCATCAGCGTGCGCGACGTCGACTTGAACCCGCCCGACGCCCGAACTGCCGCAAGCACATTGCTCAACTGCGACGCCGACCGCGCAACGATCAACAGTTCAAACCGATACGAACCGCGCAATCGCTCCAGCACGCAAGGGTGCGGTCCCAACACGCGAACCGCCGAAGCGCCGGCTTCCAGTTCCTCCGAAATCGAACGCACCCGATTCGCAATCGCGGTCCCGTCGGCTACAAGTTCGCTCTCGCGCTTGCCGGAAATCACGATCCGGGCCATCCGCGTGAACGGCGGAAGGTACTGCTCTTTGCGGAAAGCTAATTCGGATTCGACAAATGAACAATAGTCGTGGGTCAGTGAGCACCGAAGGGCTGGGAGGCTCGGCGTGAGCGTCTGGACCAACACCCGCCCTTCAATTTCCGCACGACCGGCTCGACCCGCAACCTGCGTCACCAGTTGAAAGAGTCGTTCGCTGGCTCGAAAATCACCAGCCGCCCCTGTCAGGTCAGCTCCTATCACCCCAACCAACGCGACGCTTGGAAAGTCCAACCCCTTGGCGATCATCTGTGTGCCCAGCAGGATGTCAACTTCGCCGCATTCCATCTTCTTGACGAGTTCGGTGTACTTGGCCGCATGGGTCATCGTGTCGCTGTCAGCCCGCATGATCCGACCGGTCGGGAACATCTGCTTGAGTTCGTCTTCGACCCGCTCCGCCCCCCCGCCGCCGGTCAGCAACTTTCCGCCGCACGACATCTGCGGGCAGCGATGCGGAATCGGCGATTGCTCATGGCAATGATGACACAATACGATCCCGCGCGAGCGGTGCAGAATCATCCCCGCGTTGCAGCGGCGACACTCGATGCGCGTTTTGCAACTCGGGCAGAATAACCACGACGCAAACCCGCGGCGATTGATCAACACGACCGATTGCTGCTTGCGTTCAAACGTTTCGGTGAGCGCACTACGCAGCGGTTCCGAAATGGTAACGGTCTTGTCCGCCGCGGATCGATGCGTCATGTCCACCAGCTTGACCGGCGGCATCGAACGCTCCATCACGCGATTCGGCAGATCTAGTCGTTCGTAAGCCTTGCGATGCAGACAATTGTTCCAGGTTTCAAGCGAAGGGGTCGCCGATCCGAGCACGATCGGTACGCCGAGCTTTTGCGCCCTCATGATCGCAACATCGCGGACGTGAAAGCGCGGACTTTGCAAGTTCTTGTAGCTCGGTTCCTGCTCTTCATCGACGACGATCAAGCCGACATTCGGACACGGCGCAAAAATCGCACTGCGCGTCCCGACCACCACCGGCGTATTCCCACTTCGAATATCCTCCCACGCCAGCGATCGCTGCACCCCGCTCAGCCCGCTATGGATCACCGCCACCCGATCAAATCGTTGGGCGACCCGCTTCATGAGTTGTGCGGTCAATGCGATTTCGGGAACGAGCATGATCGCCTGCCGCCCTGCATCCACCACCCGCTGCATCGCGCGTATGTAGACCTCGGTTTTACCGCTACCGCTGACGCCATAGAGCAGAAACGCCTTGAACGCTTCGGCGTCGAGCCCTTCCTCAATGCGGGTCAGTGCTTTCTGCTGGACGTCGTTGATCGCATAGTCGGGCGTGATTCGCTCGGCTTGCACCGGCTCGTAAGACACCGGCACTTTGGTTTGCGTTTCTTCGACCCACCCCTTGGTGATCAATCCGCGCAGCGTCGATCGCGATGCCCCGCTTTCTTCGAGCAGCGCCCCCACCTCGAAGGAGGGGTCGCTCCCCTGCAGCACATCGATCAGTTGTTTTTGTTTCGCACCGAGTCGGGCGGCTTCGATCGTTTCAGCGTCGGCGAGAAGGCGCACGTGTCGAACCGTTTGGAAGCCGCGTTTTTTTCGCACGGCTTCGGGCACCATCGCAGCCAGTGTCCGACCGAGCGGGCAGTAATAATAGTCGCTGATCCATTGCCCGAGGTCGATCAGATGATCGCTGAGCGAACCGGCTTCTTCGAGCACTTCGGCGATCGGTTTGAGAGTGGAGTTCCAAGGTCCGCGCGTCACCGACACAACGATCGCCGGCGCCAATCGCCCCTTGCGCCCAAACGGAACGATCACCCGCCGCCCGGGCAAAACCAGATGGGCGGATGCGTCGTCGATGGTGTAGGTGTAGAGCTTGTCGATCGGCGCGATGGGTGCGACGGAGACGAGGACAGCTTCGGTTGGATCACCGGCTTCCACCCATAGCGGCTGGGTATGATCGACGGTCTTTTGCCTGGGCATGGCATTAGCCTATTGAGCAATCAGGGGAAAACAACCGCACGCCCCAAACCCCGCCCCGCGCATAAAAAAACCGCATGGGAGAAACGCCCACGCGGTGAATGTGCGACTTGATTACCGAAGCTGCGACAGCAGAACTAGCTGGTCAGCTTGGCGATGTCTTCCTGCGTCAACTTCGACGAAGGAATATCGAGCTTGCGTGAGATCCAGCTCATGACTGCCGGCGTGTATGGCAGGCTGCCATTCTTAACGGTTTCCAACATGCGGGCGTCGCGACGGGTACGTTCCTTCGTCTTGACGATGTTGTTGCGTGCTTTGGTTTCCGCTGCGTCCTGCTGACGATAGCGGTGAAACATGCTGCGTGTAACTTTCATCGCGCTGAAACTCCGAGAGTACAGATACTCCAAAGGCGTTCATCAAATCAATCGAGCCGGGCAGTCTAAGCGATCTTCACCGACATCTCAACCCGCTGAAACCTCGATTGCGGCCCCAAAATCAAAGAAAAGCGGCGATGCCCGAAAGTGTCGAGCATCGCCGCCATTTATAGAGAACAGGCTGGTGCGACTTTCTGCAGGCGATTGGCCAACGTCAGCCGCTTGACCGGCGACTTACATCATGCCGCCCATGCCACCCATGCCTGGCATTCCACCCATGCCGCCCATGCCTCCGGGCATTCCGCCGCCCGGCATTCCAGGGGCGCCGCCCTTCTTTTCTTCCTTGATCTCGCAGATCGCGGCATCGGTCGTCAAAAGCAGCGACGCGATCGACGAGGCGTTCTGAATCGCGATGCGCTCGACCTTCGCCGGAACGAGCACGCCCATCTTGATCATGTCGCCATAGTCAGCGGTCAAAGCGTTGTAACCGAAGTTCTTGTCCTTCGACTCCGACACCTTCTGAACGACGATCGATCCGTCGAGACCGGCGTTCGTGGCAATCTGCTTGAGCGGTGCCGACAGCGCCCGACGGACGATGTCAACGCCGGTCTTCTCGTCGCCCTTGACCTTCTTGGCCACGGCATCGAGAACCGACAGTGCACGAATCGGAGCCACACCACCACCGGGCAACACGCCTTCTTCAACCGCAGCGCGGCAGGCATGCATCGCATCTTCGACGCGGGCTTTCTTTTCCTTCATCTCGGCTTCGGTCGATGCGCCAACGTTGACCTGAGCCACACCGCCGGCGAGCTTCGCGAGACGCTCTTCGAGTTTTTCGCGATCGTAGTCGCTTGAGGTGTTTTCGATCTGATTCTTGATCTGCTCGATGCGGGCTTTGATGTCGGCGCTCTTGCCACCACCTTCGACGATCGTGGTGGTGTCCTTGTCGATGCGAACTTTCTTAGCCGAACCGAGATCGCTGAGGTTCAGGTTTTCGACCTTGATGCCCAGATCTTCAAAGACGGCTTGTCCACCCGTGAGGATGGCCATGTCCTGAAGCATTTCCTTGCGACGATCGCCAAACCCGGGCGCCTTCACCGCGGCGATGTTCAGTGTGCCACGCAGGCGGTTCACGACCAACGTCGCGAGGGCTTCGCCTTCGATGTCTTCTGCCACGATGAGCAGCGGACGACCCGACTGCGCCACCTTCTCGAGCACGGGGACGATTTCCTTCACGTTGGAAATCTTCTTCTCGTGGATCAACACGTATGGTTTTTCGAGTTCGCACGAAAGCGTCTCGACCTTGTTGATGAAGTGCGGTGACAGGTAGCCCTTGTCGAACTGCATACCTTCGACCAGATCGACCGAGGTTTCGAGGCTCTGGCCTTCTTCGACGGTGATGACGCCGTCTTTACCGACCTTGTCCATCGCGGTCGCGATGTGCTTGCCGATTTCCTTGTCCTGGTTGGCTGCACACATACCGACCTGGGCAACCTGTGCGCTGCTCTTGACCGGTGAGCTGAGGCGCTCAAATTCACCGACGACGGCTTCGACAGCCGCGTCGATACCGCGCTTCAGCGCCATTGCATTGGCGCCGGCTGCGACGTTCTTGAGGCCTTCTTCGTAGATGGCTTCGGCGTAGATGGTGGCAGTGGTCGTTCCGTCACCGGCGATGCTGCTGGTCTTGCTGGCGACTTCCTTGACCATCTGGGCGCCCATGTTTTCGTAACCGTCGTCGAGTTCAATTTCCTTCGCAACGGTGACGCCGTCCTTGGTGACGGTCGGCGAGCCGAATGATTTTTCGATGACGACGTTGCGGCCGCACGGACCGAGCGTGCTCTTGACGGCTTTGGCGAGTTGGTTGACACCGCGACGAATCGACTCGCGGGCTTCCATGTCATAAGCAATGCGTTTTGCTGGCATGAGTAATTTCTTCTCCAGTTAAATGTGCCATCCCCTAGATGGACGGCAATTGATTTTGATCAACGACGATGGGTCGTTTCGTGTTTATTCAACGACGGCCAAAATGTCCGACTCCGACATGATCAGGTATTCTTCACCGCCAACTTCAACTTCCGTACCGGCATAGCTGGTGAACAGAACCTGATCGTTCTTCGAGAGTTGCATCTTTCCGCGCTCACCGGTGTCGGTCACGCGACCCGGTCCGACGGCTTGAATGATGCCGCGCTTGGGCTTTTCCTTCGCCGATTCGGGAAGAAAGATACCGCCAGCCGTCACGTCGTTTGCCTCCAAACGCTTGACGATGACCTTGTCTCCGAGAGGTTTCATTTTGGGTTTTGCCATCGAATAGCTCTCCTTGCTTGTGTGCCCGCGATCGGTCTTTGCCGTCGCGAAATGTGCTCGCTGAGCCACCGACGTTCACAAAGGGTCGATGGCGGGTATTTCGATCAAGCACCGGCTGGGGGTCGGGATACAGCGGTCCCAGACCGGTTCCGCAGAACTCAATGCAAAGCCGATGCCATTCGATTCATCAGTTTCTCGCGAACCCGGCCGGGCCGACATCTTCACGCAACCTGCTATTAAACAAGCGCTTACGTACTTACTCACACCCGTCACGCGAATCGTCGCCCATCCGCCAAACCACTCACCACGCTGTCATTATCGATATCCCAGCCACTCACACTGCCAGATTGGCACATCATTCAGCATCGCTGGCGACCCGGCGGCGACGGCCATACCATCCCCCCAAACGGCGATCCGGTTGGCACAATGCCACCCACCCTCGCCCCACCAAGGAACCCACCCATGAAAGCCTCTGACCTGTTTGTCCGGGCACTGGAAAACGAAAACGTCGAATACGTCTTTGGCATCCCGGGCGAGGAAAACCTCGACTTCCTCGACTCCCTCTCCCGCTCAAAATCGATTCGGCTGATCCTCACCCGTCACGAGCAGGCCGCCGGATTCATGGCCGCCACCTATGGGCGGTTGACAGGTAAAGCGGGCGTCTGCCTTTCGACCCTCGGGCCCGGCGCGACCAACTTCGTGACCGCCGCAGCCTACGCCCAACTCGGCGGGATGCCCATGCTCATGATCACCGGGCAGAAGCCCATCAAGACCAGCAAGCAGGGTCAATTTCAAATCGTCGACATCGTGGACATGATGCGGCCACTCACCAGATACACGCGGCAACTCGTCAGCGGCGCGAACATTCCGTCGCGCGTTCGCGAAGCGTTTCGACTTGCCCAGGAAGAAAAACCCGGCGCGGTTCATCTTGAACTTCCCGAAGACATCGCCCGCGAAGACACAGGCGAAGGTACGATCCGAGCGAGTCTCGTCCGCAGACCGACGGCTGAGGAGAAGTCCATCGTCGCGGCAATTGACGAAATCGAATCGGCGAAGCATCCGCTCTTGCTCGTGGGGGCAGGCGCCAATCGAAAGCTGACGTGCCGAATGCTGCGATCGTTCGTCGAGAAGTTTGGCATACCTTTCGTCACGACGCAGATGGGCAAGGGTGTGATCGATGAACGCGATCCGCTCTTTCTTGGAAACGCGGCATTGTCGTCGGGCGATTTTGTGCATCGCGCGGTGGAAGCGTCAGACCTGATCATCAATGTTGGCCATGACGTCGTGGAGAAACCGCCATTTTTCATGTGCGCCGATGGCGTCCGCGTGATCCATGTAAACTTCTCAAGCGCGTCGGTCGATCCGGTTTACTTTTCGCAGGTGGAAGTGGTCGGCGACATCGCCAACAGCATCTGGCAGATCTGCGAACGC
>JAUIEW010000136.1 GCA_030429365.1 Phycisphaerae bacterium
GGGATTCTTCGCCTTTGCCCAAAACAACGCGGGTGACTACATCATCGCATCGGTCACGAGTGCGAGTGAGTCATTCTCAGACGCCGTCTTGACACTCAATGGCGATGTCGTGATTGCTCGCGAGCACGATCCGGTTGATCTGGATGGCAACGGTCTCGTGGATGATGGCATTCGTATTCGCACATTTGGCAACGACGACATCATTTTGACCGAAGATCTACAGGCGTACGTTACGGTAACGCTCAGGGATTACAACGATGGCGGTTCCAACAGCGACGTGGGTGATGCGTTCATTCGCTTCAACCTCTGCGGTTTGGCTGGTCCTTGTGGTGACCTCGACAACGACAAGGATGTCGATGGCGACGATTACGACATTTTCGTGACGGCATTCGGCTCGAGCACATGTGACGCCGACTACGCAATCTGTGCCGACTTTGATGAAGATGGCGTCGTGACCCAGGTCGACTTCCAGCAATGGCTGCTGTGTTACCGCGACTTTGTCGGCAATCCGCTGGCCGCGCCGCCGGTGACCGTCATGGGTGACTTTGATCGTGATGACGACATCGACTTGAACGATTTCGCGGAGTTCCAGGCATGTGCCGGTGCTCAATCCGATAGCGTTCCTTGTCGTGCACGGTTTGACTTCAACGACGATGACGTTGTGACCTTGCTTGATGCCGAAGGCTTGGCCGGTGCACTCACGGGTCCGGTGTCAGCAAACAACTGATGACAGGTTTGGATGGACGGATAATGGCATGATCATCCTTTCGCGATGTTGTCCGCATTCGAGGGCTTGACTGGCTCGATGCGGACGGCATCGCGGTGGAAAATCAAAAGATTGGAATTGTTGAGATGAGGAGAAAAGAAGATGCTGCAACGACGTAAACACGTGATGGGGGTGATTGCGACCGCTTTGGTTGCAGTGTTCCTGCTGGGTTCATCGCCAGCTGAGGCAACAGTGGTGGTGTCGCTTTCGCCGGCCAATCAGTCGGTGGACATCAGTGATGGAACGGCGACCGTGGATATTGTCGCGGTCATTCCACAAGCCGATGCCATCGTGAGTTGGGGGCTGGACATCAACCTTCTTGGTTCGAGCGTTTCGGTTTCCGGTTCTGCGGTGAACGAACCGACATGGACCGCCGCCACTGGCGTCGATGGAGATGGGTTGGCTGGTCTGGTCCCATCGCCTCCCGGAACCGCGATTTGGAGCGACCCGGTCGAGATCCTTTTGGCGACAGTGACCCTCTCGCTTGATTCATTGGGCACAACCGATCTGACGCTCAGCGACGATAATCCCGCCGACTTGTCGGAAGGGTTTGCACTTGATCCGCCCCCGGTTGGTGCGTTTGCCGACGTCGATTACGTGGCCGGATCGATCACAGTGACGCCCGAGCCTGCGAGTCTGGCGCTATTGCTGCTGGGCGGTGTGACGTGCCTCTCGCGCCGCCGCTAAGCCACTGACGATTCTCAGATCGTTGCTGGTCTATATTTTAATGCCGTTGCTTTTAGCGGGTCGTACCTATGCGGGATTGGTGGGGTACACCCGGAGGCACGCCAGGCTGGGGCGGATACGTTGTTCGTATCTAGCCAAGCCAATGTGATCGGGCTGCGCGGCGATGATGAAAGTGCGCTGTACCGGGCGTTCCTAAGACGCGTTGCGCCGATAGATAGACGACGATGACAAAGACCTGCCCGTACATACCGCGAGATGCCGGCTGGGTGGGTTTGTGTCAACACAGTTCGACGATGACTTGCCCTTCCGCTCGTGCGGAATTTCATGTTGACCGCATCCCGACCGACCGATCTTCTTCGATCCCATCACTCCATCGACAACCTTGCGCCGGCCGTTCGCCGCGCGCTTTCCATTAGGAGTTGAGCCGTCATGCGTCATTCAAACTTCGATCATCAGCTTGGAATCGTTCTGGTGTCTGTATTCGCGGTCGCATTCGCGTCTGGCGAGACTCGGGCGGGCGAGATCAAATGGCGCTCCGGTACGAGTCATCTCGCGCCGGCTCCGGCTGCGGACACGGCGACTAGACTGATCACGATGGCTCAGGCGCGGGGTGCAGACGAGTCGTCGCACTTCGTAATTCAATTCAGCAAACCGCTCACCGATCAAGAGCGGGCGCGATTGCAGGCCGGTGGTGTCAATCTTCTCCACTATCTGGGGAATCACGCCTACTATGCGGCTGCGCAGCCCAACGCTCTGGTCGAACGGGACATTGCCTCCGTTGGGTCACTCACAGCCGTCGCCGACGTTCAGCGCAATTGGAAGTTGCACCCGACACTGATTCGTGGCGAACTCATGCCTTGGGCGGATGTCGATGCCGATCCCGCGGCATTCGAGAAAGAAGGCGGCGCGCGTGTTCGTGTTGTTGATGCGAATGATGCCGATCGGGTGATGGCGGCGGCCCATGTTCTGTTCCATCCAGATGTCAATCTTGACGTGACGGCGGTTGAACTGCTGCAGCGACATGGCGCGGTGATTCGCGGGACGATGCGAAGTCTCAACGGTTATCTCGTCGAAATTCCCTACGCCAAAATTGCGACTCTTGCGGACGAAGATGCCGTTCAATACATCGAACCGCCACTACCCAGGCTTTCGGCAGTCAACGACAGCAACCGCGCCCGGACCGGTTCCGATGTCGCCCAAGCTCCGCCCTACAATCTCGACGGGACCGGCGTCAGCGTGTTGGTGTACGATGGCGGTGTCGGATTGGCGACCCATGCCGACTTTGGCGGACGCTTGACGGCCCGCGATTCATCTGGACTCTCGGATCATGCGACACACGTATCCGGGACCATTGGCGGTGACGGTACGCTCAGCGCCGGTACGAATCGCGGTATGGCCCCCGGAGTCACCATCGAGTCGTATGGTTTCGAGACGGGTGGGGCGCTCGAAGCTGGTTTCCTCTACACCAACCCTGGCGACTTGGAAGCCGACTACAACGAAGCAATCAATGTCTACGGCGTAGACATTTCCAACAACTCCATCGGAACCAACGTTGCGCCCAATGGCTTTCCATGCTCTTGGGAAGGGGACTACAACGCGACATCGGCGCTCATTGACGCAATCGTGCGCGGCAGCCTCGGGGCGCCGTTTCGAATTGTTTGGGCGGGCGGCAACGAGCGAGGAAACGGCAGTTGTGGGGCGACCTACAACACCATCGCTCCACCGGCAGGCGCCAAGAATCACCTTTCGATTGGTGCACTGAACAGCAACGATGACACCGTGACCCACTTCACTGGGTGGGGACCAACGGATGACGGTCGGATGAAACCCGACTTCGCCGCGCCCGGCTGTCAGACGGGTGGTGACGGCGGCGTGACGTCCTGTTCCAGCAGCGGCAACTACACGACCAAGTGCGGTACGTCGATGGCGTCGCCTACCGTGTGCGGCATGAGTGCGTTGATCCTGGAGGACTTCCGGGCGAACTATCCGGGGGAACCAGATTTTCGGAATTCGACGCTCAAGGCGGTCCTGGCGCAGACGGCCGTCGACATCGAAAATCCCGGACCCGACTATCGCACGGGATACGGTTCGGTTCGTGTGGTTCCAGCGATTGAACTCATGCGCGCTGGTAATTTCTTGGAGTCAGAAGTTTCACAGGGAGAAGTTGTTCAGGTGCTGGTCGTTGTTGATCCGCTGGATACGCAGTTGAAAGTCACGTTGGCATGGGACGACGTACCGGGCACGCCAGCCGTCAATCCGACACTGGTTAACGATCTGGATCTGCGGGTGCTCGATGCGAACAGCAATGCCTTTATGCCATGGACGCTCAATCCGGCTATCCCTGGCGATCCGGCGATTCGTACGCAAGCCGACCACGTCAACAACCTTGAGCAGGTGGTGATCGACGCGCCGCCGCCAGGTGAGTACTTCGTGCAGATTTCCGGCTTCAATGTTCCGCAAGGTCCACAATCGTTCTCATTGGCGGCAGAACCGCTTTTGATTAACTGCAGTCCGCAAGGCGTCGTTCGGTTTGATCGTGAGGCTTACAACTGTGCGAGCAGCGCGGTGGTTTCGGTCAACGACTGCGACCTTAACACGGACGACTTGGCCGTCGAGACGATCAACATTACCGTGGATTCTGACACCGAGCCAGGTGGCGAAACGATTACGTTGACGGAAACCTCACCACAGTCGGCGCTCTTTGTCGGTTCGATCGGCTTGGCGACAACAGACGCGGTGGGCACGTTGCACATCACGGAAGGAGACTTGATCACAGCCAGTTACCTCGACGCAGACGATGGTTTTGGCAATACGAATGTACTCGTGGAAGAATCAGTTGGCATTGACTGCACAGCGCCGGTGGTCAGTGGTGTGTCGGCGATCAACGTTGATCCGAGAAGCGCGACGATCGTGTTCGACACGGACGAGCCTGCGTTGGGGACGGTCCGACTGGGAACCGATTGTGCGGACCTCTCGACAGAATTTGGTGCAAACGGATTCAACACGTCGCACAGCATCGATCTGACCGACCTTCTGGACGACACGACTTACTTTTACGGAATCCAGGCCACCGACCCGGCTGACAACACGGCGTTCGATACCAATGGGGCGCTATGCTACAGCTTCACGACGCCCGAGATTCCCGACTACTTCACGGAAGACTTCCTGGCCGACTTCGATCTGGCCAACAGCGCGATTCTTTATGCACCAAACGGCAGCGTCGATTTCTACAGCGCGTGCACATTCGACACGTTGGTCCTGCCCACTGATCCGGCTGGCGGTAACTCTATCGTTCTTTCGGATACCGGGACGGTTGAGGTGCCATTGACCGGAGGGGCACAGGTCCACCTGTACGGTGTGACGTATAACACGATTTTCATCAATGCCAACGGCAACATCACGTTCGACGCTGGCGACAGCGACACGACCGAAACTTTCGAAGATCACTTTGATCAGCCGCGGGTGTCGTTGCTATTTGACGACCTTGATCCCAGTGAAGGCGGCACGGTCAGCTACAAGCAACTCGCCGACCGCTTCGTGGTCACGTGGCAAGATGTCTCAGAAGACAGTGCCAACAACGACAACACGTTCCAGGTCGAACTGTATTACGACGGTCGGATTCAACTGGCGTGGCTCGGCATTGATGCAAACGATGCCATTGTCGGACTCTCCGCCGGTGTTGGCGTCCCGATCGATTTCTTTGAATCGGATCTGTCTGCCGTCATTGATTGCGGGCCGCGTGCGCCTTCGGCGGCGGGGCGTACGGTTGTCGTCGGTGAAGACCGGACAGCCGACATTGAACTGCTTGCATCCGATGATGGCGATCCGGAGATTCCAGGCGTCTTGAGCTACATCATCACGTCGCTTCCAATCTACGAGTTGCGCGATGCGGGCGACAACCACCTCATCACGCCGGGCGACCTCCCGTACACGTTGGTGGGCGGCGGCAAAGCTTTGACCTACACGCCGACCAATGGCTTCCTCGGTGTGGACACGTTTGATTTCAAAGCCAATGACGGCGGTACACCGCCCGATGCAGGCGATTCAAACATTGCGACGGTCTCGGTACAGGTTGATCCGGTCTTGCAGGTGCCGATCTTTGATCCCTTTGCGACGACGGAGTTCGATACGGGAATATGGTCGCTGATTTCGCACGCCGCGATCGACGAAGACGGTATCGACGAACCTTCGGTGCCGTATTCGGCGCGATTGAACGGTTCACCGGCCGGCGGTGATGAACTGCGGACGCACCTCGTCGATTTAAGTGCGGTGAGCGATGCGCGTTTTGTTTACTGGTACGAGCGCACCGGTGAAGGCGAAAGTCCGGATTCGGGCGAAAACCTTCGGGTGGACTTCATCGACGAGAACGGAAGTTGGCAGCCCCTGCGCGAGTATGCCGGTGACGGTGATGACATGACCAGCTTCCTTCGGGAAGACATTCTTCTTCCGCCCAACGCATTGCACGACAGCTTCCGGGCGCGCTTCCGCACGACCGGGACGGGCAGCCAAAGCAATATCGATGACTGGTTCATTGATAACGTTTCGGTGACTCTTGGCGATGCGCCGTTTGCCATTGCGGCATCAGTGGAAGTGCGGCAGGACGACTTGACGGATATCGCGCTCGAGGGATTGGATCCCAATCTCGATGTGTTGAGTTACGTGATCGTGTCGCTCCCGGCCAACGGCATCCTGACCGATCCCAATGGCGGCGTCATCGATTCCAACGGATTGCCCTACACGTTGATCGGCAATCAAAACATCGTGCGCTATCAGCGCAGCGGCTTATTCCTTGGCGCCGATTCTTTTGGGTTCAAGGTCAATGACGGTACATACGATTCCTTTGTTGCAACGATCAGCGTCGATGTTCAGCCCTTAATCGAAATTCCATTTGAAGACACCTTCCCCGACTTCGTCTTCAATCCGTTTAACTGGGGAGACGTTTTGGGTGCTTCGATCGACGGAACGGGAATCAACGAACCAAGCCCACCCAATGCGGCCCGTCTTAACGGTAATTCCTCTGCCGGGGACGCCATTACATCGTTCCCAATCAATCTGGATGGATACTCGGGTGTTCACCTGAGATACGCATGGCAGCGAACCGGAGGTGGAAATAGTCCGGAGACCGGTGACGATCTATTTGTAGAGTACTTCGACACCAATGGGGCATGGCAAGTCTTGGCTCAGCACTTGGGCGATGGACCCGACATGACCGACTTTGAAGTCGCCGATGAGTTGCTGCCAAATGAATCAATGCATGGCAACTTCCAACTCAGGATGCGGGTCACGAGCAATTCCGGCGATGATTGGTTCGTCGATGATGTGTTGATCTACCATCCAGATGCACCGACTGCAACGAGTCTGAATGTGTTCGTGCGCCGATTCGGTTGGGCTGAAATCGACCTGGTTGCGAGCGATCCGAATGAAGATCCGATGGACTATGTCATCCGTTCGCTGCCGAGTCATGGCGAGCTCTACGACATGGGTGATGGATCGCTCATCACGGATGGGGCCCTTCCATACGTGTTGGCCGCCAGCGGCAACCAAGTGCTCTATGTGCCGCCGCTTGGTTTTGAAGGATCCGATCTGTTCACGTTCCGCGCCAATGACGGAGCATATGACTCAACGCTTGGAACGATTTCCCTGCAAGTGGGCGGTGACCAACCCGTGGTGAGTTTCCCGATGAATGTTGATCCGGGATGGTCGACCGAGGGGCTTTGGGCGTTTGGCGTTCCGCAGGGCATTGATTTTGATCCGGTGGCGGGGGCGACCGGTACGAACGTCTACGGTTACAACCTTGCCGGCAAATACGAGAGCAGTCTGCCGCCGACGCACTTGACCACCACGCCCATTGATCTGTCCGTCGTTGAAAATGCGGAACTGCGTTTTGAACGATGGCTAGGTGTGGAAAGCAGTTTCTTCGACCACGCATCGGTTGAAGTCTCCGTAAACGGGGTCGACTGGGATGTCGTTTGGGATCACGCCGAAGTCGCCGGTATCTTTGATCGGGCCTGGATTCCGCAATCCATCGACATCGCATCGGCAGCCGATCATGAGGCGACTGTTCAAATTCGTTGGATCATGGGTGAAACGGATGGCTCCGGTGAATTTGAAGGATGGAACATCGATGATGTCGAAATCTATGGGGACATCATCGCGGGCCCCGGCGACATCGACACCGATGGTGATGTGGACAATGCCGACATGCGGGCGTTCATTGCTTGTCTGTCCGGTCCGAACACGGCGCCCTCACCACCCGCGCCGATGACTTCGATCAATTGTCTTGATGCGTTTGACTTCGACATGGACAGCGATGTTGATCTGACTGACTTCGCTGAGCTTGCGAAGGTATTTACTGGTCCGCAATAGATTGCGGTTGCGGTCGTTCGATGCGTTCGAGTGGTGGGCACGGTCCACCCTACGAAAAGCACTGTAGTCGTTGTAGGGTGGGCCGTGCCCACCATTGCCAAAGCAAGCCCCCTGATTACAGAAGCGTCCCACCATTCGTTAACGCCGAATGGTGGGACGCTTTTTCTTTTCTATTCTATCTTCCGCGATCTATTGAGCGGCTGACTGAAACTGCGCGAAGTCCGTCAAGTCCACATGATCGTTATCGTCAAAGTCGAGAATCGAGCAACCGGGAGGCGTTGATTCCGCAGGTCCTTGGAGGCAATCCGGGAACGCGATCGCGTCGCCATCATCGACCAAGGTGTCGCCGTTGTAATCCCCTTTGGAAGCGACGCATCCGTGGGCGAACAGCACGACGTCATCAATGTTCCAGCCCGGCAGCGAATTGGAACTGTCGGTCGGCCCCATTCCCCAGCGTACGTAGACTGTTGATTGATTGTCGGCGACGCTGGAAATGTCGAACGATTGATAGGTCCATTCAGTATCGGTTTCAAAGCCGTTGTCGGCAATGTGGTCGGCGGCAGCACTGTAAAGCTGCGTCCAATTGCTGCCATCGTTGCTCACCGAAACGGTCGCATCGTCAAAACCAAATGCCGATTCAACACCCAGCCATCGCCAGAATCGAAGTTCGACGCCGAACTGCCCTGTGCAGTCAATTGGCGTCGTGGTCAGGTACGTAGCCGGCAAGCTGTTGGTGTAGTTGCCTGCAAGGTTGTACCCGTAGACATTACTTCCGGTGTACCCGCTTGTTGGGTCGCCGTTGAACGTTCCGCCGCCCGTGGGCGTTCCCCAGGCCCAATCACCTTCGGTGGTCCAGCCGGGATCAGCGTCAAGGTTTTCAACGAAGAATGGTCCAACGGCGACCGGCGGGTTGAAGGGGCCAAACTCCGCTGGTCTGGGCAGGGTGGAAACCGACCCCTGATCGCTGTCGGCTGCGAAGTAGAATTCGGGTTCCGATGAGCAATTCGTCGCGGGCAACGTTGTTTCATAACCATTGCTGCTGACTTGGGTGAGCATGACTTCATTGAATGGGCCATTGGCGTCGTAACGGTAATACATGCGCGCCGTACCCGGCGTAAAGTCTTCGTACTGCGATTTGATGCTTAGTTGGATTGGCAGGTCGGCGCCTGGACTAATCACTTCGGGAATTTCGGATTCCAATTCGATAATGACGGGCGATCGTACAAAGTCTGTGTTGGTGAGATAAAGCAGTGCGGGCGTAATCTCTTCGTTGTTGGGGATGATCTCTTCCGGATCAAGGATGAATCCCGATCCGAACGGTCCTGATTCAGGTCGCAATTCAAAGCTGTACGCCAAGAGCCCCAATTGAGCGTAAGCCCAATCGAGTGAATCGCCGTTGACGGGATAGATCGTGTCGTAGGTCGGACCGGCAACGTAATTCAATCCGTGCACGCCAAAAATGATGTCGCGCATCGCGAACCCGTGCTCTTGAAACAAGTCATTGTCCGGGCACAAGTCGGGAGTGTAACCCCAAGGCCAGAGAATCAACTGGGTGAAGCTATGGATGTCCAACATGGTGCGAATGTTTGGATGATTGAGCATCATGTCTCGCAGAGCGACCGTTTCAGCTTCTGAGAACGGCGTCGGTCCTCGGTACACCGCACTGCTCGGACTGGGGCTGGACCCGTCGTCGTCATATCCCCAGGCTTCTCCCCAGTTTCGATTGATATCAACGCCAATCGTTCCGTTGGAGTTGATCGTTCGTGTTTTTCGCCAGAGTCGGTCGTCGCTCCACGTGAAGGCGAATCCGTCTGGGTTGGACACCGGGACAAGGAATATCTCGGTCTTGTCGACCATGTCGGTGATGATCGGGTCGATCCCGTAGTTTTCGAGGACATGCTTGGCGAAATATGTGGGCGTCGTTGTGGTGACCCACTCGCGGGCGTGAACGCAAGAGAAGTAGAGGGCGCCGGGCTTGTTCCCCGCCACTGCATCATTGGCAAGACGCAAAGCCCAGATGGTTCGGCCTTCCCCGCTGGTTCCGATGTCGATCATGGACGCCAGGTTCGGATAGCGCGTCACCAACTCGTTCATAAACCAGACAATGCTGCCGACGCCGTTGTCGTATTCATGATAGTCGAGAAAAAAATCATCGTAAGGGTCACCGCCGCGCAGAGGACTTGGTTGGCGTTCAGCTTCGATGAGTGCATGGACGTTTTCGTGTTTGACGTCAAACGCGACACCGATCGCCTTTAACGCTTCGAGTTGTCTCGCACTGGCAACAACATCCAGGTCACCCGGCGCCGGCGCGCAATTCAAGACGACCGCGCCCGTCGTTTCAATTGCGCGAAGTTGCTCACGCGTGACGTCACGAACATGAACCAGGAGGTGGTCTTTGTATTTTGAGGGTGTATCGGCTTGGGCGAGATTTGGAATCGCCGTCAATCCGATGACGGCGATAACGATCCTAGGCGTCAATTTAGCCATAGCTGACCTCCTGATTGGTGACAGTTTCCCCTAGCAAATCCCGCAGGTCGTTCGCGGCGTATTGTCCGCCATTATATGTCAAATCTCGCGGTCAAAGCCAATGCTTTAAGATGCGGTTGAACGGTTGCTCAAATTGATCACGCTTGAATGTGGAGTCGGGGTTTGTGGCTGAAGAAACCTGTCGCTATCAGAACGACGTGCGGCCGTGTTTGGCAACGCCATACGTCGATTTGCCCAGTTGAATCTATCGACAGGCGCTCGCGGGATTCCCTCAACACAACACTAAAGGGCAAAACACCATGCGACGATTCCTTCATCACACGTAGAATCCCTGATGCAATGTGTGTCGATTTTCAATGGACGAGACCCCAGTGTATTTGATGGCGTTGGGATTGCTGCATCTGCGAACCAATTCAATCGTGTTGGATTCTAATCATTTTGCTTCTGGACCAGCTTGAATCGCTGGTCTCGCATTGGTCGGAAGTCGTCCGCAGTACCCACATCGGTCCCGATGGACGGGTCATGACATGCGGTGGAATGTCTCGCTTGAAGTCTCGATAGGCGTTGCGAATTGCCAGACTTGACCAGTCCAACAAGGCGAATCACCGACCTCAGCGTTGGCGCGCGGATCGCGTTTGGCTTTGCAGTGATTCTGTCGCTCGATGCCATGATGGCGTTTGTCGCCTATCGTTGCGAACAGCAGGCCCGACGCGATCTCAATGACAACAACATTCTCCGGCGTGAATTGGTGATCGGCTGTCAAATCGAGACGTTGATCGAGACGATGGGGCGGCATGTCGTCTCATTTGTTCATACAGGTAGTAACACATCGTTAGCCCAGACCGCTGAACTGCAGGCGTCGATCGCGGCATGCCTCAATTCTCTTAACTCAAGTTCTTTGGACGAAGACACTCGGGCTTATGTGCAGAAAATGCTCGTTTATCTGCATTCCCACGAGGCACTGTTTGCGGAAACTGTCCGCGATCGGAATCGACGCGGTGAAGCGTACGAGCAGGATTCGAAACCGATTGACGCCGCGGCGGCTGATCTACTCCAATCAGCCCGCGAGTTTCGAATGATCCGGGCTGCGTCGATTGAGCAGTTGGCCCGCGACATGGATTCAGGCCTCGCGTATTACGCTCAATTCAGCCATCGATTGGCCGTTGTCGCAATCGCACTTGCAGTCATGGTGGGTGTTTGGATCACGCGAACAACCGCCCGCCCGTTGCGGACAATCGTTCGTCGGCTCGAGGATTTGGCTGCTGGCAATGCATCGGATGAGATTCCGCATGTTGGTCGGCGTGATGAAATCGGCGAATTGGCGGCGACGGCCAAGTCGCTGTGCCAATGGCACGGTCTGGTCGACGAACGATTGGCCAAAACAAAGAGGGAGGATGCCCAGCTTCTTGAGCAGCAAGAACTTGCACGGCGAAAAAGCGCAGAATTGGACGAGTTCATTTACGCGGCAAGTCATGATTTGCAGGAGCCCCTTCGGAAGGTTCAGTCGTTCAGCAAGTTGCTTCGTACGGACATCGGTGACAATTTGTCTGATGAAGCGAAAGGGGATCTGCGTTTCATTTTGGAGGCCGTGACGCGAATGGATGTCTTGGTGAACGATCTGCTGGAACTTTGCAGTTCCGGGCGGCGTGCCCTTCAACTGGAAGTAGTCAGCATGGAAAGATGCGTCAAGGATGCAATGGAAGCGCTGTCGATTCGAATCGATGAAGTCGGTGCGACAATCGAGTGCGGAGAATTGCCGTTGGTATTGGGCGACAGAGTGATGCTGACTCAATTGTTTAGGAACCTCATTGGCAATGCGTTGAAATTTCGATCGAACGAACGCGAACTACTGGTTGAGATCAGTCAGTGTGCGACGGAAGACGGTGCCATTTTATCTGTTCGCGACAACGGGATTGGAATTGAATCTCAATATGCCGATCCGATATTCACACCGTTCAAACGGCTCCACGGTCGGGCGGAGTACGAAGGCAGCGGTATTGGCCTGGCGACTTGTCGCAGGGTCGTGGAACGACATGGCGGGGCAATCTGGGTGGAGTCTGAATTTGGTCGATGGTCTGATTTTAGGTTTTCGATCCAAGCGCATCGGGAAGTCAACGACGTGGATGCAAACGCGGGGCAGACCCATGAAGAGCCCGCATGCGTTTAAGCGGAACCGTACTCTAAGACCGAGAAGCAAATACAGTGCCACCATTTGCAGATGCCCGTTGGTGGACGAAAGTTTCATTGCGTCCATTGGTGAATGATGTTGTAGCTAAGTGACCTTGCCGGAGGGTTACTAATGTTGAAAGAAAAACTAGTCATGCTTCACATCGAAGATGATCCTGCGGACGCGGAGTTAATGCGCAGGGCAACTCGAGGCGTGGGGCATATCGATATCGACGTGCTGCTCGCTCAAACGCTTCGAGAAGCCAGCCTTGTGCTGAATAAGGAAGAAGTTGATGTTATCTGCCTTGATTACAGGCTTGGCAAAGAGACTGGGCTGGAGTTCCTGCGCCGGCTGCGAGCATCGGGGGACTTTCGCCCCGTGGTTGTCGTGACAGGCGCCGGCAGTGAATATGCGGCTGTCGATCTGGTCCGCGCCGGCGCGGACGAGTATGTCACCAAGTCTGACCTCAGCAGTGAATTGCTGGAAAGGGCGCTGCGTTGTGCGCGTGATCGCGGAGCACAACGGCGGCTGGAACAGGGTGCCACTCAGATGTATCAAGCCCTCGCCGAGGCGAATGTTGAACTCTCTCAATCGAGCCGAATCGACCCACTCACACGACTACTCAATCGAGCAGCCTGGGACGAAATCGCTGACCTGATTTGTGCCCAGGCCCAGCATTCTGGCCAGCCCTATGTTGTGATCATGTTGGACGTGGATCATTTCAAACTTTACAACGACACGTTTGGCCATGCGGCTGGCGATGAGTGCCTGCAAGCCATTGCCAAGGCCCTTGTGCGCGCAGTGCGTGGAGACGATGTCGTTGGCCGGTTCGGGGGTGAGGAGTTCGTCATCATCTCACCGTCCCGGTCAGAAGAAAGTGCAGTCGGTCTGGCCGAAGGCCTCCGCCAAGCTGTCTGGGAAATGAATATTGCACACCCCAAAAACGCCGCATTCGATCGTGTCACGGTTAGCGTCGGGTTTGCATTGGGGACCGAATTGCAATGGTCTGATGTGCGTGAGAAAGCAGACCAAGCC
>JAUIEW010000420.1 GCA_030429365.1 Phycisphaerae bacterium
GGGCCGCCGGAATCGTAGAATTGCCCTGTGCAGGTGACGACGGTCTCATTGTCCATGTAGAATTGCGGAAGTTCGTCGTGATCTGCATACGCAGAAGTTGCAGATACAATCGAAGCAAAGCCAATGATAAGCGTGGGAATTCGATTGCGCAACCACCGAGAGCGCAGCATGCAGCCTATCCCCACGACCATTAGAAACATCGATGCCGGTTCCGGGACGATGACTCGGTAGTCCTGCCCCGTTTCGACCGACGGAATTTGATCAAAGTTCAGATCGCCAAATACGAGGTTGCTGAGGTTTAGATAGTAGTCGCCCGTCGCCGCAAGCGGATCGACCGATACGCTGATGCTTGCAAAGTCGAACGTGCCCACGCCAATGCCGCTGACAAGATCGTCGGCCACGGTCCCGAACACGCCAGACGTAAATCCATTACCAGCCCCCAGCGCTTCGCTTGTCGGATCGACGACGAGGTTCACATTCCAGTCGGCATCGGTAAAGGCAACGCTATCGAGGGTGAAGATTCCGGATTGTGAAAGTTCCTGGACGCGAAACTCGCCGCTGACCAAACTCTCTGCAACGGAAAGTTGAACGGTGATGTCAAAAGTGTCGCCCGGTGACACCGCGGTGGAATGCGGGTTACCAACCGAATCGAGAATGCTGGCCGTCACGCTCGACGCGAATACGTCGGAAGACGCACACAAACCCGCAAGAATAGCCACGATTGAAATGACGCACTTTGACATAACAGTTCTCCGATGAAACTCTCGGCCTTCGACGCGTCGCCTTCCCCAAGACGAATTGGCCGTCCAATCGGGTAAAGCCCAAACGCACCCAGATGTGCCGCTTCAATGCGTGCTTTTTTCATATCGTTTGTCATTGCGTTTCGTCGATTGCTGTAAGTCCTTTCGTTGCAATGGATTGAGGATGGAGGCCGTTGCGGGTACAATGAAGTCTCATATCGATTCAGGGTCCTAATAACACGGCAATGCTCATGGCGGCAGATCGCAACGCAACGGAAATTCTGGACCGCCTCAGCGGTGGCGATCCGACGGCAGCCGACGAACTTCTGCCGCTCGTGCATGATGAGTTGCGGGCGATTGCGGAAGTTCGGATGCGCGGACAGAACCCGGGACACTTGTTGCAGCCGACCGCGCTGGTCAATGAAGTGATTGTGCAACTCCTCGGAGGCAAGAACACGAGTTGGCAGAATCGCGCCCATTTCATGGCTGTGGCTGCGACGGCGATGCGGCAGATCCTCATCAAGCATGCCAAACGAGGGGCGGCTGCCAAGCGCGGAGGCGGATGGCAGCGGGTCACACTAAGCCAGGCCATTACACCCGACGGTAATCGTGATTGGGATATCCATGCGCTGAACGAGGCGTTGCAGGAATTGGGAACGCTCAGTCCAAGGCAATGTCGTATTGTCGAACTGCGCTTCTTTGGAGGGCTGACGGTGAAAGAAACAGCGTGGGCATTGAACGTCAGCACGACGACGGTGGCAGACGATTGGGCGGCAGCGCGGGCTTGGCTGGCGATTCGGTTGGGCAATCATGACGAATCCTGAACAAACCCATCACGAAAAGGTCTGCGCAATCTTCGTCGCGGTTCGAAGATTACCGCCAGGCGAGCGCGACGCGTACCTCGCCGAAGCGTGCGGGGCGGACCAGGTATTGCGGCGCGATGTCGAGATGTTTCTTGCGGTTGACGACGATGACGGCGATCCCTTTGCCACGCAGGCATTGGATGGAAAATTCGAGGCATTCGTCACGGACGCAATCGTTGGCAACGACGCGATTCCTGAATCCATCGGCAAGTACAAGATCGTTCGCAAGATCGGTGAGGGCGGAATGGGCGTCGTGTACGAGGCGCAACAGGGAAACCCGCATCGCAGTGTGGCGTTGAAGGTCATCAGGCCGGGTGTCGCCACTCCCAAACTGCTCCGTCGGTTTCAACATGAAGCCCAAATACTCGGACGACTTCAACATCCCGGCGTCGCACACATTTACGAAGCTGGCGTCGCGGATACTGGAAGCGGGATGCAGCCGTTCTTCGCGATGGAACTGATCGATGGGCGACCGCTGCTCGAACACGTCAGAAGCGCCAACATGAACGCGCGCCAACGATTCAAACTGCTGGCTGACATTTGCGATGCCGTGGAGCACGCACATCAGAAGGGCGTGATTCACCGTGACCTCAAGCCGGCGAACATTCTCGTGACCCAGGCCGGCCAACCCAAGGTGCTTGATTTCGGCGTCGCCCGGGCCATCGACTCTGACGTTCAAGTCACCACCATGCAGACTGACATGGGCCAACTCATCGGCACGCTCGCTTACATGTCG
>JAUIEW010000421.1 GCA_030429365.1 Phycisphaerae bacterium
CTGCGATCGACGCCATACCAAGTTCATGCGAATCTATCATCACAAAGATCCGTTCGCCAAGCGTGGCGACTCGTGCGGAATCAAATCCGATCGACCTCAGATTGAACGTCTCCACTGCCTCATAGGTGGCCGGATCGATCTTAACCAGTCGAAAGTCGTCGAGCCCCCAAAGGTACTCCCCGTCGTGCGACAGGGAATTCAAGTAAATGTCGAAGTCGATGGCTTCAATGAGCCGATTCGGCTGAGCACTGGTGTCAACTCGGAGAATGGACCGTACGCCTGTTTCACTCGCCTTCCCGAAGAGGAACAGTTCCTCTGTCACCGGGTCGACAGCCGCTGTTTGCATATTGATTTGAAAACCCAGTTCATTGCGCGAATCCACCGAATCAACTTCGACGCCCGCTTGCGTGTAGCGTTTGATCACCTCATCGCTTCCACTTGCGTCGTGCGTCCAGATGTCACTGCCTTGCATTGCGATCATGAATGGGAAATCTGTTGGTCCTGTGACCGATTGCCCGACCAGGCCCACTGTCGACACCATGGCAATGTCTATGCCGGGTGACGTGTTGAACCAGAACGTTTCACCATCAAACTCCAGATCGCCGTAGCTGTTCCATTCCAGTTCCGTGTCGATCCGACTCAACTCCTCCATCGTCATGCAGAGGTATTCGACTGGCACGAACTCCTCGCGGATCAGCGTGTATTTGATTCCGCGTTGATTGGTCACAATCACTTTGTCGAAACCATCAAACCGATAGACCAGAAACTCGCGACCGTACTCATACGACTCAAATGTCAGCCCCGAATCACCGACAATACGATACTCGACATCATTGCATTCCTTGACTGACGTTGATTCGTCCCGGCCAAACGTCATGGCCAATCCATCCTCTGCAAACTGGATGTAACTCGCGTCGTATTCCACGTGGTTCGCAAATGCCAAGTCCTCGACCAATCGCCACACCCCAATGAGGTCTGCCGGACCGGGTTCCTCGATGGGATCGACGCCATTGGTATCAACGGGGTCGGGATCAAACGGGTCTGGCGTCACCGGATCCGGATCGACGGGATCTGGTCCATTCGTATTGATCGGGTCAGGATCGGAATTCGGAAAGGGTTCCGGCTGAGGTTCTGGCGCGTTAACGCCGCACGCGCCGCAAAACAGCAGCGTCAGCGCCGTACTCGAAATCGACTGGGTCATTTTTCTACTTCTGATCATCACGTTCATGTCTCCTGTCTTGCGCATCATCGCAAAATCCAATGTCTCATCGGGCCACAAAAGCCCCCTGAGCCATTGCTGCGACAAGGGCCGACGACGATTCACGCTTTTTTTTGAAACTTCTGCGGTCTATACTGAGACCGTCCCAAGGGGCCCGGATGCAAATCATTGGACAATCAAGACCAACAACTCATTCAGCGAGCAATCGCTGGCGAAACTAAGGCGTTGACCGAACTGCTCGGTTGTCATGGGCCGTCCGTCGAACGCGCACTGCAGATCAGCCCGACGTGGCAGGCAATGATCGAGCCAGCCGACGTGATGCAGGTGACCTACCTCGAAGCATTTCTGCGCATCAAGTCGTTCGATCCCGAAAGAGCGTCATCGTTCGAAGCGTGGTTGCGCCGCATCGCAGAAAACAATCTCCGCGACGCAATCAAAGGGTTAAGCCGCAAGAAGCAGCCGCAACCGCGAAATCGCATCAAACCTGGCGGATACGAGGACTCGCTGGTCGGACTTTACGAAATGATAAGCGCCTCAATCTCCACCCCCAGCCAACAGGTTGGTCGCAGCGAACTCTGCAAAGCCGTCGAGTCCGCCATCGCCGCCCTGCCCGAGCGTTATGCCAAGGTCATCCGCCTTTACGATCTGGAGGGCCGACCGATCGACGAGGTCGCCGTAGAATTGGAACGCTCAACTGGTGCGGTCCACATGCTGCGAGCCCGGGCCCAGGACCGCCTGCGCGAGATTCTGGGAACACAATCCATGTTTTTTGGAAGTGGCGCGTGAATGCGGTGCTGCGTTTGTCGCAGTGTTGGTTGAGGTGAAATTCGCGTGAGCAAACAGACTGACGATCAAGCCAAAGGTACAGCCCCCCACGATCACTTGAGTTGGATCGACGCGGCTTGCCGTGAGTTTCTAGCCGCTGAGGGGCAGGACCTTTCCAAAACGCGGATTCAGGCCCTGACGCCGACGATCGAAAGCGATTCGCTGATTGCCGCAGCGCTCTCGAAAGCACTGCCCGGATACAAAATCGGTAGCGAATGCCAACGCGGCGGTCAGGGTGTTGTCTTTCGATCCACGCACGTAGCCACGCAGCGCGACGTGGCGATCAAAGTAT
>JAUIEW010000137.1 GCA_030429365.1 Phycisphaerae bacterium
CAACCTGGAGGTCAAAACGATGAAATTCCATGTCACTGGTGCGAGCCGAGAAACTGCCGAAGATGTCGAGATGTTGGTCGACGCCGAAACGGAGGATGCTGCCGCCCAAACTGTCGCGGGCATGAACGTGATGGTGGAAAAAATCGAACCGGCGGAGTGCGAATTGCCGGTGGAGGCGACGTTTCGGTATGAGTACCACACGCTGCGCTGCAATTTCTCCGACCTGCAAACACACTTGAACAAATACGCCAAGGATCGATGGCGGGTCGCGCATATCAATCACGATCCGAACGACAACAAGTCGATATCGGCGCTGCTGGAGCGCGTGCACCACGTGGACGCCAGCAGCAAGTACTGACGGAACCTCATCGGCGAACGCTGATTGGGTCTAGATGAAACAGAGAGGCGGATCATCAACGCTTGCGCGCTGGTGAACCGCCTCCGCTGCAAATCCCCCATGGTGGCTTTTGAAAGCCTGTCGTAAAGCTTGCAAATTCTTTTGGTTCGGTCTGTCCTTACTATCTGTACTGTGAACGCTCCCCGCTGACGTAGATATAGATGTCATGACATACGGAATCGATTGCAAATCCGCAGCCCGGGTTGGAAGAGTTGGTTTTTGAGGCACTCAGCCGCATATTTTCGCGTCGGGTTTGGCAGAGGGACTCGATGACCGACATCGCGAGATCAATCGAAAAGCGAGAAGGTTTTGCAAGAAAAACAGGACACATTGGATTTGGCTGATGCTGTTGAGGGGGCTTTGCCGGTTCCGCCGAGGTATTGGTGGCTGAAACGACTGTCGCTGGCTGGCTTGGTGTTGGTGGTATTGCTGGTCGGGCTGCGATTGTACTGGGGGTACGAAGCCGACCGACGGTTGGAGCGGGCGAGGGAGGAAATCCGTGCGGAGGGACGGCCCGTCAGCGTTGACGAGATCAATGCTGGGCTGGATGCCGTCGCTGACGAGAACAATGCAGCATTGTTACTCGAAAAGGCGATGACGCAATTGGTGTTCACTTCCAGCACGGGCTTGACGATCGATTCATTCCTGGATGATCCGCAGGCATATGAATCCGAAGGGGACGTCGCGCGCGAACTGCTGACCAAGAACGCAATTGCCCTCGATCTTATTCATCAAGCCAGGTTCATGCCCGAGGTGGCTTGGAGCGCCCGATTGCCTGCCAATACGCCAGGTGCGCCGCAACGCAACTTGGCCAAGTTGCTCTGGTTTGCCGGTACGCAGCAGCGGTTAGACCACGATGACCAAGCCATGATTCGGACCATTCACGACGGTGTCGTATTCAGCGATTCAATTGCGGAGTATCCGGCGTTGATTTCAAGCATGGTTGCATGGGCCTGCGAGGGTTTGATCCTGACGCTGGTTCAAGATTTGGATTCGTCAATCTCGGATGAGCCGGCGCCGATGTCGAATGGATTGGATCAGCCTGAAATCCGAGCTGATGTTGAAGCGCTGATCGAGACACTGCTCGATGACAGCCGGCTGCGACGCACGACGATTGATGCATTTCACGCTGAATCGCTTCAGCTTTTCAAATATGTCGAGAATCTCGACGAGGTTGGTGCGAGTGCGGCGCTGGGGTCGAGTCGTTGGCTGGACATTCCATTCAGGATCATGGCTCAACCTTGCCATGTTCTCGATGCGGCAGGCGTTGTTCGCTTGAATCAGCAGGTTGCTGTCGCAGCTGCTCAAGCCGACTGGCCAAGTGCAGACGCATTGATTCCGCAGGAAAAGGAAGAATTTTCGCTGCTCGCGTCCATGAAATATCCGCTGTCGATTTCGAAGTTTGGGAATTGGCGCAGGACTTATTCGGGGATTACCCGGCAGGTGTTTCGCACCGTGGCTACACGACGAATGGCCGCCATCGCCTTGGCGATCCGTTTGTATCAGTGCGATCACGGTGCGCGCCCGGTCGATTTGGAGGCATTGGTTCCCGAGTACCTCGACGCGTTGCCGCGCGATCCGTTCGACCCGGATGGCGGACCGATTCGGCTTGGTGACTCTTCCGGTTTCGCCGTGCTCTACAGCATTGGTGCGGATGGTGTTGATGACGGCGGGAAGGAACTTCGGGGTGAATGGGGGGCTGCCGGGATCAGGGCGGGCGACATTATCTTTGCTTTGGAGGGTCGCGAAAAATGGAGGAAAGCACGTCGCGCACTCGGTTTAGGACAAGCTGTTGAAGACAAGGATCACGAACAAAAGTGAAACGGGAAACGCGCCGACGATTAAGACTGCGCTGAGGGCCCAAAGCACTGGCACGCCGATTCCAATTGAAAGAGCCCGTTTGTCCAATTGAGGCATTACCCGTCGCGCGGAGCGCACAAGCGTCACCCACCACGTAAGCATTGCAACGCCAAATGAATAGCCGATTGCAATCGCGGACAACGCCCCGTAATCATTCGAGAAATCAGAAAACCAAATCAGTGGGAGCAAGCCGGTCATGATGACTGGGACACCGGCTAACGGTGCACACAGATAGTAGCTCAACGCAATGCCGGCATTTTGTCGTTTTACATTGATTGTGGGCGGGTGAAAGAAGTAGCTGGGGAGACTGGTTATCGCCATGAGCAGCGGCAATACAGTTGCCAGAACAACAACGGGCAACCAACGTTCGTTGTATGCGACTTCCCAAGGATCGGTAGCGCTTGTGAATGCCGGATAAAACATTGACCCTGTTGGTGTAAAGACGTTGGTCTTTGGCTTGTAGCCATTGTATGCGACCCAAGACGCGACCAGCATGACGATGTAAACATGCGCAACCGTGACCCATTGGAATCTGCGGGCATCTCGGTAATTGATGGGGCGTGCGTACTCTTCACAGAACGTCGCGTTCTTAAACGTGACCATCCATACCGTTCGCCAATAGCGCGTCAGCCAACCGCCTTTTTCGCGATGGCCCCAGGGGATTTGGCAGGTGGGTGAGCGCAGCCCCTTGAGTACATATCCGCATTCTGAACAGCGGTCGCCGTGGGTTCCGAAAAGCGAGTAAGCACACTTGGGGCAATAAACGTCGGCCAACATGGCGCTTTCGTCGATTGACTTGCTCTGGCACATCGTCTGTAAAGGCTACGGCGAGTGTTCGATTCCCGCAACGTTTGCTGGAAGTGGCGGGGTTTTTCAGTCTTGGTCCATTTAGATCAAACGATGTCCCTCAATACCTGCGCCATTAGACTCACTTGGCGCGGTCGGTGTTTGGTTTGACAAAACTTGTCGAATTCTAAGCTCTCTATCCAGAGTCGTGCCTCGACTGTCGATGCGATGACAGTTGGCGGAGAACTATTGCACAGGGTCACTCTATCATGGCACGTCCCTCGGAATTTCTGACAGGCGTCGAACGCACGTTTGGTGAAGACGAGATCATCGTTAGCAAGACGGATACGCGCGGGATCATCACGTACGCCAACGAGGTCTTTCTTCGCGTTGCGCAGTACACCGAAGCCGAAATCATCGGGCAGCCGCACAACTGCATCAGGCATCCAGCGATGCCGCGATGCGTGTTCAAGCTTCTCTGGGACACGGTGCAGGCCGGTAAGGAGATTTTCGCATACGTGATCAACCGGGCCAAGAGCGGTGATCACTATTGGGTGCTCGCGCACGTCACGCCGACATTTGGGGCCAACGGGCAGATCACCGGATACCACTCCAACCGCCGGTATCCGGATCGCGATGTGGTCGAGAAAATCGAAGGCATATATCAACTGCTTCTTGATGAAGAGAAGAAGTTCCCGCAGAACAAAGAGCAGATGGCGGCTTCCACTGCCATTTTGCTCGACTTGCTCGAACAGCAGGGCATGTCCTACATGGAGTTTATCTTCTCACTCTGCGCAGGTTCCAAGGACGGCGGCAAGAAGCAGAATGCCACGGCGCCATCGGAACACGCAGCGCCCGTTGAGGCAAACTTGGTCAGCGCGTGAATCGCGCGGTGAATGGTCACGAACGCTATCCGGATGAAGTCAAATGCCCGTCGGTACAACGCTAAACGCTCCAAGCACATACAAAGCGACCGGTGATTCAAGCGGCAAGTGGATTCAAAAAGCCACGGACGTCTGCTTGGCCGCGGCCGAAGGAGACCTCGAGGCGCGTCTGCTGCATATCGACGTGGACGGTGATCTGGGGCGGATGCTTCACGCGATCAACCACATGCTGGACGTCA
Organism: Phycisphaerae bacterium; assembly: GCA_030429365.1. Taxonomy (GTDB): domain Bacteria; phylum Planctomycetota; class Phycisphaerae; order UBA1845; family UBA1845; genus UBA1845. The sequence goes on from JAUIEW010000137.1 coordinate 4,167, forward strand.
ACGATGCGTTTGTTCGAGAGTCGTTTGCGTCGCTGGATTGTGCGAGTCGAGATGAGTTTCACCGGCTCGTTCTTGAACGCGGTATGCAGGGGATCTACCTTCACGCGGCGAAGGGAATCAACAAGGCGACCAACGCCATGCGCGACCGTTCCGAAGCACTCAAGGATGCGGAGAGGCGCCGCGCTACGCTTGGCACCGAAATCTCCAACTTCCGCGCCGTGTGTGAGGATCTGGCCAACGCTTCAGAATCGATGCGCAACGTCGTCCGAATCATCAGCACCGTTGCGCGGCAAACCAATCTGATCTCGCTCAATGCGGCCGTTGAAGCCGCTCGAATCGGTGACGCTGGAAGGGCGTTTGCCATTGTGGCCGACGAGATCAAGAGTCTGTCGCAACAGACTTCCGGCGCCACCGAAGAGATTCAAGGCATCGTCGATCAGATCTGCGAAGCTACGGTCCGAGCGGTCGAAGCCATCGACAACCTTTAATCACATCACGCGGCGTTTGTGCCGACGCGCACCGACCGCCAAACCGAACGCGCCGATCAGGACGGCTGTGCTGGGTTCGGGGACCAGGTTGACGGTCCAACCGCCTTCACTGCCAAGGCCGAAGTCATTTCCTTCGATCGAGATGTCCAAGGTGTAAATGGTGCCCGCTTCGAGCAGGTAGGATTCATCGAAGCTGATGGTGCCGTTGTTGAAAACGACTTCATTCAACAAGTCGCCGCCGGACGAACCCAAGATAACCTGCGCAGTGTTATCAGATGAATTGAAGGTATTGACCGAGATTTCTCCGGTCAACTGGAACAGACCGGTCTGCAGCACCGTAAAGTCGACGAGCATGCTGCTGAGTCCGTCATTGCTTCCGCTACCTCCAAGCAAATTACCGCCCGTGCCCGAGATCAGGTGAGGAGACACGGTGCTCTGTTGAAACGCGCTGCTGCCAAGGCTGAAGACGTTTTCGTCGAAGACGCCCAACTGGGTGCTGGGGATTGAGTTGCCATTGGAGACGATGACGTCCTCACCGTTTTCGCCGCAACCCAGACATGTACTGGTTCCAAAAGCCGCAACCTCCCGGTCGGAACTTTGAATCGAGAGCACCTGGGCGCTGGCCGTTGTGCTTGATACCAACACGAGTGTCGCCACCACAGCGGCAATGTACCCCAACGGCCTTCTGCCGTACGCCCGATCATGCATCGCGTCGCCAACATACATTAGTTTCGCCATGGATTTCATCACTTGGTCTCCTGCTTCGTGCGTACCTTCGTTGATCCGACAGCCCGAGTTGACAATGGTCCTATTTTAATCGTCGCGACATATGCAAACCAAGTGAATTCGGACCTTCACACGTAGCATATTTCTGTGTCAAATCGCGAATCTTGGGGCAATATGCGCACGAATACACACGCGGTTGCAATCAAGAATGAATCTATGTTGCCACCACGTAAACCAGGACAAAACTCGGATATATTCTTGTTGGCGTTTGAACGGCGAAATCTAACGGTTGAATTTCAGATAATTCAAAAAAACTCGTGTCATTCACTATCAGCGATCATCCGTTTCGCGATTCTAAACTGCAGGTCGCGAAGCATGCGCTCTTTGGCTTTCTCGATCGCGCTCTCTGGCAACTCGTTTTCCATGTGTTGAAATGATACGCCATCCATGTCACCCGGTTCGAGGTATGGGATGAGCGCCAGTATGGTTTCGCCAAGCAGTTCGTCGCGCGCGCGAAGGGCTGTCTCTCGAATCTCGGCGTTGATTTCGTTCAACTGATCATCGGTTGGTTCGATGTTGTCTGCCATGGCAAGTCCATTAGGTGAATGCAAGGTCCGCTGTGCTGGCTAGTCTCCTACGAATCGTCGGCGTTACCATAAGTACCCCAGCCGTCAGGGTAGCCGCCATAGGGGGCGCCCAACTTGGCGAGCAGCTCCTCCGAATCGGTAATGCCTTGATGGGTGGCGAGCATGTTGATTGTACACCAACAGGTCAAGCTGCCATCCTCTTCGCGTACAACTTCCGTGTCATAACCGCGCTGTGACGCCGCTGCCGCTACTTTCTCGCCGGCAACTTCGTCAGGTACCGCGACATGAAAGTCAATGTCCATCGGTCGAGATGGATCGGACCCGTCGAGGAACACACGTCGAAGCGCATCTCCGTTGGCATCATCCGGAAGGTCTGGAATATTCATGATTCAACTCGCTGACAAAGGCGAAGTCGCTCGTCAATAATTCGCGTCATACTAATTCAGTTCCGCCACCTGGCTTTTCGCATAAGGATGGAGGCGGCTGATTGAACCGAGTCGATTCTATCCTGTCGAGACACCGAATTCGAGTCACCTGGACTGCCCGTTTCTTGGAGCGATTGGCTAGTTGGATTTGATCGCTGCGTCGATCTCTTCTCGAAGTTCGGAGCTGATAGTGAGGCCGGCTGGCTCACTACGCAGCAATAGAATGCCCTCGATTTGCGTCACTTGTGGGAATGTCTCGACGGGGTTCAGGCCGGAGACATTCGCGACGATGGTTTGAAAATCCACGCGGCTTGATCGCGTGTAGAGAAAGTCGATGACAGCCGACACCGGTTCCGTCTTGATGCGCATCAGTCGAAGGGCCATCCGCAAGCAGCGGTATGCGGCGACGATGGCACGCGGCCCGGAGAAGAGCAGCGTGGTGATGATCTTGACACTGGTGTGCATGGAGTCCGGTGCGATGGGATTGATGTTTGAGGCCATGCCGATACCGGGCAGGTAGAACGTGACCACTTCGTTGGAGAATGTTCCGGTCGTGACGCTCAACTCCTCCAGGTACTGACGATCGGTCCGCGCGTTTCCAATGAACAGCAGAACCAGAAATCCTGCGGAGACAAAAGGTGCAACGTGTGCGGGCGCCCCAAGTCTGACAAACGCGAAGTACCAGATTCCGTACACGAACCAGTAGGTCAAATAGAGCACAACGACGCCCAGAGCCAACATTCCAAGCGCCATCGCCAACCGACCGACGCACTGCAATAAGATGCGCCGTCGCAGCCATGCGTGAAGCGGGGTTGGATTCGCGCCAGTCACTTGTGCGCTCCGGTGGGGGCGTGCCGACATGTTTGCCAGTAATCGGTTGACGTTGAAGATCTAAGACTACAGCATTGCTGGCAGTTGGCCATTATGAAATCGGCTGGTATTTGGAATGGCGTGAGGTGTGGCGTTGCCCATCGAATGGTAGCAGAGCCGATCGGCTGGGAAGGTACAGGGTGTCGAACGAAACCTCACAACCATCAGCGTCAGCCGCGCTTCAACAGGACGTACGGTGCACGGTTTGCGGATACAACCTGCGCGGGTTGGGCGTCGGCGGATCGTGCCCGGAGTGCGGCAGGGCGATTTCCGATTCCTGCCAGGGCGATCTTCTCAGGTACGCTGATCCCAATTGGGTGATGCGCATGTACCGAGGCGCGCTACTTGTCAGTGCGGCGTTTGGATTGTTCTTCGCGTACTTGATCGTGGGCGGGATGGCATTTGCAGCCGTCCAACTTGCGGGGTTTCAGATCGATGCTTGGCTGAAGGTTGGGCCATACCTTCTTCGCGTTGTTTTGACGGCTTCCGTTGTGATCGCGCTGCTTGGCGTCTTCTTGATCACGTCGCAGGAGCCGCGCGAATACCTACTCGAACGCACGACAGCCATCCGGCGGTTGGCCCGCGGGGCGATCCTCCTTGGTGTGCTGATATTTGTCTTCAAATACCACGTCGCGCCCAATTTCTATTCCGTCCTGATGGGCGTGTTCCTCAATCTCGCGTTTGTGGTCAGTCTCGCGCTGTCATTGAAGCACGCCCAACTGGTTGCCAAACGCATTCCCGACGAACGACTCGCCATGCTGCTTGGGCGATGGAGTCGGCGCCTGCTGGTGATTGGTTTGTGCTTCTCAGCCGCGCTGATGCTTCTGTTTGCGGCCAGAATAACGCCGCGGCCATGGTGGGCCAATGCAGCATACGAGGCAACGACCGTGATCGGTCTCGCGTACGTCATTGTTGCGATTGTATCGGTCGGCTTGTTCCTCGCGGTCGCCGCAGCGCTTAAGAGCGCTGCAAGCACGTAGGGTCCGCTGTGCGGACCGATCACTTGATTTAACATGGTCCGCACAGCGGACCCTATTCACTACTCGCCGAAGGATGCTACGTGCGCGTTGCTCGAATCCTTGGTGCTATCCGATGTTGTCGTCCGGGCGTGGCCGTTCCTCAATTCCTCCATCGAAGGATCGACCACGAGGACGGTGTATGCGACCTGCGTCAGGGAAATAGCGGCTAACAGCAATGCCAGCCATGTGCGACATCCACGACCGGTGCTTGGGCGCTTGGTTTCTGCTGACAGTTTTTCGTCGTGAAATTCTGTGGGGTTCAAGTTCATTTCAAATCTCTCCTTCAGACCGTTCGCGGAATGTCCGCAAGCGGTGCCGCGCAGGTCGCTTCCTCATTTGTAAACGAGGTGAATCGACGCTCGCACAATTTTATCAGGCAACGGGCAGTCGTTTAGGCACAACCGCATATCGCCAACCAACTCGACCGTGTATTCGGTGAGCTTTCCAATTTATTGTTTATGGGGTTACCAACGGATCATCGGATGCCTACGCAGCTTGCCCATTGAATGCTTACGCACATTGCACAGACTCCTTCTGCGCGTGGCATAACGAAACGGGTTTCTTACGGCATGATTGTTGTGTGGTTGATTGCATCACAGACAGGTCGCATAACTCAAATCGTTCAAACGAAAGCACCACGCATGACGGCTGGGCGGCGACTGGCAGGCAAAGGTTCCAAGTCATGATCGATCTCCTTGGGCGAAGCCGCGTTGAATCCATCGCGTCGCTTCGACTTGCTGGCGTCCGAATGCTGGCCAAACAAAGGCCGCAACGACAACCAGTCCACAAGGCTCACACGAGCCCGATGCCATTATTATCGCTAAATTGCGTTTTGGCAAACACAAAAACCATTCAGATTAGCCTAAATAATCAAATATTAACATTAATGCTGCTTGCTTGGGCGTTATCGGACTCCTGGGGCCGATTGCCCAAACCTTGAATGCGGGTGGCCCACGTCTTTGGAACTTGGATCAGGATCGTCGAGCAGAATCGAGCCCGCCAAAGGCGCAAGGATCGCGGTCGATCAGTCTCCTCGACCGTTCTCCACGCAAATCCTCCGTTGCGTCTGGCTGGATTGATGCTGGATTTGGATGTGTCGCTACTTGCGGATTCGTCGCGAGATGAGAACTCCGCCAAGCGCCATCAGTGCGATGCTGTGAGGTTCTGGAATGACCGTGATTTCCAACACGCCCACTCCGGGTGCGGATATCGCTCCGGCTACGGGATAGACGGCTGGTGGTGGACCGCTGCCGCCGGTGATGACGTTGGCAATAATGTTTGATATCTCAAGTTCGTATACGCCGGGCGTTGTGGGAAGGTTGGCAAGACCTGTCGCCAATACGACCGGCGAAATGCCAATTCCCTGGACAACCTCGCCAATCGGGAATGGGGCTGGACCGGTGTTTCCGATCGTGTTTTGTCCACCGCCGATCTGAGCGAGCAAATCGTCACCGATCGGAGTCCCGCCATATCCGGCTGGGTTGGTGATACCGTCCGGTTTAACGAAGCTTCCCATCTCCGGGCCGGGTTCGAGTTGCGGCAAGCCGCCCGCAATCGCGTAGCTTGATTGAAGATCGGTACCCCATAAGGCGAGGCCGAATCCGACATCGCCTGAGAGTTCGCCGATGAGTTCGTATGTCACGCTGCCGCCCGGGGCAACGGTCGTGGATGAGGTCGGAACGATATCAACCGTGAAGATCGGATCGGCCGCCGCCTCGAAAGATACACATAGCGAAATCGCCACGATGAACGTGACGAGTGGGTGGCGTCTTCTGGTTTGCATGAGTCTGTCCTCCTGCCGGCTGACTGGTCTAAGGTGTCGCGTCCAGATGAAGGCAATAAAAAAAGAGAGTCCGCCCGAGGCGTCTCTCTTTCTCGTATGATTCCCATGTATTTGCTGCAGTCTTTTCACGAACCCGCAGCGACGATAGCTACTGTATCGAATTTGAGCTGACTGTTGCAACGATGGATTCTACTGAATTCATATCCACCTGCGGTTTCGATCACTAGGTTCAAGGATTACTGGAATTCGAGTTGGATTTAAGTCAGTCATCGTTGAGCTTGTTGGTTTGAATCGACCGCTCCGGCTGCACCGTATTAGGGAATACCGGTGGCGGTCTACGACTTTGCATAGGAGTCATATCCCAGTTCGGCATTTCATCATCGAAAGGTGAAGTATTCGTCCCGCTTCCTTTGAGCGAAACGGCCATTGCGGCTATTGCCAGAGCGGTTGAATCGCGAAAGGCGTCTTGGTAGACTTTTTGCCTCGGCGGAGTGGTTTGGGAGAGCCGCTTCCGGTCGATCATGTCACCAGTTCTAGAGAGAGGGAGGGCTTACATGAAAAGCATGATGAGTCGGTGCGCGGCGCTTTTGGCGTCGCTGTCGATTTGCGCGCACGCTCAAGGGCAAGTGGTCTTGGCCGGCGGCTCGGGAGGCGGAGCACACGGCGAGAAACTCACTTTGAATCAAGTCGGAGTGCAGCGCGGCGGTATCGGCGACAATTACTTCTATACCTACGGCGAGATGATTGGCGTCAGCCTCGACGAAGTCAACATACCGGGCGCTTCGCCAACGGACTTGCGGACGGTTTTGCTCTATGCAAACCCGTTGGACGGAAATCGCGGCAATGCCTTTACCGATCAATATGTCAATACCGGCTTCTTTGATATGGGAAAGGGGAATGGAGATTTTCAAAGTCCAGGGGCTGAGTTTATCAAGGTCGACTTCGACGAACCTGTCAAGAACGATGTCGGGCCGGACGTGTTGGTGTCGGCGATTGGCGTGCAATTGACGAGTTTCTTCGCCAGTCCCGACCCTTACCACGTATCGTTCGACGGCATCAATTCCGTGTTGGTGGACGACCCCGATGAATTCAGACTCCTCGGTGTGGACTCCATTCCCTATTATGCTTATCAAGGGGGCGTCACGAGTCCATCCCAACTCGGTACGGATCCGATCCAATCGACCGGCGGGTTGGGTAACGCGACAGCCACCGCGACTCCGGTGCTGCACTCGCTTGATCTTTCCGACTTTGGTATCGCCGAAGGCGCAACGGTAAGCTCGATGTATTTGCAGGATCAGAGCGCAATAAACTCCCGGGCTTACCCGACAATGGTGCTGGGCCTACCGGCAATCCCCGAACCCACGACGGCCGCCCTGCTGGGAACGCTGTCGTTGGTGTTGGTCGGCAAGCGGCGCAAGGCGCGATAGCATCGCCGGGCATGATGAAGACGGCATAAGTTCAGAGAAAGCAGTATGAATTCAGGGTGGCTCAGGATCTGAGAATCCGGGCCACCCTTATCATTTGATTTGAATCTGATCATCGCCGTCAACAAGTACAACGCCAATCAGCAACAAGCACACCGGGCAAGCGCCGGGTAGGTTGCGTCTTTGCGCAAACGACAAATCGCTGATCGGCATATTATGATCGGGAGGCGTGAAAGTCAGTCCCCCACCCTTCCGCTTCGCTCAAGGATGGGGCACCCGCGCTAAGAGCCAAAGGGGTCTAGCTCGTTGTCATTTGTGAATGGGAATTCAAGTGCTGTGGACTTGGTACCGTTGCGAGGACGACCTGATGGAGGGCTGTATATTCCCACGCACCCCCTTGACGGGTACCCGAATCGTTGGTCAAAACACTGCCATTCGTAAATCTTAATTCCGAACACTGACACTGGTGTTCCGTTGTCCAGGTGAGTCCAAATGCATTCGAATGTGCACTTCCCGTTCCTCGTTACTACCCTGTCAGTATTTCGCGCGACACGGTTTTTCTTGAGTATGCCACAGAGTAAGGCGTGCTGTGAAACACCTGCGTCTTTAACCAACATTTCTTGAAGTTTGTCAGTCGGTCTTCGTGTTGCGCCATCCAGTTTCCCTCCCCTAATTGGTGGATGGATTGCGTTGTCCATTTTTTCTGGAAGCCACTCCCAATACAATGCCGCGTGAAAGCCGCGCAGGCATCGAACAATAAAATGGTGTAGATCAAAACTCTGACTAAGGGAAAAGGTCTTGTTGGTCTTCAAGTCGTCAACAATGTCAAGCCTACGTGAGCGTGGCTTCTGAGTTTTTCCCCGGAAGTACGTAAAGAATTGTCCAAGTAGTTCATCTGATATGTGCTCGTGCGAATTGCACGATTTATGCGTTGGCAAAATCAGTGGTGGGTCGCGATCTTCTTTGTCAAAGAGGGTGCTTGGAGGCAGATGGTCTCTGTTTACGATATCCCTTGAGTTGAAAGCTTTTCCGCAAAGATAGCAGAAGGGCAGGTTTTGCGCTAATCGGAGATCTTGTTGCGTTCTTATGATAGGCATGTCTCGGACGCGTGACATTGCAACAAGAAAGGGGCGCTCGTGGGCGCACCCTTTCTTGTTGATGTCAAAGGCACATAGTGAGAAGTCTCTATTTACTCTCCTTAACCTCAAACTCCGCGTCGATGACGTCTTCGTTTTTGGCTGTGTCGGATTCGGGGGCCGCGTCTGCTCCTGAGGATTCGGCGGCTCCGCCGGCTGCCTGTTGGGCGGCTTGTTGCTTGGCCATCTCTTCGTAGATGATCTTGCCGATTTCCTGCGCTTCCTGCATCAGGTTTTCGGATGACTTCTTGATCGCGTCGGCATCGTCGCCCTTGGCCGCTTCACGCAGGGCGCTGACGGCGCTTTCGACCTTGCCACGCGTTTCGGCTGACACCTTGTCACCGTGTTCCTTCAACTGTTTTTCAGTCTCGAATGCCAGTTGCTCGGCATGGTTGCGGGCTTCGACGAGTTCCTTCTTCTTGAGGTCGTCGGCTGCATGCTCCTTGGCCTCGTTCTTCATCTTTTCGATTTCGGCGTCGCTCAAACCCGACGAACCTTCGATGCGGATCGACTGTTCCTTGTTGGTGGCTTTGTCCTTCGCCGACACCGAGATGATGCCGTTCGCGTCGATGTCAAACGTCACTTCGATTTGCGGCATGCCACGAGGAGCCGGCGCGATGCCCGACAGGTTGAACTGACCCATCGAACGGTTGTCAGCGGCCATCGGTCGATTGCCCTGCAACACGTGGATGGTGACTTCCGTCTGGTTGTCAGCCGCGGTGCTGTAGACCTGACTCTTGGACGTCGGGATCGTCGTGTTGGCTTCGATCATCGGGGTCA
>JAUIEW010000422.1 GCA_030429365.1 Phycisphaerae bacterium
CAGCCCTTGTATCGTTTCCACCTGGAATTGCCGGAGGACGTCCCGACGCAATTGGAATTCAACTCGCCAAACGTCGGCACACGGTTCGATTCCCCAGATCGACCAGAACCAATTCTTATTCCCCTTGGCTTCAATCTCTCGTGACTTGTCGTAAATGCGAAGCTGAATGGGTGACTTGCGGCTGCCGATGTACGCCGTCTCAAGACTCGGGCCTTCTTCCTCAAGCCTTATCTTTGAGTTGCGAGGCACGCGATATTCGCGAAGGAACTCGAGCGCGATTCCGCCAGGAACAAGAAAATCTGCGCAGAGGTCAACGCGACTTGGTTTGATTTCGAGAACGTTCCCCCCCAGTTCTTCGATGCGCAACCGCAGGAATTCAATCGCCCCCTCAACAGCTTTGTGCCAAAGCAAGTCGGCCGAGAGCGACGCATAGACGTTTGCCTGCCTGTCCCCTGTCTGACTCTTGCCGATAAAGAGGCTCAGTTCCGGTCGCTGCAAGTGGAACCGATACATAGGCCGCTTGCCGCTCGGGCGGATCAACCAGGGCCCGCCGCAAAATAGAATCCCCTTGGTTCCGGCTGCTTCTGCTTTCCCATCCTCAAGGGCGTTGAACAACGACTGCCATCCACTTCCCCAGTTCACATGAACCGAGACATCGAGTGAATCAACACCGCAGGTAAGAGGTGTCCAATCTTCTGGTCCTGTAAAGTGAGCATGGCGTGTTACAGAATTCGCCATGCCGACGGCGGCGGTCGTCGAGGCCCCTCCTTCGGAAGGGCCATCGCCGCCCCGCCTCACCCCTTCCCGGTTTTCTCGCTGTCCAGATACACAATCAGCCATGAGCAACACTCCTGGTGCAGGTCGCACCGTTCGTTCCCATGGCTGGCTACCGTCGATGTGAGTCGACTTGGCTTGCTACCGGGTTGGTTCAGAATTAATGACCAGTAACGTCCTGGTCGTTCTTTTTTTCGATTCCCTCAGGTCGGCGCACGTAGGCGCCCAACTTCTTCTTGCTTGCCGGTGCCAACTCGAGCTCGACGGACGCCCCATCGTCGCCATCGATTACGACGCGAACTGGCAGGTCGCGCTTCTGAAGCCGTATTGGTCGTTTCATTTTTCCGCCTCCTCAGAACCAAACAATCCGTCGATCTTCACTTTTGGTGTGTAGCTTTCACCTCGCCAAAATGTGCTCAAAGCTTCAAGGATCATCGCGCTAAACTCAGTGGGACAAGAAGCAAACGCACTTTCAATTTCTTCGATGCACTTATCGTCTGGGCGCACAGCCTCAATTGTGGCCTCATCCACGTTCGATATTGGCCAATCGTCCGGAGGCTCTTGGTCGAGTATCTGCGGCTGCATGAAACTCTTTACAACCGTCTCGGCTGCTCCCATCTCCCGGAATTCTCCCTTCGGCCGCTTGTATTTAACGCTCGGATTCATGATCTGCCGTACGACCTCCCGAGCCAGCACCCGCAAGCGTCCCCGTGATCCGCTGGACGCATTGAGTACATCTACGGCTCGCCTTACGGCGGCTTCACGGATGAGCTTTGCGGGACTGATATTCAGACTGCCTGCAGCCTCCTCAATCAATTCGCGCTGTTGGGACTCGAATCTAGTGCTTAGACTGCTTGTCACTCCATCGTCTGTCTTCACGATCGATTTCGCACGCTTCTTGCTTTTGACCGCCTTGCCTGGTTGAGCCTTCTTCGCTGCCGCCATGATTGGTCTCCTCGAACTCTCAATACAAGATAAGACTACACTGTGCTTCCTTGTAATGCAAGGCATTACTTCGAATTTCTTTGCACTTTTCTGGAGCATCGCATCCGACGCGACGGCTTCCTGCCCCTTTCGCGTGAAGTATGCGTGACGTGGGTGCCGGCGTTCCCCTCCGCTTCGCTGCGGCAAATGAAAAATCGCCCCAAGCCCCTCGCCAGCCGAACACGACAAACCGAGCGCGATTTTTCATTTGACACCAACACGCACGTCCCGAAGGGCTCCGCTAGAAAGAAACAGGTCAAAAAACGACCATGACAGCGCAGTCCTCGCAATATCGTTCCCAAACTATATGGCAGCGCCCGGCGCGATTTTCATTTTCTGCGACGCCCATCCTCAAGAAACAAACACCCGGGCTCCGTCGCCACCATCGCCGCACTGGATACGCGCATGCCTGGCTTATGGATGTTCAAACTTCCATAATAATGTCACACCGCAGGACAATGCTGTTTCTTGCAAGCATTCCTGGTTATCCAGTATTTTAGCTGGCCGTTCAACGATCCTTTAAGACAGTCGGGAGATGCTTCGTTTTGAGAAACCGTGAGTCGTGAGGAATC
>JAUIEW010000138.1 GCA_030429365.1 Phycisphaerae bacterium
GGCATCTTGGAGGCAGTGCCCCTCGACACGATGACGCTCCTTGGCACGGAGATACCCCGGGTGACCTTCAACCTGGTCATGGTTGGCATGGTCGTAGGGTTGGTGGTGGTCACCTTCTGGAAGGAACTCAAGCTCGCTTCCTTCGACCCGCAGCTCGCCGAGACCCTCGGCTTGCAGCCGCGCCTCATGCACTATCTGCTGATGGTCGTGGTGGCGGTGACCACGGTGGCCAGTTTCGAAGCCGTGGGTTCCATTCTCGTCATTGCAATGCTGATCGTACCAGCCGCAACTGCCCGCCTGCTCTCGGATCGAATGGGGACGACGCTTATTCTTGCGGCGATCGTGGCGGGGGTGTCAGCCGTCCTCGGTCACCTCCTCGCGTTTCGCGGTCCATCATGGCTAGGGCTTGATCCCTCGGTCACAATCGAGACAGCCGCGATGATCGCCGTGGTCACCGGTGTGTTGTTCTTGATCACGCTGGTCTTCGCGCCGCGATATGGCCTCGTCGGCAAGTGGTATCACCGCGCCCGACTCGCGCTACAGATCGTACGTGAGGACATGCTGGGAATTCTCTATCGATGGGGCGAGCATAGACCGGATGAGGACATTTTTAGGGAAGACCTGCTCAATGCGGTCGGTCGCGGCACGCTGGCGCGGATCGCGCTCGGTTCGCTCCAACGTCGAAATGCTGTCGAGCGCATCGGTTCTGATCGGGTCCGTCTCAGCGCGACCGGCCGCGATGCCGCAACCAAACTCGTCCGCGATCACCGCCTGTGGGAAGGGTACATGGCCACCCACTTCGACATCCCGCTTGACCACCTCCACGAACCGGCAGAGCGCGTCGAGCACTACCTCAGCGACGACTTGAGCGAGCAACTCCAAAAGGAAATGGGCGACCTGGGCGAAGACCCCCATGGCCGCAAGATTCCTGAATAAGCGGTCCAACACCTCGCCCGGTTGGATGAAACGCAGCGGCTCCTGTAAGATTCCCGAATCAACCACAGATCAAAGGGCACTTACCGATTGGAGCCATCCCAATGCTCAAGAACGTCTACATCGCCGGCGGTTGTCGAACCCCGTTTGGGGCGTTTCAGGGAAGTTTGTCGACCGTTCCCGCCGCGGAACTCGGCGCGACTGCGATTCGCGGTGCGCTCAAACGATCCGGAATCAAACCCACCGACGTTGACGAAGTGTTCATGGGCAACGTCATCGGCGCCGGCCTCGGCCAGAACATCGCCAGACAGTGCAGCCTCGGTGCTTGCATCGGTGATGAGGTCGGCTGCACGACGATCAACAAGGTATGCGGTTCGTCCATGCGGTCGATCATCCACGCGGCGCAGGCCATCCAATGCGACGACATGGCGTTGGCGGTCGCGGGCGGGGTGGAGAGCATGTCGGGAGCGCCGTACCTCCTGCCGCAAGCCCGCTCGGGTTATCGCATGGGGAATGGCCAAGTTGTCGACGCGATGGTGCACGACGGGTTATGGGACGTTTACAACGACGTCCACATGGGCAATTGCGGTGACAAGTGTGCGGCAGACTATGGGTTTTCACGCGAGCAGCAGGACGCATTCGCCATCGAAAGCTTCAAGCGGGCGATCAAAGCCCGAGACGAAGGCATCAGCGCCGCGATCATCGAAGCCGTCGAGGTCAAGGGTCGCAAAAGCAGCGTCATCGTCGACAAGGATGAGAACCCCGAGAAATTCGTGGAGGAAAAGATCGCAGCCCTTCGACCGGCATTCGGCAAAGAGGGCACGGTGACCGCGGGTAACGCCTCAAGCATCAATGACGGGGCGGCGGCTTGCGTGGTCTTTGGTGAAGATCGCCTCAAATCGCTGGGCATCAAGCCCCAAGCCCGCATTCTCGGTCACGCGAACGTGGCGATGGAGCCGACGCAGTTCACGGTCGCGCCGATCCACGCGATCCGCAAGCTCTCCGACAAGTTAAACCTCAAACTCGCCGACGTGGACCTGTTTGAAATCAACGAAGCGTTCTCAGTCGTCGCGATGGCGGCGATCCATGATCTGAAGCTGGATCGTGCCAAAGTCAACGTTTACGGCGGGGCGGTTGCGTTGGGCCATCCGCTGGGGGCGACCGGAGCGCGGATCACGATCACACTGGCCCAGGCGTTGGAAGTCAGCAAGAAGCGCGTCGGAATCGCGGCGCTGTGTATCGGCGGTGGTGAGGCGAGCGCGATCGCGATCGAGCGCGTGGAGTAGAGTCTGTATTCTTGGCATTCAGCAATTCACAGGCGCCGTTTTCAATCGATTCACTTCGGACAAAAATGTTCGTAAATGCCGAGTGTTTCTCGATATAAACGGTTGCGAGTTATCCAAGGGATGCCTAGAATCCGTGCCCACGGTGACGCCAGAGCTGAACATAAGTTCAGCGCCGCAAAGGGTTGAAGGTGGTTGGGATACCATGTGGTCTTAGAGGCCAGGGCGTGACCAGAAGGCGAAACGGGAGTCATGCGCGACTATTTCTATAATATCTATTCGTCACTGCGGACGATCCTGATCGGCATGCGGATCACCATCCGCTACTGTTTTGCGAAGACCATCACGCTTCAATACCCCGACGTCGCCCCGGCGCTTCAGCCGCGATATCGGGGTTTCCACTGGTACGAGATCGAAAAGTGCATCGCTTGCGACCAGTGCGCCAAGGCCTGCCCGGTCGACTGCATCTACATCGAAAAAACCGGTCCGCGAAAAATCGATAAGGAAAGTGGGGTGGCCAAGGGCGGGGCGATGACCCGTTACGCCATCGACTATTCCAAGTGCATGTTCTGCTCGCTGTGCGTTCCGCCATGCCCGACCGATTGCATCCACATGGGAAATCTTCACGATCTTTCCGGTTACGACCGCAAATCGATGGTCGTTGAGTTCACCGAACTTGCGACCGAAGGTTTGCAGACTCCGCGGCCGCTTTGGATGCAAAAAGACAAACTTCCCGATTGGGCGCAGGATCGCAAGCAGGAGTGGATCGACAAAGCCAGCGGTCGTCATCAGATCATGGCCGAGGCGATGACCGAACAAAAGGCGCCGCCCAAACCCGCGCCACCAAAGAAAGATGCCCCCGCCAAGAGCGATACGCCAAAGGAGGAATCTGATTCCTGATGACCACGAACCTCTTGGCCCAGGCAACCAACGTACTCGCCAGTTCGCAAATTGACGCTGGAGATACCAACGTCGAGCTGGTGTTTGGCATCCTACTGTTCACCGTCACCGGCATTGCGTTCATCGTATCGGCGCTCTTTGCGGGCAGCCTCATTCGCCCGAAACTTCCGCACCCGGAAAAAGCCTCGACTTACGAATGCGGTGAACCGTCCATCGGCGACAGTTGGGTTCAGTTCGACCTGCGTTTCTACATCGTCGCCCTGTTCTTCATCGTATTTGACGTGGAAATTGCCCTGCTTTGGCCATGGGCGGTCGTGTTCCGTCAGTTCAGAGATGCGGGCAACGGCAGCTTGGCGTTGTTTGGAATGCTGTTTTTCCTGGTGCCGATTCTCGTCGGGTTCCTTTACGAATGGCGGTTTGGATATCTCGACTGGGTTCGTTCCGATGAAGGTCAAAAAGAACCCGAGTGGAAGGCGCCAGCAGTTGCATCGGAGTCTCTTTCATGAGTTGGATCGAAAACCGATTTGAAGAAGGCCTGATGATGACGTCGCTGGACTGGGCGCTCAACTGGGCGCGTTCCAGCAGTGTTTGGCCAATGACATTCGGTCTGGCGTGTTGTGCAATCGAGATGATGGCCGTCGGCGCTTCCCGGTTTGATATTGACCGTTTCGGCGCAGGTGCGTTCAGGGCTACACCGCGTCAGAGCGACTTGATGATCGTCGCGGGCACGGTGACCTACAAGATGGCCAGCCGGCTCAAACGTCTTTACAACCAGATGCCTGATCCGAAGTACGTGATGGCGATGGGGGCGTGCACGATTGGCGGCGGTCCTTACTTCAAGCACGGATACCACGTGGTCAAGGGCGTCGACCTGGTTGTTCCCGTTGATATTTACATTCCCGGATGTCCTCCGCGACCGGAGGCGCTCCTGGAAGGTTTGATGCGTTTGCAGGACAAGATTCGCCACGAAACAAGGGCGATCGACCGGGTAGCTGAAAACAATCAGAAACTCTTGGCCTCGGTATAAGGCATCGAGCAAATAGGCAAGACAGAATAGCCAGTACAAGAAAATCAGAGTGACAAACAATGTCATTTGAAGAAATCTGCCAAATCCTAAAGAGTCAGTTCGGCGATGCGATAGAAGAGACCGCCGTCGATAGCTGCCGTCCATATGTCGTTGTCAGCAACGATAAATGGACCGAAGTCGCGACGTTTCTGCGAAACGATCAGCGCATGGCATTCGATTTCGTCCAATGCATTTCTGCCATCGACCTGCTCGCCGACGACAAGCTGGCTTGCGTATATGACCTCGCTGCAATGTCGCCCGTTTCGGCAACTGAGGATATGACGTACGCCCGCGAACTGGCGGTTCGGGTCACGACTGATCGAAACAATCCGCAAATCGCATCGGTCGCGCACCTGTGGGCGGCGGCTGACTGGCATGAGCGTGAAGCATACGACCTGATGGGAATCGATTTCCCGGGTCATCCGAATCTCGAACGAATTCTCTGCCCGGACGATTGGGTGGGGCATCCGCTTCGCAAGGACTACGCCCATCCGCTCGAGTATCACGGTATTCCGGGAACGACGGAACACGAACTGAAGAGCCCGCGTCACTAGTTTTGCGGGAATTTAACGGCAGTTGAGAATAATGGCCGACACGATCGCACCAACCAATCCGGCTGACGCCTCTGCACCAAGGCAGGCGGACGTTCGCACCGAAGAGATGCTCGTCAACATGGGTCCCCAGCACCCGTCCACGCACGGCGTGTTGCGTGTTGTGCTGCGGACGGACGGCGAGATGGTGCTCGAATCGGTGCCGCACATCGGGTACCTGCATCGCTGCGCCGAGAAGATCGGCGAAAACGTCGCACCGTATCAATACGTGCCCTACACCGACCGGATGGACTACCTGGCTGGCATGAACAACAACCAAGCGTTCGCGCTGGCTGTTGAGAAGCTAACCGGTCTGGAAGTTCCCGAGCGGGCTCAATACATCCGCGTGATGTTCGCCGAACTCAACCGAATCGCGTCGCACCTCGTGGCGATCGGAACGTATGGGCTAGACATGGGCGCGTTCACGCCGTTTTTGTATTGCTTCCGCGAACGCGAGATGCTGCTGGATCTGTTCGAGTCGGCATGCGGAGCGCGTTTGACGTACAGCTACATCACGGTCGGTGGTGTGACCGACGATCTGCCCGACAACTTCGTCGATGTGTGCAGCGAGTTTCTCGATTACTTCGAACCGAAGGTCGACGACTACAACAACCTGCTCAGTTACAACCACATTTTCGTGAAGCGAACGGGCGGGGTTGGCGTGATCTCGGCTGAAGATGCCATCCGTTTCGGGCTGACTGGTCCTGTGCTTCGCGGCAGCGGAGTGAAGTTCGATCTTCGCAAAGCCAAACCATACGAAATCTACGATCGTTTCAATTTCGACGTGCCCGTCGGATTGCCCGGTGGAACGGGCGAAATCCCACGCGGTGTCGTTGTGGGTGACTGCTGGAGCCGCTACTACGTTCGCGTCAAGGAAATGATCGAGTCGGTCAAGATCATCCGTCAGTGTCTTCGCGACATTCCAGCTGCCGACGAAAAAGAGGGCGTGTGTCACAAGAAGTGCAAGACGGTGAAACTGCCCGATGACGAAGTCTATTTGGAAATTGAGAATCCACGCGGACAGCTTGGGTTCTATGTGAAAGGTGACGGTTCGGCGATCCCGGCCAGGGTCAAAGCCAGGGGGCCGAGCTTCTGCAATCTCTGTGTTCTCGAATATGCCGGAAAGAATTGTCTATTGGCGGACATCCCGGCCATCATCGGTAGCATGGACGTTGTGATGGGTGAAGTCGATCGTTAGTTGGTTGCATTTGATCGAACGAACCCAGTTTCGAAAGTGTGTTGATCGTTTTTTGCGTGTTGAATTCTAATCGATACAATCCGTCCCTCATCTAGTGGGCAGGTTGCAATCAAATTACAGGGAGCGTCACCGTGACGCAGTTTTCCGTCCCTTGGAAACAGAGTCCACCGCTTGAGTATCGCGGTCCCGCCCGGGGCATCGTGGCGCTGGCCCGCATGGTCTATACGATGGCGACGCCCATCGTCAGCCGGTTCCCCGGTCCGATCCTTTTGGGCGCAATTGTTGGTGGAACGCTGCTGGTCTGGGCCCACTGGATGCTCTTCGGTTGGGTCGAGACGATCGCAGCCAGCGATGTGAACGGTGCGGCCCAAAGCGTTTGGGGCCAAACACTGACCACCGCTGAAATCGGCGCGTACCTCGATTCCCATTCCATTGTCGCCAGCGGGATTCTCAAGTACCTGCTTTGGCCGCTCCAGTTGGAACTGCTTCGCGATCTCGTCGGACTCGGGGCAATCTTCGGACTGTTTAACCTGATTCCGGTTTACGCCATCTGGTGGGAGCGCAAGGTCGCGGGCCGCATTCAATCCCGCATGGGTCCGATGCGCGTCGGTGGGTGGCACGGCTGGGCTCAGTCTTTCGCCGACGGTGTGAAGCTGGTCGGTAAGGAAGATCTCGTTCCCGAACAGGCTGATGCGATGCTGTTTCGCGTCGCGCCGTATTTGGCGTTCGTTCCGTCACTGCTGGCGTTTTTGTGCCTGCCGCTCGGTTCATACTGGGTGTTCCGCAATGTGGACGTCGCGTTGATCTTCATCATCGCGATGGTCGGTGTGGAAGTGGTCGGCGTCATCGTCGCGGGTTGGGCGAGCAACAACAAGTGGAGCGTCTACGGGGCGATGCGCGAAGCGTGTCAGATGGTTTCGTATGAAATCCCGATGACGACCGTGCTGCTGATTCCGATCATGACGGCTGGCACGTTGAACATGGTACAGATCGGCGACATGCAGACGGGCGGATGGTTCAGTTGGAATGCGTTCCACAACCCGTTCACGTTCATCGCCTTCATCACGTACTACATCGCCTCACTCGCAAACTGCAAGCGGGCTCCGTTTGACCTGCCCGAATCTGAAAGCGAACTGGTGGCGGGTTTCCACACCGAGTATTCCGGTTTCCGCTGGGCGCTCTTTTTCTTCGCCGAGTACGCCGCGATGTTCGTCGTCAGTGCGTTGGCAGTCACGCTGTTTCTCGGTGCGTGGCATACACCGATCCCGGCGACCTGGGCATTTGAAGAAGATTCGATTGTCAAGATTTTCCTGAACGGCGTGCTATTCAGCAGTCCGTTCTGGTTCATCTTCAAGTGCTTTATTTTCATCTATATCCAGTTGTGGATTCGCTGGACGTTGCCCCGTATTCGTATCGACCAGGTGCTGTACTCCTGCGTCCAGGTGATGTTCCCGATCGCGTGCGTTGCGCTCGTCGGGCATGCGGTGTGGATGGTGCTTTTGGACGGCACCGTCGTCTCCGACATCATCCGCTGGATATTGGGCTTGCTGACTGCAGCCGTGACGTTCGGATTCCTTTCCGTCGCGGCATTTGGTTATCGCAATGGCCGCCAGATGGTGGGTTACCTTGCAGTGAAGCAGTTGCCTGGCGCGTAGTCGCCATCGCTAACCGTTTTTTGTTTTGGAAGCAGACATGACGCTTCGACTTAAGAAAATCTTGCTACTGATGACGCCGCTGGCGATCGCGTTGTCTTTCGCGACAGCTCCGGTTCAGGCAGCCGACACCGACCTTTCGCTTTCCGATCAAGGGATTCAGACGTCGGCCGACGGGGGTCTGCTTGAGGCGCTGATGTTCTACGCCTGCGCAGGTGTCACCCTCGCATGCGGCTTCGCGATCTGCCTGTCGAAGAACATCGTCCGAATGGCGGTGTATCTCTTCGGTACGCTGGCTGCGGTCGCGCTGATGTACTTTTTGCTCTTGGCGAACTTCATCGGCGTCATCCAGCTCATTGTGTATGCAGGCGGAACGCTGATTCTGCTGATCTTCGGCGTCATGCTCACGAGCAAATCGCCGTGGGCGAAGTTTGAGGTGAAGCGAAGTGAGTTGATCGCGGCTGGCATCGTGTGTGCGTTGTTCGCCGGCATGCTGCTGTTCGTTGTTGTCAACGCAGAGTGGCCGCTGGAGACGGACGCGGTTGTCGTCGGTTCGTCAATGACGCAGTTCGGTACGGGCCTACTGACCGATTACCTTGTTCCGTTCGAGGCGATCAGCGTACTTCTGCTTGTTGTGATGATCGGTGCGGCATACATGGCCCGCCAGGAATAGTCGTGGTTCTTTTGCCAGTTGAATGAGTGTTTCATGTTTGAAATCGGACTGACACATTATCTGGTCGTTGCAACGCTCCTTTTCGTGATGGGCATCTTCGTGATGATCACGAAGCGCAACGCGATCGGTATCCTGATCGGTGTCGAAATGGTGCTCAACGGCGCCAACATCAATCTCGTGGCGTTTAATCGCTACAACGGGATGAGCAACATCGACGGTCAGATTGTCAGCCTGTTTGTCATCGTTCTCGCCGCGGCAGAAGCTGCGTTGGCTGTGGCGATTTGCATGAACTTCTATAAGAACCTCAACACCGTGGACGTCGATCACGGAGACACGTTAGCCGGATAGTTTTGGAGCCGACTGATTTTGGGGGCCGGATAGTTTTTTTGCCGACGCGTTGATGCCGGCTGACTTTGGAAACCATGGGTAACTACGAAATCGCATTATGCATCGGCGTCGTCGCACCGCTCTTTATGTTCGCGGTGTTGGCGTTCTTTGGCCATCGCATCGGCAAGCCAACCTCCGGATGGGTGGCGGTGATTGGCGTCCTCGCCAGCCTCGGTTGCGCGACGTACGTACTTGCCGGTTGGCTTTCGGCGACCGACAAAGCCGCGCTGATGGCCACCACCGGTTACGACTGGGTGGTGCTCAATCTTTTCGGTAACGAAATGCCGATCGAGTTCAAAGTCAAGCTCGATGGACTGACCGTGATGATGTATTTCATGGTCACGCTGGTCTCGACCTGCATTTTCGTATTCAGCATTGGATACATGGCCGGTCATTCCGACGAAGTCGACGGCCAATGCAAATTCCACCGGTTCTTCTGCTATCTGTCGCTGTTTGAATTCTCGATGCTGGGCCTTTTGATTTCGAGCAGCATCTTCTTCCTGTTCGTCTTCTGGGAACTGGTCGGTCTGTGCAGCTACCTGCTGATCGGTTTCTACTTCGACAAGAAGTTCGCCTCCAATGCGGCGATGAAAGCCTTCATCACCAACCGCGTCGGCGACTTCGGCTTCCTGCTTGGGCTCATGCTGGTCTTTGTCTTCCTGCAGACGTTCGACCTCGACCAAGCCGCGGCTAACTTCCGCCATCAATACGCCACGGGCACCGGTATCTTCGCGGCTGACATCGACATTCTCGGCTGGCATATCTCCGGCATGGGGCTCGCGACGTTGATGGGCATCGGTTTGTTCTGCGGGGCGATGGGAAAAAGCGCCCAGTTCCCGCTGCACGTCTGGCTGCCCGACGCGATGGCTGGTCCGACCCCCGTCAGCGCCCTGATCCACGCGGCGACAATGGTCGCAGCCGGTGTGTATCTGGTCGCACGCGTGTTCCGTTTGCTTACGCCCGATGCGCAGTTCTTTATCGCGGTCATCGGCTGCATCACACTGACGATCACGGCGCTGATCGCGATTGTTCAAGTCGACATCAAGAAAGTGCTGGCCTACTCGACGCTGTCGCAGTTGGGTTACATGATCTTCGGCATGGGTGTCGGCGCCTGGCCGGCAGCATTGTTCCACCTGATCACGCACGCATTTTTCAAGGCGATGATGTTCCTCGGTAGCGGTCAGGTCATCGAAGGCTGCCACCACGTGCAGGACATGCGAAAGATGGGCGGGCTTCGAAAGAAAATGCCCGTAACCTGCTGGACGTTCTTCATCGGGGTTCTGGCGATCGCCGGATTCGGTATACCCGGAATGCATATCGGGCTGGGCGGATACTTCAGTAAGGATGAAGTTCTCGCCGTCGCCTACGAGCGTACCTACAACTGGGAAGATCGCTTCGGGGGGCACGGGAAAGACGATGAACACGGCGCAGAAAACGCGCACTCTGATGCCTCACGTGAAGACGATCTCATCCTCCGTTCGGGCAAGGTGATTCTTGCGTCTGGGCAAGCCCATGACGAACACGGAACTGAAGAACACAGTGCGGATGAACATGGCGCCGAAGCAGCACACGGCGAATCCGCAACACATGGTGCAGCCGCCCACGACGCAGGACATGGCGGTCATCATGACGATCCGGTCTTGGCCGGTATCGCAGCACAACAGCGCAAGATCCCCAAGTGGATGTTCTGGCTGCCCATCATCATCGCTTACGTCACGCCGTTCTACATGATGCGCTGCTGGTGGATGACCTTCATGGGTAAACCACGCGACGAGGACGTCCATCATCACGCCCACGAGTCGCCTTTGATGTGGGCGCCGCTGATCGTCTTGGCAATTGGAACGGTGGCGGCTAGCTACATGATGTTCCGCCCGCAATTGGGTGAAGCCGCGGTGATTGCGTCGGATGCGCCGCTGGTCGTGGCGGTCGATGGCGAAGTGCCAGATAAGGCGCAACATGAAATGCTCGGCCTGTCGCATGACAAAGCCAAAGACCCGCACGGCGCGCTGGTCGGCATTGTCGGTTTCTCGTGGCTCATCGGCATGGGCTTGGCCGTTTTGATCTACCGCAACGGTCTTGAACTTGCGGAGCGCATCAAGCGATTGCCATTGGTCGGGTTTATCCATTGGTGTCTGATGGAGAAGCTGTTCTTCGACCACATTTACGACACCGTGCTTGTCAAGGGCACGAGGTCGGTATTGGCCGGTATCTCCAACCTCTTCGACATGCTGGTGATCGACGGCATCGCGAACTTGCTTGGTCGCGGAACCGTTCGCATCGCCGAGTTCTCGGGCAACATCATGGACACCGGCGGGGTGGATGGACTGGTCGACGCCATCGCGGAATCGACACAAGGTGCAAGCGAGATGGTTCGCCAGCCGCAAACTGGCAAGATTCGCAACTACATATTGTTTGGAACAACTGGGGCTGTGCTCGTGTTGGCCGCGATCATCGCGGTGGTGATGAGTTAGCCGGCCCATTGAAGGATTAGCCTTTAGGCAAAGGACGAATTGCTGTGGACCAACATTTGATCAGTTGGATAGTTTTCCTGCCGATGATCGCCGGCTTGGTGCTGCTGTTTGTACCGCGCGAGTTGGTGAAGTGGGTGGCGCTGTTCGGCAGCGGATTGGCGTTTGTGCTCTCGCTGCTGCTCTTCAAGACGTTCTGGGGCGGCGACGCTGCCGGCGTCTTTGGCGATGCCTACGGCGCGCTGCACCATGTCGAACGTGCGGGGTGGATCACCGGCAACCGGTTTTCGATTGAGTACTTCGTCGGTTTGGACGGGTTGAGTTTCCCGCTCTTCTTGCTGACGACGTTTGTGTCGCTGCTTGCGTGCCTCGCCAGTTTCAATTTCGACTCGTGGAAGATCAACAAGGGCATCAAAGCCTACTTCTTCCTGTTTCTGCTTTTGGAAACGGGCATGTTGGGCGTGTTTGTGTCGCTCGACTTCTTCTTGTTCTACGTCTTCTGGGAAGTCATGCTGCTGCCGATGTACTTCCTCATCGGTGTGTGGGGCGGTGAGCGTCGTGAATACGCGGCTATCAAGTTCTTCATCTTCACGCTGGCGGGTTCGGTACTGATGCTCGTCGGTCTGGTGGCGATGTTCTTCTACAGCGCCGATGCGGTTGCCAAGTATCCTGAGCTGGCCACCAGTTATCATGATGGCGCCCAGGTCACGACCGGTACGTTCGACCTGATCGAACTGACCACCAACGAAGCCATCCAAAAACACTTCGGCGATGCGGGAACCAAACTCTTAAATGTTCGTTTCGCACCGCTGATGTTCATGTTCCTGTTCATCGGGTTCGCCATCAAGCTGCCATGCGTGCCGGTGCACACGTGGTTGCCCGACGCCCACGTGCAAGCCCCGACGCCGATCTCCATGATCCTTGCCGGCGTGCTTTTGAAGATGGGCGGATATGGATTCCTGCGGTTGTGTTACGGCATCTTCCCGTTGGGCGGTGAATTCTGGGCGAGTTTCCTCGCGGTCATTGCGGTGGTGAGCATCTTGTATGGTGCGCTCTGTGCGATGGCCCAGACCGACTTCAAGAAACTGGTCGCGTACAGTTCGGTGTCGCACATGGGTTATGTGCTCTTGGGCATCTGCGTGATGACGACGACCGGATTCCAGGGCGCGATGTTCCAGATGGTCGCTCACGGCATCAGCTCACCGATGTGCTTCTTCCTCGTCGGCGTGATCTATGACCGTGCCCACCATCGCCAGATCAACAAGTTCGGTGGACTCTGGCTTTCGATGCCGCGCTACGGATCGATGGCGACGCTCGGCTTCTTTGCATCGCTGGGCCTGCCCGGTCTTTGCGGGTTCGTGGGCGAGGCCTATGTGTTGCTCGGTACGTTCCAAGCCGGTCCGCATTTCGCCTGGGCATACACTGCCGCGATTTGTGCCGCATTCGGCGTGGTTTTGACAGCCGGTTACATCCTCTGGGTGGTGCAGCGGGTTTATCTCGGTTCGGTGCGGGAAGAGTACAAAGGTTTCCCCGAAGCCACGGGCCGCGAGATGCTGATCCTCGCACCGCTTGGAGCGCTTTGCATCCTGCTGGGTGTGCTGCCCAAGCAGTCGGTGTTTGATTTCATGAATGGAACGCTCAACCTATTGATCGACCAGATGAACGGCGTCACCCAGATGGCGATGGCCGCCGCTGGTGGCTAGGTAGCCGCAACGTCGGCTGAGCGTTTTAATCGAGTTTGTCATATTGGTCTGATTGGATAGCGAATCACGGTGACTGAATTGATCGCTGAAATACCAGCGTGGTTTCCAAAAGCCTCAGAGTTCTTCACGTTCTCGCCGGAACTGGCGTGGGTGGCGACGCTGTGTTTGATCATGCTCGCGCCGCTGGCGATCGGTCGCGATGCCCGCGTCACGGCTGGCCTTGCGATTGTCGGCATTGCGGTGACCGCGTTCTTTACGTTTAAAGTGATGGGGATTGTGTCAGCGGAGGGTCCGCAAACCGGACTGACGCCCAATCGCACGGGCGGCATGCTGATCGCCGACAACCTGTCGCTGTTCTTCAAGCTGTTCCTGCTCGCGTTTCTGGTCGGGGTGAGCATCCTTTGGATGTCCGTTTCCGCCAAGCAGGAAGACGACGCGCCCGAATTCTTCGTCCTCATGGTGGGA
>JAUIEW010000139.1 GCA_030429365.1 Phycisphaerae bacterium
TCGCGCAACCGATTCATCAAGTCCATCTTCTCATGAAGGACCGCAAGAATGAGCGGGCGTGCATTTTCTCTCTTTAGAAAAAACGTGTAATGATGTTCGCAGCGACAAACGTGCAGATCAGGCCGATGATCCAAGAACTGTCGAGAACGTTTTGTCCCGCGCCCAATCTCTTTGAAGTGATTTCGTAGAGCGGCTTCATACCGATCGGCTTGCTCAAGTCCCCATGTCTTGATCGTGTAGCGGGCGATGCCCAGCAGATCGTGGACAGCACCCGGCGCGAGTTCGTACTCAAGCATCGCGATTCGACGTCGCCTCGTCGCGGGCTTGCTGGAAGATCGACTCGACGGTCTGCTCAGCCCCGCCCTTCACCCGAGCTTCCGCTATGCGCTGATCCAAGTCGGCTTCAAGCCTGGCCAAGTCGGCTTGCACACTGCCGCCTTGCGAACCAAGCGTAGCCTCCAATACGAAATCCTTGATGGACTTGCCCTGAATCGCGGCGAGCGCTTTGAGTTTCTTGTGCTCGTCAGGCGTGACGTCGATTGAGATGCGGCTCACGGTTGGCTCCTTGCAAATATCGACTTGGGACGCAGACGCCCAACCATCCAAACCCGTTGAGCCTCGATCCCCCATCATAATAATACGACTTCGACCCACATTTTGTCAAAACATTCAAAATGTTAGCAAGAATGGCCTTTCCCGGTAGTCGAAAGGCCGATCGCGTTGGGTCGGTCAAGGCACATCGCCAAGAATCAATCTCCCGTCGCATTGGCAAAGACCGCCCGATCATCGATAACGGAAGCCTTACAGGATTCGCAAAATGGCGGGGACAGCCCACAACAACCCATCGCGTTCGACGCAACCAGCCGGCGGATCGCTTTTGTCGATACTTCCGGTGCTTTGCATCGCGGGGCTCTTTGCGTTTGCGCTTTTGCCCGCCGCACGGGCCAACTCGCGGCTTTTCTATTCGATCATCGGAGCCGGTGCAGGGTTGTCGCTTTGGGGCGCGATCCTCCTTTTCCTCCATCGGCGATCGGGACGCCGGTTGGCTGTTGAAGTCGCCATCGCCAAACCGCATTACGTGCAGGCCGCTGTTCAAATCGTCATCCTGGCGTATTGGGGTTGGTATTGGCCGCGGGCTTACGACGAAATTCCGCTCATCGCCGCGCAGCTCATCTTCTTCTACGCCCTCGACGCACTGCTCGCATGGTCGCGCGGGCGGGTGTGGCGCTTCGGGTTTGGCCCGATGCCCATCGTCATCAGCACCAACCTCCTGCTCTGGTTCAAACACGATTGGTACTTCTTCCAATTCCTCCTGCTGACGACCGGCGCACTCGCCAAACAATTCATCACCTGGAACCGCGAAGGTCAGCGCCGCCACATCTTCAACCCGTCGGCATTCGCGCAATCAACGTTCGCCGTCGTCCTCATCGCCACCGGCATGTCCAGCCAGCTCACTTGGGGCCGCGAGATCGCCGCATCCTTTGAAACGCCCTACATGCTGCTCGTGATCTTCCTCGGCGGACTCGTCGTGCAATACCTTTTCCACGTCACGCTGATGACGCTAGCCGCCACCGCGACGCTGCTCATCTTCAACCTGATCTACACCGGCATCACCGACCTGCCCTACTTCGTGACGGCCAACATCGTCGCGCCGATCTTTCTCGGTCTGCACCTGCTCGTCACCGACCCAGCCACGTCGCCGCGCACGAACCTCGGGCGTGTCCTATTCGGTTCGCTGTATGGGCTGGGGTTCTGCTTACTCTTTCGCCTGCTCGATCACTATCAACTGGCGCTGTTCTGGGACAAACTCCTGCCCGTACCGATACTGAATCTTTGCGTACCGCTGATCGATCGCATCTGTCGCGCAGGCATCGTCGGCCGACTCAACAGCAAATGGGAAACGTGCATGTCGGCGTTTCAGACAAACCTCGTGCATATGACCGTCTGGATTCTGCTTTTCGTCGGCATGTGGCGGGCGGGATTCATCCAAGCGCCCCTGCACAACAATGAAACCGTCGGCGAAACAATTCGCTTTTGGAAACGAGCCATCGCCGAGGGCAAGCCCAATGCCGGACACAGCTTCGTGATGGCCGTCGGTGCACTTGCGGAAGGCAGCGGGTCGGCCGACGCCTACAACGAACTCGGATTGATCTGCATTGACGGCACCGTCGCCGACGTCGAGCGCAACGATGCCAAAGCGCTGAAGTATTTTGACCAGGCGTGCGAGATGGACAGCATCGAAGGGTGCGCCAACATCGCGATTCAATACCTGTACCTGCGCCAACGACTCTCCGACGAAGATGTGACCCACGCATTCGAGCGTCTCGAAGAATCATGCGATGCGATGGTCGGCTCACCGTCGTGCTACCTGTTGGGCAACGCGCATGAAACAGGCAAAAACCGCGAGAAGAATTCCCAACGAGCAATCGACCTTTACGAACGTTGCGGACTCAATAATCTCTATGCCATCAAAGGCATCGCCCGCATTGCACTAAGAGAAGAATCAAACCACGATCTCAACGACGTCGCACCCATCCTGCAACAAGCCTGCCAACTCGGCGACGCCGAAAGCTGCTGGTACCTCGGCTACATGCACGAAACCGGTATCGGCGCACCAACCGACCCAACCCGCGCACGCCTACTCATCCAAAAAGCCTGTGAACTCGGCTCAAAAAAAGCGTGCAATGCTGCCAGCCAACCGCAACTACCACCGTTCGCAAATCCGGAGATGAATGTCCCCGGCTGGACGAGCGCCTATCCGATCGATTAGGATTGGAAATGCATCAATTCAGGGTAAGACTCTGGGCCGATTTCTTCGGAACCTTGAATCTTCTCGAGATAGTGAAAACCATACAAAGGAGTTGCCATGCGTATTCGTCAATCGATTCAACTGCACGTAACACTATTGGCATGTGTGTTTGCCAGCTTGGGTTGTCAAGACCCAGACATCGTTTTCGGTCAGCGCGAGGTTGAACTGGAACTCTTCAACGATTCCGACGACCCGGTCCACATTCTACTTGATAACGAAGCACGGGCACCAAGCAACCGGATTCAACCCGGTTCCGGCAGATTCGTTATAACGCGCTTTTTACAGGATGGAACGCTTTTTGTTGCAGCCCAAAACAATCTGGGCGTAGACGTATCTATGAACTGCTCATTTGTGGACTTTGAATTCGATGACGAGTTTCCGTTTACGGGCCAAATCTCATATACAGGTATAGGAGAAGTCCCTTCGTGCGAAGGCAGCGCCTTTAAATAATCGCCTCGCAAGACTACTCGAAAACCAACCATGGTGCCTGGATCGCCGGTAGGTCCTGCGAGTTCGGGACGTTCTGTTCTTATCTAGCTCCATTTGATATGGATTCACCCTTGGCGAATGTGCTACCATCGATTTCAAGTCTCGGAGTCCATAACTGATTGGTGACCCACTTGATGTTTAGAATGCTGAATTCACTTTGGCACCCCGAACTCGACGTCATGCGTCTTGCGGAACAAATGAATCGAATTGAGATCGACTGGGACGGCAAGAACGGCTTCATGTCCTACAAGAATGTACGGCGATACCTCAGCCACCTGCTCGTCGAATCATTGTTCGACCGAGCGGACACCGTTTATGCGTTTCATGATGAAAAGAATTTTGTGTTCAGAACAATGTGTAATCGCAAGTTGAGATTCGTTCGAGAATATGACGAATGGTACGAATTCCCAGCGACTCCAGGCTTCGCTTATAGGTACATTCTTGCGGGGCTTGAACGATTTACCAACAAGAAATCACTCGATGAACCCGAACACACATTTCGTTTTCGATTCTGTGAGCAGAAGCGCGTGGCTCGTTGGAGCCGGTTAGCACTGCCTGACGGGTTTGTCATTTACCTAGCCGACAAACGCCCACCACTACCCAAAGACCCATTTCTGTACCCTGAATTGCTCCCCAAAATGGCAGACGAAGAATAGGTCGAATAGCACGCACTGAAATGTTCTACTTCGGATGCGACTGCCACACGACGCGTTCGATCATCCATTTGCCTTCGTACTTGACGAGCAGCATGTAATCGATGCCCCATTGGGCCGTGAGCTTGGCGCTGGCCGTCTTGTCGAGGACGTCGAAGACTTCGACCTTTTTCGGCGTGTCCGCGTTCACCTGATCGCCCTTGGCGTTCCAGACCTTAGCCAACTCGTGCAGTTGCTCGTAGTTCATCGGGATGCGGTGATAGTCGGGGCTGTCGCCCTGCCGCCAAAATCCGAACTTGTCGACGTTGCGGTGCACGCTTCGTTCGACGTACTCCGGTTTGACTTCATAGAACGCTTCGCAGTAATCGAGCACCGCCCGTTCGACGGCTTGCACTTCTGACTTTTGTGTATCGCCCATCGCTGCATTGATCGTGACACCAACGCAAGCGGCCAAAAGCAACACGGTCGAGACAACTGCGGAACGTTTCATACGCTTCTCCTTTACGAAATCCATCGGGCACATTGTTTGTGAATGGGCTCATTCATTTGTTCGCGCGGCGTTTGCCTTCACCGCGTTCGCCAGCAGCCAAACACTCACCGCCAGCAGCACCACATCCTTGATTAGAAACTGTCCTGGCATTGCAGAGATCGCCGGGAATCCGCCAGCCGACTGCTCCACAACGCCCGGCGTCGTGAACATGAAACTCAGCGTCGTCGCGAACATGCCTATCGCGCCGGCGGCTCCGATGATCCCCAGCTTCGGTCGATACGATCCCAGCCCGACAAGCAATGCAATCGCCAGTTCAACAATACCGAGCCCCACCGAGAATTGCCTCATATTTACAACTTCATACACCCAGCCGAGCAGCGGACTGTTCGCGACGAAACCGGAAATCCCCGCAGCTTCATACGCGGTAAACTTCATCGCCCCAATCCAGCCGATCACCAAAACCAACCCATACCGAAGGCCCCATCGGCCGACGCGATCCAATTCGTTGGCCATCTCCCAACTCGCGTGCGACAGGCAAGCCCGACTCATCGCAGTGTCTCCCGGCATCACCGCGCCACACGCGGCTTCGGTTTCACAAACATCCGATATTGATTGAACTTCGCACGCACTCATAACCCACTTCCTTTTTGGATTCGCAAGTAAATTGATTGGTTTGTTAGGGCTTTGCCGGAAACGGCAACGACTTAAGCCCAGTGCCGCGGCGGTTGGGACCGTCCCAATCCGCCGCTCGTGGCACCGGGGCTTTTGAGG
Organism: Phycisphaerae bacterium; assembly: GCA_030429365.1. Lineage (GTDB taxonomy): Bacteria > Planctomycetota > Phycisphaerae > UBA1845 > UBA1845 > UBA1845. Next base: position 5,213 of record JAUIEW010000139.1, read on the forward strand.
GAGGAGGAATTTCGGAGACTACTTGGAGACTTTCTTCCAGTGGGCGTCGGCTTTGGCGATCAACTCAGCTTCGTTGCCATCGTTCCAGGCCTTGAGCGCGTCGATGCCCGGGTTCTTGAGAAACAGCATCAAACGTCCGTTGACGATCTTGAAATTCGTCGGGTCAACCGGCAACTTATCTTCGATTGCCATTCCGAGCGCACACCATCCGCCGTATGCCGGCAGGTACTTTTGCGGTTCCTTTTCGAACAGCATCTTCGCATCGTTCGACACGAAGTGATACGTCACGCCGTCATACGTCGAAGCGAATTCGGCTTTGCCTTTCACCGGTTTGTTCACCGCGAAGTACGCCACGGGACAATAACCCTCAAGGGCGATGCCGGTGCTCGGCAGGTTGTAGCTGTGCAGGTAGGCTCGCGAAGTCTGCTGCATGTCCATCATGGGTTTGTCCGCAAATGCCGAAACCGCAAAAACCGCACTCAAAGCTGTAAGAAAACCGGTGGCCACGATACGCTGCTTCATCTGATTGCTCCTAAAAATAAGTCACTTCCATCCGTTCGATTGCTCGCATCGCCAACGCGGCGACGCCCGTTCGCCTGTTGAGACGCGGTGGGTCGCAAACGTCTTACCTCTTGAAAAAAATAAAAATCGAAAGGTGGTCAAAACGGGGTTTGGGCGGTCATAATCCACATACCGTGGGCTACGGCGTAAGGTTTGGCCCGCTTGGGGCGTCTAAGGATTGTCGAGGATTGGGAGTCGTCGACGTTGGCGGTTGAAACGGATTGGATCGAAAGGCTGACGGGTGAATCATCCGCACGCGATGCGGCGCTCGCCGACCTGCGCGAACTGCTTCGCGGAAAGCTGCGTCACGCGTTCGCATCGTCCGGCGATGACTTCATTGAAGACATTACCCAGGACGCGCTTTTGAAGATCCATAGCCAACTGGATGCGTTTGAAGGTCGCAGCAAATTCACGACCTGGGCGCTGACCATCGCCGTCCGCGTCGGTTATACCGAATTGCGCCGCTTGCGATGGAAGGATGTCTCGCTCGAACAGGTGACCGAAAACTCCGCGAGCGTCGATGCGGGCCGAGTCGATTCGCAAAACGAGCCTGCGGCGTCGGCTGCCCGCAAGCAACTGGTGGAAGCCGTTCACGCGATCATCGATGAGGATCTGACGCAGAAGCAGCGCGACGTATTAAAAGCCGAGTTGGCCGGCATGCCGCAGGAAGAGATAGGCCGGCGTCTCGGCATGAATCGAAACGCGATTTACAAACTGACGTACGACGCCCGCAGAAAGCTCAAAAAGGAATTGGAACGTCGCGGATTTTCGCAGGAAGACTTGAGCACGGACTGATAGCAAACATGGACCTTTCCAAAGAAAACATGGACGCACTGCTCGGCTTCCTGAAGCAGACCAAGGATCGCGAAGCGACCTGCGACGATTGTTTAGCCGCGATGGCCGAGTTCGCCGAAACGCACCTCGCCGGCAAAACCATCCCCGAAAGCCTAAAAGCCATCGAAGACCACCTCGAAATCTGCGCCGAATGCAAAGAGGAATTTGAAACGCTGCTGACCGCATTACGCGAAATGTAACTTCAATCGGGCCCACTGCGATGGCATCCGAGCATCGTGAAAAATCGACCGCTACCCCGTGCGCAGCAACAGCGCCGTCATTCCCGCGAAAGCGGGAATCCAGAAGAATGCAAAGTCAGTCAAAATGAGTTTCAGCCCCCGTACTCCGAAACGATCACGAGGCAAACAAGACGCTTGGCTTTAAACGCTATCAGTAAACGGACATGCTTTACGCCAGAATCAGTGTCATTCTAATCATCTGCGCACTATACTCAGGCCCGATCTGGGGGATGCTGATTCTCAAACTGAATGACCCCAGAGCACAGAAATCCAGATTTCGCACGTGGGCACTTCTCTACTATGCCCTTCTCATATGCACAGCATTCGCCACGTACTTCTTGTCCGAACTTCAGCTCCAAACACTCCTGTCACTCTCAATGTTTGCCCTGATCCTATTGGCCGTATTCAGCCCCATCCTGCTGTTCTTCGCGATCGACCTCACCCAGCCGCGCAAACACGATCAACCCGTCTGCCATGCGTGCGGATACAGCCTGATCGGAAACGAAAGCGGGATCTGCCCGGAATGCGGATCGCCCCATCAGCGAGAGACTAAGACGAATCGTCCGACGCTACGCTAAGTGCGTTAGCCCGGCCCAAGGTTTGACTATGGTTTCACTTTGTTGCGGGTCAGCCACGCCAACCATTGCGACCGTAGGTTTTCTCGATCATACTCGTCACCGCACTCTGGACAACGATTCGATGAGAGATTGCGCAAGTCATACCCACATTCATAACAAATCAGATACTCCCTTTCAGCGATATGGCGTGCGAATCGCTCCATGGATCGACTGGTGGAAACGACCAACATCCAGCCACTGAACACGATCCACGCAAAGTAACCCAACTTCACCGCTTCTGGCGCCCCTATTGTGGCGTTCGGATAGAACGCCAACGAGATAAGGAGTGCGGCAGCTACCACCAGATTTATGAGAGCAACGGTGGCCAGTTTGGAACGCGCGCCGCGCGTGAAGTCCCAGAACCCCCATGGAGTACCGGCAGGCGGAGTGTGACGAAGCACATTTAATGCGGTGAATTGCAGGACTTTCGGCTTGTGATGATCAGACTTGTTCACTTTCACATGCGCCACTTGGGAGACAATACATGCAGGTAGCGACCTACGTCACGCCGTAATCTTTGAGTTTTCGATACAGCGTTCTTGCACCGATCTTTAGAATCTTGGCGGCTTTCTCGCGGTTACCGCCGGTGAGCTTCAGCGTGTTCAGAATATGAAGTCGTTCGACGTCGGCCATGCTCATCCCCAGCAGGCTGGGGTTGTTGACCGGGACGATGTCGGTGGTCGTGCGGAGCGATTCGGGCAGGTCGCCTGACTCCAGCGTGTCGCCCTCGGCTTCGATCACCATCTGCTCGATCACGCTGCGCAGCTCGCGCACGTTGCCCCGCCACGTATGATTCGTCAGGCGGCGCATCACCTCCGTCGAAATGTCTTTCGGATCGAAGTCGTTCTCGCGGCAGAATTCATCGACAAAGTGCTTGGCCAATATCGGAATGTCTTCGCGTCGTTGTCGAAGCGGCGGCAGGCGAATCGCGCCTTGAGCGTGCAGGCGATAGAACAAATCCTCGCGAAAAGTCTGCTCTTCAACCATCGCTCGCAGGTTTCGATGGGTCGCAGCAACAAACCGCACATCGACAAACAGCGTATCCGTGCTGCCCACCGGTTGAACTTCGCCCGACTCCAACGTCCGCAACAACTTGGCCTGCATCCCCAGCGGCATGTCGCCGATCTCATCGAGAAACAGCGTCCCACCGTCAGCCGCTTCGAGGATACCCTTCTTGTCGGAAATCGCCCCGGTAAACGCGCCTTTCACGTGCCCAAACAATTCGCTTTCCAACAGCGATTCGCTCAGCGCCGCGCAGTTGATCACCTTGAAGACCTTGCCCGCCCGTTTGGAATTCGCATGAAGCGCCTGGGCAACGAGTTCCTTACCCGTCCCCGATTCGCCGAAGATCAAAACCGTGCTCTTGCTCTTGGCCAGCTTCTGGATGCGGCGAATCTCCTTCGCCAGCGCCGCGCTCGTCCCGATGATTCCCTCGTAGTTAAACGCTTGCTCGATCTGATCGCGCATCGCTTTCGAATCGCGGGCGGCGATCGCTTCGTCAGCCGCCTTGTTCACCTTCGCGCGGATGGCTTCAATGTCGATCGGCTTGATCAGATAATCGTACGCGGGTGTGGGGTTTTCCGGACCGAGGGCATCGCGAACGAGTTGTTCGCTGCCGAATGCCGTCATCAAAATGACCTGCGTGTGCGGCGAAATTTCCTTCGTCTGCTTGAGGACGTCCATCCCGTTGAGCGCCCCGCCAAGTTTGTAGTCGGTGATGATCACGTCGGGCGGACGGGCGCTGACGCTCGCGATCGCCTCAGCCCCGCTGGCGACCACCTTGCAGGCGTGCCCCTCGCGCTTCAACCCTTCGGCGATCGCTTCGCCGTGGGCGGCATCGTCTTCAACTATGAGTACAAAAGCAGTGGCGGCCATGATGGATCTATTCTATCGCACGGGCGAAGATCGTCACCCCATCGCCCCGAGCTTCTCAGCCACCACGGGCAGCCTGATGGTGAAGGTCGTCCCCGAACCGGACTTCGACTTAACTGCGATCGTACCGCCATGTGCAGCCACGATGCGACTCGTCGTCGATAACCCCAGTCCGCTCCCGCTCGGTTTGGTCGAGTAGAACGCCTGCATCGCCTTCGACAAAACGTCTTCACTCATCCCTTCACCATCGTCGCTGACTTCGACCGTCGCCCAGGTACCGTCACGACCGAGCTCCTCCACGGCGAGATGGATCGAAATTTCGCCGCCTTTGGGCGTGGCTTGGCGGGCGTTAATCAGCAGGTTCAAAAGCGCTTGGCGAAAGATCGACGAGTCCACCGACACGAGCAGCGGCTGCGGGTGTTCGTAGGCGACCAGGCGAATGTCGTCGCGTTCGGTTTCCGGCGTGTAGAATTCGACCAGGCGCGTCACGATACCGTTCAGGTCGGCCACAGTGCGCTTCAACGTCACGGGTTTTACCAGCAGCAGAAACTCATCGAGCATGCGTTGCAGACGTTCGGCCTCCCCGCGCGTCATGGCGATGCGCTGCCGCGCGCGGCGCAGCGTATCCGCGGAAGGCGCCGCGTCTTCGGACAAATCCTCTTCCAGAAGTTTGAGGTTCAAGAGCAGCGTCGACAGCGGGTTGCGGATCTCGTGGGCGAGCCCGCCCGCAATCATCGAGATTTCAATGACACGATCGTCAACCATGAAAGCCTACACCAATCGAGGATAGAAAAACGGTGGTCCCACGTTTCAAGGTAGGACCACCGTTTTGATTTTGCAATCACATCGCAATCGAATCAACGATCCGGTGATCATGTAGGGTGGGCCGTGCCCACCATGTCGTTGTTGTTCGAACTGCGGTGGGCATGGCCCACCCTACAACGACTAAACTCCAAGCAGCCCTACCAACTACGACGCGCTGTCAGCCGTCTCCTGCTTTTCTTCGAGCTGAACGGCTTTGTGCGACAGCTTGATGCGTCCCTGATTGTCGACCGCGATCACTTTGACCTTCAGCGGATCGCCAACCTTGCAGACGTCGGCGACGTTGCGAACGTAATCGGTGGACAGTTCACTCACGTGACACAAACCGTCCTGACCCGGTGCGATTTCAACAAACGCGCCGAAGTCTTTCACGCTCGTGACCGTACCCGAATACACCGTACCGACCTTGATGCTTTCGGTGACGGCTTCGATCATGCTGCGAGCCGACTCGGCTCCCGCAAGATCCATGCACGAAATCGTGATCGTTCCATCGTCGTCGATTTCGATCTTCGCACCGGTACCACCCTCGATGGCCTTGATCCCTTTGCCGCCTGGTCCAATGACCTTTCCGATGCGGTCCGGATTGATTTTGATCGACAGAATTCGCGGGGCGTACTTGCTCGTTTCCTTGCGCGGTTCCGGAAGGGTCTCCAACATCTTCGCGAGGATTTCCAACCGGGCGTTCTTCGCAATCTCCAACGCTTCCTTCACAATGTCGATGCTCAGCGAACGATCCTTCAGATCGACCTGAATCGCGGTGATACCGCGCTGGGTCCCCGCGACCTTAAAGTCCATGTCACCGAAGTGATCTTCTTCACCGAGGATATCCACGATCAGCTTGCGACGTTTGTCATCGTGGAAACCACCAACCGAGATACCTGCCACCGGCTGCGTCAGCGGCACACCGGCGTCCATCAGTGCCAGGGTTCCACCGCAGATCGAAGCCATCGAGCTCGACCCGTTGGATTCAAGGATTTCGGAAACGATGCGAACGGTATATGGGAAATCTTCCGGCGAGGGCAGGACCATTTCGATCGCCTTCTCAGCCAGGTTACCGTGACCGATTTCGCGACGCGACACCGCACCGAGGCGGCGAACTTCACCCACGCAGAACGGCGGGAAGTTGTAGTGCAGCATGAACTTCTTGCTGTATTCGGGCATCAACCCGTCGATGAACTGCTCGTCGCGAACGGTTCCCAGCGTGACGACGGCCATCGACTGCGTTTCGCCACGGGTAAAGACTGCCGATCCGTGCGTGCGTGGCAGAACGCCAACTTCGCAGGTCAGTTCACGAAGGTCGGTCAAGCCGCGGCCATCTGCTCGTATACCGGTATCCAGCACCATCGCAGCCACCACTTCGCCTTCGATTTCGTCGATGACATTGCGGACCGTGTTGCGATCAAATTCGAGATCTTCGGCGTCCTCCGGACATTCCTGATCGAGTGTTTCGGTGTAGACGGCTTTGACCGCGTCATAACGGTCCTGCTTTGACGCAATCTCTTTCGCCTTGCGAAGCGGACCAGCCACTTTCTCGCGCAACCGATCCTTGAGGGCGTCGGTTGATGGCGGCGGCGTCCAGTTCTTTTCCTTGCCGCACTGTTTGACCAGATCGTTGACACAATCGCAGATCGTTTTGATTTCCTTGTGGGCAACTTCAACAGCGCTCACCACATCGGGCTCAGCGATTTCGAAACCACCGAGTTCAATCATGTTGACCGCTTCGGAGTGACCGGATACGACCAACTCCAGATCGCTCTGATCCATCTGCTCGAGCGTCGGCATCACAACGAACTTTCCGTCAACGCGACCCACGCGCACCGCACCGGTCGGACCTTCGAACGGAATCTCCGAGATCGAAAGTGCGGCCGACGCACCGATCATCGCGAGCATGTCCGGATCGTGTTCCTGATCGGTCGAAAGCACCATTGCCTGAATCATGACCTCGTTGATGAAGCCCTTCGGAAACAGTGGGCGGATCGGACGATCCATCAATCGCATGGTGAGAATTTCTTTGGTCGTCGGCCGGGCTTCACGCTTGAAGAAACCACCGGGAAACTTACCAGCCGCATACGCCTTCTCACGATAGTCGCAGGTCAGCGGAAAGAAATCGATACCTGGTCTGGGGTCCGATGTCACCACCGCCACCATCACCACCGTCTCGCCGTAGGTCACCATCACGGTGCCTGCCGCCTGCTTCGCAAGCCAGCCCGTTTCCAAGGTCAGCGTCTTACCGCCGATCGTGCACTCTGAAGTGTATTTCTTCATTACCGTCACTCTTTTCCGTTTCCGTCACAATGTCTTAGTTTGCTGTATCCGTCTGCCAACACGACAACCGTCATAACCGATGCGCTCGATCCGCCGCCTGAAACTTCAAAACGACGCTTCATCGAGCAAAATATTTACAAAAAAAGGATGGGTCGCGCGAACGCAACTCACCCTCGTTGTTTATCAAGATTTTCCGAGCGACAATCCAAACCATCAACCCAACACAACCGCCGCGTTGCCGCGATCTTCATATGCCACGGCGTGGCACTCGCAACCTGCAACGGGTTCCGGGCTGAACTTGCACCGCCAGCCCCACCGACTCAACAGCATCAACAGGCCCAACGCAACAACCGTCGGACCAATTACGTGTACGAACTTCCCGCGTGCTTACTTCCGCAGGCCCAAACGCTGAATCACGTTGAGGTAGCGGCTGTGATCCTTATGATTCAGATAACGCAGCAGACGCGTGCGCCGACCGACCAACTTCAACAAACCTCGGCGAGACGCAAAATCCTTCTTGTGCGTCTTGAGGTGCTCGGTCAATTCCACGATGCGGCCGGTCAACAATGCCACCTGAACCTCCGGCGAACCGGTGTCCTTATCATGGGTGCGATAGGCCGTCAGTGCTTCCTGCTTCGATTTAGCGTCCAATGGATCAACTCCGTGGCGTGGGCTTTGATTTCACATCCTTCAACAATCGCGCTTCCGAAGTGCCGGCCCTTGATCAAAGCCAATCGCAACGCTTCAATTCATCGTTGCCAAGAACTGCACTCGGGGCGTTCCAAGGCCTAAACTCTACCGACTTTGGCTTCACATGCAAACAACCGATCGCCCCACCAAAAATCCCCATTTAAGCCCTCTCAAATGCCATTTTGACCACACCG
>JAUIEW010000423.1 GCA_030429365.1 Phycisphaerae bacterium
CTATTCGGTGAATCTTGTGTGAAATCGTTAGAGGAAAACTGGGGGCGTATGCGTCGACAGTCGCGGCACGCGCTTCGCACACTGGCGGACACGATTTGGCCACCGATCTGTCATGGTTGTGGGCAAGCGCGCGACGTGGTCGCTGGGGAACTTTGCCCAGACTGCATGGCTGTGATCGGGCCGGCGATGCAATTGGATTACTGTCCGGGTTGTGGTCATTCGGTTGCACCGTTTGAGCTTTCGCCCGAAGGGTGCGGGAAATGCCGACAGGACGGGCGCCTTTTTGCGCGGGTTTATCGGACGGCTGCATACCGAGGCGGCTTCGCCGAAATGTTTCGTCGCTACAAGTACCAGGGATTCGAGGATCTGGAACTGTTCCTTGCCCGGAATCTCGCCCGGGCGATCATTCAATCAGGCCACTACGAAGACATCGATGTCCTCGTCCCCGTTCCAACCTGCTGGCAACACCGCCTGCGTCGAAACCTTCGGGGTGCGGGGCAAGGATTTCATCCGGCTGAGGGACTGGCGAAGCTGCTCGCCAAGCACACCAAAATCCCATACGCACCTGTGTTGGATCGCATCCGGGGCGGACGCTCACAGGTGGGATTGTCGCATAGTGCGCGTCTGGAGAACGTACGGGGCAAGTTTCGAATGGCTCGGGGGTGTCGGGTCGCTGGTGGTCGTGTTTGTATTGTCGATGACATCATGACCAGCGGGGCGACGGTTCGGGAATGCGCGAAGGTGCTCCGGCAGGCCAAGGCCGCAGAAGTCTATGTGGCTGTGATTGCTCGAGCAGGTGAAGACTCGGCGTCGCTTAATCTGGTGTGACGTGTTTACAAGCTTCCCATCGGGGCAGACGCGTTAAGCTCGGCGAAACGATTTTATTGCTTCTCGCAATTCGCGGCAGCGCTTGCGTATTGACCGTTTAGTTGTGTGCCGAGCTGTTGAATTTGCTTTGAATTGTTTGGCGTGCGCGGGGCATAAGACAGATAGCGCCGGGCATCCTGAAACCATTTCCGAGCGGAGCATGGCTTATCTGGCAGCGACGCCGCCCCAAAGCCCTGGGCGATCTTGGCTGCCTTGATGTAATGCTCGGCCGCTTCGTCGTCGTCGCCAAAGCTCTTTTCAAATGCGCCCAGTTCGGTATAGGCGGTAAGCAGGATATTGTACTTTCTCCACTTCTCCGCGACAGAGATGGCCTTCTTGTACCAGATCACCGCATTCTCTTTGTCGCCGAGATTGGCATAAGCCGTCGCGGCACTGAGATAGTAGTCGGGGATATGCGAGAACTGCCTGACACCGGCGAGCGCCGCTTCCAACATGCAGTCCCAATCCCGTTTGACCGTGCATATCCGGATCCACTGGTTGATCGGCTGGACGATCTTCTCGTTGATCCTGGCAACCTCTTTGTAGCCGGCAATCGCGAGATCGTATTTCTCTTCCTGCTCCTTGGGATCATCAGACTTTGACGCTTCGCGTGCACGGGCGTTGGCGACGTTGTAATGACCGGGCCAACAATCAGGATTGATTGCCAAGGTCCGTTCCCAGAACGTGTCGGCGTTTCGCCAATATTGCGAATAAAAATACGTACGGACCCCGCAAGCCAGCGCCAGCAGCATCACGACGCCGGTGGCAATTTCGTTTCCGCGGTCGCCTTTGCTGATCCAACGGCGAAAGGCGTCAAGCAATAGGCCGACCAGTAGGAACAGGCCAAGCGCGCCATGATAAAAATAATGGTCCGCCACGAAGGCGAACTGGAAATAGTTGATGTTCTTCAAGCCCAGCATTGGCCCCATGATGACGCAGTACATCAACACCGCCCAGATGAAGTGCGGCCCGAGCTTCTTGCGATACAGGACAATCGCCGTCCCCAATCCGAGGACAAGCAGGATGGGGACAAACCAGATGATGTTGCGCGGATCGGGATCCCAAAGTCGATAGATGGGCGATTGGTTGATGGGCAGCAGCATCTTGCCGACATAAAACAGCAACGATGCGCACGGAATGAACGGCCGATCTCCATCTTCCAGCGGAATCGTTCGGTTGCGATCTTCGACGTTGATCGTCGTCCACGCCGAAATCGCCGAAAGCGCCAAGAGCGGCAAGAGACGCACAATACTCTGGACGAGATACTTCGGGTCCCAGCGCCGTTCCAGCAACCGATCTGTGAAGAACAACGTCACCGGCAGGGTGAGGGCCACGGTTTTGCTGAACAGAGCGGCTTGAAAGAAAATGACCGTTAGGACGTAGCGCCACCAACTTCCGCTGCGACGGAGGTTGATATACGAGATCATGCTGAGCATATAGAACATCAG
>JAUIEW010000424.1 GCA_030429365.1 Phycisphaerae bacterium
CGATAAAATGATTGCGGCCGTGCGTGGTGCGGTCAAAGACGGTTCTGGTCGCGTTCGCTTTACCTTCGAATCGCCAATTGCGATAGGAAGTGAGCTTAGTCTTGTGGCTGGTACACAAGAGCCATTCCTCAGAAACCGCACAAAAACCAAGGAGGGCCGCACGAACTCGCAAATAGAATACGAGGACACTGGGTGCACTGTCGATGTCCAAACGAATTGGCTCGGCAAATCGCCTCAGGATGGCATCGGTATGAGATGGAAGTTGCATCTGGAGGATTTGAAAACCGAGAGCGGGGTAAATATTAACGAGGACATTGAAGCGCCTTTGTTCATTTCGCAGAGGGTTCAGATGACGACAATTGCGGTGCCGGGAAAGGCGATCGCGTTTCGAATGCAAACGCAACGATCGCTTGCCGACGATGCGCGGATCGTCGTGGTCATTGCGAAGGTCACATTACCGGATAGCGAAGCTGCTAATGAGTAGTGCAAGCTGGATAGGTTTCTTGCATCAAATAGTGATGGCGCAATGGCGGTCCGCACAGCGGACCCTACGTGCTAGTGTGGCGAGCTGCCGTTGGCCGTTACTTTTTCGATTAGTTGCTGAAGTTGCTTAACCTCGAAGGGTTTGCGTAGGAAACCGGCGAAGCCTTCTTGCAGCAGGCTTTGGCATTGGCCTTCGGTGTGGGCGCCACTTACGGCGATGAGTTTGGCGTCGGTCAGTTGCTCGTTGGAGCGAAGCGTTTTGACGAGGTTCTTGGCGTCGACGTCGTGCAGCGACACGTCCACCACGATGACTGACGGCTGATGCTGCTGCGCTAAGATGCCGGCTTCGAATGCGCTGTCGGCCACATTGACGGAATAATCCCCGCCAGCCGTCAAAGCCTCCGTCAGCACCGACGAGAACCCGGGATCATTGTCCACGATCAGCACACCCAGCGACGCCAGTTCCAATCCATCCGTCGGAATGCCGTGTTCCTTCATGAAGCGCACGAGTTGATCGACGGGGATGCGGCGATCCTTGCTGCCGGGGATTCGGTAACCGCGAAGTTGGCCGCTGTCGAACCATTTGGAGACGGTGCGCGGTGCGACGCTGCAGATCTTGGCGACTTGGCCCGTGGTCAAAACGGCTTTTCGACTGGTCCCGTTGGCCGGTCTGGCGATTTTGCTTTCCTGCGTGTTTCCCATGGCATTCCATCCGTGCGCGAGATCGGAACGAACTGCGTATGCCCGGACAAACGTCGGTTTCGTTGGGGTGAATTGAATCACCACAACGATTGCATGGTCTGTGCAGTTCGTGAGGGTTATTCTGCCTCCCTGCGCTATCGGCATCTGTCGCGATGACATTAGCCGCGTGCGCGCAGGCCAGCATTTGCCGGACAACCCGCTCAGAGCCGTACGAATCGTTCACCTGGATGGAACAATGTGAAATCGGATCTAAAAGTTCGGCGTGATTACTCTGCCCCCGCCCTGTGCAGCAGTGCGACCACCCACCGATGCTAGGCACGCAGTTAAGCAAAGGAAAGCAGGGCAGTCCCTGATGCGATCCGATTCGACTCAGCCAATCCATCGCCCTCTGAAAACCGCCCGCAACCCCAATTCGCAATAACGTCGAATCGAAACCGTGGCCAAACCATGTCCAGCCGTCCGCCGCCCCTGTGATATCCTCCGCCAGAAATCGGCCTTCATCTGTCAATTTGGGCTAATATCGATCCCGGCAAACCTTTACGTTTTTCGACGGCTGCGATAGAGTACCGGGGCTTGGGCGATGGACCGGCCAAGACTTGATTGACCGGATCGGTCCGATTGATGTAAGTCCTTGTCAGACATAAACCCCAAGGGGCTCCTGCGGCGTATAGTCAGGGGGCTTGGAACGCGACGAGCCGGAGTGGCGGAATTGGCAGACGCGCAGGATTCAAAATCCTGTTCTGGCAACAGAGTGTGGGTTCGATTCCCACCTCCGGCATAGATTGATGGAACGGGCCTTGAAGAATCGACAGGCCCGGTTTGTTTTGGCCCACCGAGAGAGTGCCCAGGCCCGTTGTCTGCTGATTCGGGTCTGGTGCCCAGCGTGAGAGTTCAATGGAAATCCTGCTCGCCAATCCACGATGTTACTGCGCCGGAGTCGACCGGGCTGTGCAGATTGTGGAGTTGGCGATCGACACGTTCGGTGCCCCGGTTTACGTGCGCAAGGAAATCGTCCACAACCAGTTTGTGGTCAATCGCCTCCGCGATCTCGGTGCGGTATTCGTTGAAGAACTCAACGAAGTGCCCGAAGACTCGCTCGTGGTGTTCAGTGCCCACGGTGTCGCCCCC
>JAUIEW010000140.1 GCA_030429365.1 Phycisphaerae bacterium
CTGCGTCGATGGCACGCCCATGAACTGCGACGACGGGCTCTTCTGCACCGGTGTCGAAACCTGCTTCGACAGCGCTTGCGAGTCGAGCGGTGATCCTTGCACCAATCCACTATTGCCGGTTTGTGACGAAGACAACGACACCTGCGTCGAGTGCCTGATCGACGACGATTGCCCGGTTGAAACGTTCTGCGCAAGCGACAACACCTGCGTCGCATATGGTGACGGCGACTTCGATGCCGATGGTGACGTGGATATGTCCGACTACGCCATGTTCCAATTGTGCTTCGGTCAGTCCGCGACGCCCGATTGCGAGTCGGCCAACCTGACTGGCGACCACACGATTGACGCCGAAGACCATGCAGCGTTCGTCAGCCTGCTCACGGGTCCGCTTTAGGCCCACCACTCCATTCCTTTTTCACTGTGCGCCAAAGGCCGATCTGGTCGATTCCCAGATATGCGGGGGTCTGCCCCGTGGCGCGGAATTCGACGTGGATCGGGAGTTTGAAGCATGCTATACGCAGCGGCAGTTTTCTGGATGTTCGTCGTCGTACTCAGTGCTTCGGGCGTCTACTTCCTGTGGGCTGGCATGGTTAAAACCCGCATCGTCAACATCGTCCTCCTGCCCGGGACGCTGGCCGCCCAACTGGGCCACGTGCTCGGCATGCTCGTCACCGGCGGGACGGTTGAAGGCACTTCCTTAATGTCCGACGACGACTCAGCCAGCCCCAAACAAGGCAACACAACCAAATCGCGAATCCCAGTGGTTGGCCCGCTGATTGTCGGCGTGCTGCCTTTGCTGACGTGCGCCGGAGGAATCGCCCTATCCACGTTGGTGCTGGGCGGCCCGTCGGTGAACGACCTGATCGCCGGCGAAGTCATTCGAAGCATCCCCGCTGGCGTACCGGCGTTCTGGGACTTGCTGCGTAACCTGATCGACCTGATGGAAAAAACGCTTAACGTGGCCATCCATGCCGGCGGTTCCAACTGGCGGGCGTGGCTCTTCATGTATCTGCTCATCTGCCTGACGGTGAGGATGGCCCCCCTGCCCGGCAACCTTCGCGGGGCGCTCGGCGCGATCGTCACGTTTGGCGTCATCGGATTCGTCATCGGATTGGTATTCACGCCAGCCCAGGGCTACGTCGAACGCGGGTGGAGCATGCTGAGCCTGACCGTCAGCACACTCTTGCTGCTGCTCGTGATCAGTGCGGTGATTCGCGGCGCGGTGGATCTGGGTCGGGTAATTCTAAAACGGCCCGCCGCATGAGGTATGCTTACAGAATCGGAAGCGACATCTCGCCCACACCAAAGTCGGTGTTCTCGCGTAATACCTCAATGTTCGGATAGTCATCCAACTCAGTAAACTCTTCGCAGAACCACGCCTTGATATCCGGGTCCAGAAGCGTCGCACTCTTCGTGTTGGGCGTAAAGACATTCACGCATCCGTAGGTGAATTGCTCGATAAGAATGTCGATGTCGCGGCGAACCATGTCCCGCGTCTGTCCTTGCACCCCCACCATCAGACAAATCGTATCGGTCAGTTTCGCGACGTCGGCTGGCTCGTCGAAGTACATCGCCTTGTTGAGTACGACGTTGCGCACGTGGTCGTCAAACGTCTCGACGCCCAGTTTGATGCGTGTCGGCACACCGAAATACGCCCGCGTTTCGTCCCAGCGCTTTCGATACGACCAATACGACTCGCAGATGAACTCGGAGATTTCCAACCGATGCAGCAACGCCCGCACCTGTTCCAATACCGGCGGCGTCAGTTCCTGAATGCTGCCGGAATTGATGATTTCCAAGCGCCCGAATTCACCGGTCACCTTGGCCAACTCTTCATCGGCGACGCGCTGGATATGGGCTTCATCGGAGGTGTTGTCGTCGATGTAATCGCAAAACGTGCACTTGCTCCACACGCAGGGCAAGCCCTTGAGCAGAACGATCTCGCGCGGAAGCTTATGGGTGATGACGGAATAACGCTGCATGCCGCCATTCTATCAGTTCATTGCCGCGACGACAGCATCCGGAACGGGCTCATCGGTCAGCGTTGGACCGGCTTTCTGCAACGCCTCGATAACTATCGACTGCGTCAAAATCGTGGGCAGCACGATCGGTTCGTCGGGCTTGCCAGCCGGGTAGACGATATTGAGCGGCACGCCATCGCGCCCGAATCGCAGGAGATCTTCCGCGATGTCCGGATTGGGATTGGTGTAATCCGCCCGCAGTGCGACGGTTTTGGAACTGTGGAATCGGCGGCGAACCGCGTCGCTGTGGAGGACGACTTTCTTATTTGTCTGACACGTCGCGCACCAACGGGCTGTGTAATCGACGTACACCGTGTAACCATCTTCTGCCAATTGCTCCGCACGCCCTTTCGCGTAGGGCTTCCAATCGAGTTGCGGCGGTTCGTAGAAAAATGCGAACACCGTTCCCGTGCCAGCCACCGCAAACGCCAGGACAACCGTGCAGAACTTCTTAGCCGTTCCCCACATCGGATTAACCCGACCATAAATCCAGCATGCTGCGGCCAACACACACAGAAACAACAGCAGGAACACAACCTCATCCGCGCCGGTTAGTCCCGCATAAATCCAAATGAGCCAAACGACCGTGCCCATCAAGAGAAAACCCATCAACTGCTTGAAGGTATTCATCCAGGCGCCGGGCCGTGGCAGATACTTGAGCCAACCCGGGTTGGCGGTCAACAGCAGGTATGGCAGCGCCATTCCCAAACCGACAGCCGTAAACACAACCGCGACTACGAATACGGAATTCGTCAATGCAAATGCAATCGCCGGACCAAGGAAGGGAGCCGTACACGGTGTCGCGAGCAACGTCGCCAGCACGCCCTTCATAAACGCACCGCTAAGACCTTCGCGTTCCGTCGCGCCAGCCAGTTTGGTCGTCGCCGCGCCCGGCAGCGAAATTTCAAACACGCCGAAGAGGCTCAGCGCGAACGCAAACATCAGGGTGCTCATGCCGATAATGAACTTGGGCTGCTGAAAGAACGCACCCCAGCCGGCTTGTTCTCCATACCACTCGCGCAGCCCCAGAATTCCGCCAGCCAGCGCCCAGAACGAGATGATAATGCCCGCGCAAAACATCAACCCCAGGTGAAACACGCGCTTGGGATCTTCGTCGGCTTGCTGAACAAAGCTGAGAATCTTGATGGAAATAACCGGCAACACGCAGGGCATCACGTTGAGAATCAACCCGCCAATCATGCCGCCAAGAATCGCCCCCCAAATACCCCACCGCGACATCCAACCGTTGTCGACGGAAATTGGCGGCTTGGAAGTTGCGGCAACGCCTTCGTGCTTTTCTTCGTTGGGTGTACTGCTTGCGGGAGCACTGTCAGTCTTGGTTTCGTCAGAAGCGTCCGCGCCATTTTTCGCCGCAACCACATTGCCGGCATTGTTGTCCGGCGCCGCATTGGCTGCACCGGCCAGTACTGCCCCCGACTCAAAACTGACCGACCACTCCACAGCCTGTGGTGTATGGCAGCGCCCCGTTTCGTCACACGCCTGATACTTGAGCAGCCCCGTGATCTGAACTTCTTTGCTGGCAGTCGGTGACAAAAGCTGCACCGGCAGCTTTACTTTGAACGATTCAACGAATTCGCTGATCTTCCCAAGGACCTTGTCCGTGCGAACATGTGGTTCCGGCCAAACGGGCTCGCCATAGCTCAACCCCTCAACCGTTCGTGGGAAGACAGCCGTCGCGACAAAGAACTCGCTGAGCGGTGCGTTTGACTGTGTGTGGTATCCGTCTTTGATGTCGACGGCGAGTTCAACGAAGAACTCCTCACCCTTGGCGATCGTCGATGTTGGTGCCGTCGATTTAATCGTTACGTACGAAGCCTTGTCGCCTGCAACAGGAAGTGTTCGACGAGCCAGTTTGAATGTGATGTCGTCGTCGACAGGACGCGACTTGGCGGCGATTGGAATACTGACGCCAACCGATTTGGTACCTCTGAAACACGATTCTTTGCAGACCAACCAACTGACGTCGGCGCCAATCTCCACCGTGCTTCCAACTTCCGCATCTTTCCCGGGCGTCACCGTCGTCAGCAGAATCGGTGAACCTTCCAACACGTAAGTCACCAGCCCGCTGGCTTCGTGACGCTTCGGCGCCGGGAACTGCAGTGGTCCGGCCTTGAATCCTTCCGGCAGTTTCCATTTCACCTGCGGGGCCAACCCGCTGTCACCGGGATTCTCCCAGTAGATATGAAACCCGGAAGGAAACTCAAACTTCAGCGCCAAGTCGAACGGCTCTCCCGGCGCAGCCTCGGCGACGCTTGACAACAGCGTCAGCTTGACGTCGGGCGCTTTTGATTGCGCCAGCGCTTTAGGCACGACCAACGCCATCGCAATCATGAAAACGGTACGAATTGCCCGGCTCTTGCTCATTTCAAACTCCCTGCGAGACCTCGAATGCGACCAACAGGAGTGTATTCACTGGCACATTCAAATCTTGCATGCTTCGCTGTTGAAAATTGTATCGGTATGCCGCGAATCGATCCGACACCGGAGTGTAACAGCCCAGTAAATGATCGAAAAGGATCGATCGGGACCACCCTATCGCGCGAGACTTGATGGGATCAGTGACAGAATCGGGCACAATCCATACAATCACGGCCAATCTGGGGACGGGGCGTTGTCTTCATATGGCCCGTGGCACGTTCGCCCCACAAAACCAACACCGATTGGATGTCACATAGCATGCGTATACTTCACGTCGTCGAGAGTATGGACCTCCATCCCGGCTTGTTTTCAACCACGCTTCCGGGGTTCATCGCAGCGCTCGGTCGCCAGGACATCGCTTGCGACGTTGTGTCCGGTGCATCCCACGACACCCATGAAGCCGAACGATTCTCGGCTGAGCAGGTCGTCTCGGTCGACGAGGATCAGCCCATCGAAGCACTGCGAGCCGCCGCGCCATTGGTCCAAAAAGCGGACGTCATCCACATACATTGCCCCAAGGCTGGCGTCGCGACGATCGTGTCAGCCGCCGCGAAGGGCGAGCGCAAACCCGTCGTGTTTTCAACCCATGGCTCACTCACCACACATTTGCGCGGTCGAGGGAAGATTTCGCTTTGGTTTGAGAATCGGCGTTTGCACAAGAAATGCCGTTGGGCCAAGCAGATCACTTGCCTGAATCAGCATGAGGCGGATCTGCTACAACAGCGTGGTCTTCGCCTCAATGCTGCACCGATGTCAGTTGGATGCGATTTTTCGAATGACAATGGCCCCATGACCGGTGCATCACAAGCCGACAAGTTACCGATCGGTGATGGCAAGCGCATCCTCGCGTATTTCGGAGACATTGATGGACAACTCGGGCTGGTGCCATTCTTCAAAGCATGTGACGAACTGGAAGATGAACTCGAAACGTGGCGGATTATCATCGCCGGCCGCCCCATCGACAACTGGCTCGAGCTATTCCAAGCCGGCGCACGACGCCACGGCAAAGAGCACCTGGGCGAATTCGTTGTGTTTCCAAACTACGATCAGCAACGATCCATACTAGGTGCTGCTGAACTGGTTGCGCTTCCATCGGTCAGCCCGGTATTGCCCAATGCAATCCTTTGGGCCATGTGGCATGGCAAGGCGACCCTCGCATCGAATGTGTTGGGTCTGGATGGTCTTGAGGATGCCGGTGCTGGCGCCATCGTGGAACCATCGCGCAAAGGAATCCTTCCATCGCTTCGTCGCCTGATTACAGCAAGTCCTGACGAATTAAAAGGCATGGGGAAGAAAGGAGCGGCGTTCGTACGCGATGTGTATTCGTGGGACTCGATCGTTCCGGAATACATCGAATTGTACCGCAATGCCATCGCGTCCAACTAACCAACGCCTCGCCTGATTTCATAGCGACGAAGGGAGACGAAGACACTCGCCCAAGTCCCGCGACAGGTACGACCGAAACCGATCGTCAATCGGGATTCCGTTCGATTCGAGAAAAACCTGCACCTGCTGCGAAATGGAACCGGCGTCTCCATCGGCACCTGTTAGCTTGATTTGTCGATAGAATCGCGCATCGAGAATTTCTTCGACTTGCGAGCCCATGCAGCGACACGCCACAGCCGCAACGTGATGGGGCTCGGCTGCGACATACACCATCGGGCCCATTGGTTCCGGACCATCATCGAGCAACCGCGGTACGATCACGGGCGAGGAGTTGTTCGGCAGTTCAACCGAAAGCGCCGCACCGTCAAGTCGCGCACCGTGCTCACGTTCTGCTTCTTGTTCAACAGACTTGGCGACATAGACTGCGTCCTTATCCGACCGAAGCGAGTCGAAGACGTGCCAGAGAACCGGCTCGGCGTCTTCGTTTGAAACGACCTCGACGCAACTCAGGGCAATCGTTGCGGATGGCGACGATTCGTAAAACCAAAGATGCGCGGCGCGTGGATAAAGCGAACCACCAAGTTCAACCATGTCCGTGAAGGAATAGACCGCGGGCTGTGCGCAGTCGATTCTTGCCTGATTCGCCTCCCCCGCGATCAGCGTGCCAAATGGCGCGGGGATCGGCCCGTCTGATCCGTCCTGAACTTCAGAGACAATCAGCGGAGCCATCCACACATCATCCGCGGCAACCTCCATGCTTGGCTTGAACAGCACACCTTTCGCAAATCGCACAAGATCCGGCGAATTGTAATGTTTGGGTATGGTGACATTGGATGTTGACGGGGTTGGTTGGCCCGGTGATTCGACCGTCGAATTCTCATTCGAAACTGGAGTTGGCGATTTGACCTTGGCCTTCTCCTTACAGCCGGCACATTGCACTGCAAGACCGATCACGACGGCCAGGACCGCCAACCGTTTCCGCCACCGCACGTGCATTCCCACATCGCCGCAGCTACCGCTCATCGTTTTGCGAATCCGTGAACACCAGATGGCGTGCGTAAGCGGGCGGAATATTGAGTACAACGGTTTCCCGCTTGATCTGGTGATTGGCGATCATTTCGTCAAGAAAACGCGAAACGGGCCCGACCCGGTCTCGCGTGGACTTGGGGCTTAGATTGCGTCCGAGCGCCCGCAGCGCGATGTATTCAAAGTAGCTGAACACACCGCCCGCTTTCATCGAACGTCGGATCACGTCAACGATCTCACGCACCAATTCCAACCGAAACGCGGTAAACGGCAAACCCGAGATCACAAAGTCGTATGTATCGGATGCGTCAACTTCCTGAATCGGCGCCCGGATCAACCGCACTCGGCCAGCCTGCCGCGCGGACGCAAGCGGCTCGTCACTCAGCGGACCGCGCTCCAGCACGTCGGCCAACTCCGGCTGAATCTCGCAAACGTCGAGCCGATCGTCAGGCCCCATGAACTCACCGATTACCCGCGTCACCGGACCGGTCCCAGCGCCGACTTCCAGAATACGGGCTGGTCCCTTATGGGCGCGAAACGGTGAAGTCAGTGCGAGTGCGAGCCCGCGCGAACTGGGCGCGACAGCCCCCGTCACGTCGGGCGAAGAGATATACGATTTAAGAAATGTCAGGGCGTTTCGACTCATCATGCTCCGTTGGTTGGTTGGGGTTGTAGAATTCGTGTTGATTAATGCGGTTGCGACAAACAGTCAAGGAGCAACAGCGATGTCGAGGATGCCATTGAGATCAAAGTCGCGTGAAAGCTTTTCGCGCAGCTTGGTGTCCCACTCTCCATGCAAGTCGGCAAATAGATAGTTTGTTCCGCCGTAGTGGCGATCGGAGAAGCGATTGCCCGTGCCCGGAACGATTCCGCTGATGTCGGCTTCTCCGGCATCGATGTAACTGCAATCGTCTTTGACACCGTTGTTGAAATCCCCGTCACCGCGTTCAGATTTGTCGTTGGCATCGCCGATCAAAACGGCTTTGGGGCTGACCGAAGATCTTGTCGACGACCGACGTGGATCCGGACCGCTCGTTTCATCAAAGGTGCCATCGGCATTGAGCGAATACGATCCCCCCGCCCAGCCGGGAAGGTACACGCGATAGTGCCCGCTGTTGACGCCGCGCGAGGGAGCAGCTTTGCAGATAAAATACCCAGCGAAACGCTCGGCCTCCAAATTTCGCTGAACGGGAAAGCTGATCGGCGTCACCACTTCCGGACGAAACACCGGTTCTTTGTAGATGTATGCGAAGAGGATTTCCTGCCAGCCATACAGCACATCCGGATACTCTTCGATATTCGGATTCCACTCTGCCGGCGGATCAAAATCGCTGCTGATGTTTTCGTAGGCAGCCAACCCCGTGCCGATGTCTTTAAGTCGTGCCAGACAATGCACGCCCTTGGCCTGCTCACGTGCACGCCCCAGCGACGGCATCAAGATCGAGATCAGCAATCCGATAATCGCCACGACGGTCAGCAGTTCGATCAACGTGAACGCGCCGGTTTGGGCGGCATCGAGCGAACGAGCAGTTCTGCGAATTGGCGTGGTCCGGATCATTGGTGAGCGTCTTTGACGGGAGTTGGTTCCCGCAATACATCCTAGTTTTGGAGATCGGCCTGATCAATTCGAATCGCCACATCAGGCAAGTTCCGGCCCGTTGTGAGTCACAATCTGGCACACTCACTTTAACGCGGCGCTCCGTGGCTATGGAATCGTCAGATTTCCCAAGGCCTGCGGGTCGTACACGTTTCCAACCGCGCCAGCCCAATTCGAGTACTGCTGCGACGCATAGTCGAATCGGGCCACGTTGAATCCCCAGACCGACGCCGATCGATAGCCCTTCGGAAACGCATCCAGCGGAATCGCAATCTCGGCCACCCACACGTCATCGTGAATGCGGGCGGCGTGCTCGATCGATGTCGGCCAATGTCGCACAGGACCGGTCGGCGGATTGAGCGTCACACCATGTTCCCATTCGACGCCCCCACTTCGGACCACGATGTGATACAAATCACCCGTCGAACGCGTGCCAGCATTCGTCGGATCGATCAGAATCTCAACCGCGTCTTCACCCACCGGAACCAGATCTTCGGGTGCGGCAGCGCTGCTTTCTCCAATGACCCGCCGATTGCTCGGATCGAAAGCGCACCGCAGTCCGATGTAGAGTTTTCCGTCGCGCGTGCCGGTGACGCACGTCGTATCGTGGGTCGGACCGCCACTCGCGAAACTCTTGGCGTCTGATCCCAAACCGGAGATCAACACAAACGAGCCGGCATCGTTGCCGACACTTGCCGGCCAATCGCTCAAGTCGCCGTCGAGTTTGATCGGATCTTCCAACGGCGGGGCTGCAACGTGACACATGCGCACCGGAATCGGTGTGGTCTCGGCGCCTTCCGATTCAAACAACAACGAGAGATAACGAACACCGCTGTCGCCCCACGTGATCGTCGGGGCCGACGCGCTCATCACCACGCTGCGTTTCTTGCCGGGCGGGATGTTGTCAATTCGTTTGGCCGCCTCAGACAGCGTCCACCCAACAGGCGGATCTTCAATGCGCAACGTGCCTTCGATCGGAACGCGACTGTCGTTGGTCACCTGAACAACAAAATCAATATCGAGTTCGCTCTCGCCGACACCGCGTTTGACGCGTACACCGCGAACATCGAAACGCACCTGGCGAACAGCTTGCATGAATTGCTGCCAGCGCAGTGCATCTTCGATCAGTTCGGCGTCTGCACCGGCATCGGTTCGCATTTCCTGGGCGCAGATGTTGCGTGCGGCCTCCCAAGCATAAGGATTTTCGCACCACGCGTGACTGCTGCCGTCTGCAAAGTGCGCGCCGTAGGCATCCGCGCCAAACCGGTACAGCAGCGAGTCGAGAACCGCCCGGGCGATGTGCTCTTTGCCGCGAAATTCCTGGAGCAAATATAGGTAAAGCCCGTCCTGCGCACCGCGGCGTATTCGCTTCAACCGCATCGAGGGAATGGGCTCATTTAACCCGAAGTACTTGCCGGGATAGAGCAGGACATTGGAGTCAAACGCCACGCACGCCTGCGGACTTGCAGGTTCGGACTCGGCGTCGGGCCAATGGTTGGCCAACCCCAATAGCACCCCCTCCACCCGCGACGACTGCGCCTGCCAACCAATCACCCGCGTGTCGACAGCAGGCGAATACACCGACGTCGACCCGGTGAATGGCGGCCGATCCAACGCAAACATCGTCCCGCCAACCTGCGCGTTGCGATCAAAGAACTGTCCGCGCGGTGCCCAGATGTCGACAAACTGCTTGCCTTTGGATTGATGGAAATCGTGCCACCCGAATTCGCTCATATCCTGCGGAATGCCAATCGCCAACGTCCGAAGGCGACTTTCGGCTTGGCGGCAGATATAACCGTAGTGGGCAATGTTGTCCGCGAACTCCTTTGCCGTCGCTTCGGCGTTCGGAATGCGGGCGTGCGATCGACTCAGCCAACCGCGCTCGTCGAAATGACTGGCAGCCGACGCAAGGTAATCCTTGAGCAATCGCGCATACATCGGTGAAGACTGCGAACCGTAACTCGGCGGCGGTGGAAACGTTTCATCAAACGGAATCGTCCATGACCGCGAAGGCAGACGACTCCGATAGGCCGCGCCATCGATGAAATCGGTGACAAGCCAATCGTAGTCGGTCCAATCCACGTTGATGCTTTGGTCGGCATCGATCTTGGCGATCGGAAAAAGCTTCGGCAGTTGCGGGCTCAGGCCGTGTTCGCGAAGCAGGCGCATCGTCGCCGTAATCGTCTCAGACAATTCGACCCGCCTGGGACTGCCTTCAAGCACACGCGGTGGATGATAAGGTTGGCCGTCAAGCGTCACATGATGCGCAAACAGCCCCTGATGATCCAGGTCGACGATCAGCTCCGATCCGGTGTTGTCCGGCAACACGAATGGCCAGACCGTCAGCGTCACCGGAACCTGCGTTGTTGGCTTGCCATTGATCGTGACGTTGACATTGGAAGCGTACTCACCCGGCGCCGTTCCCCGAGGCACGCGAACATCGATCCACAGGTCCAACCCATCCGCCCCATCAATCTCCGCCGGTAATCCCCCGCGCGGCGCGCGTGCGGGCACCAGCACATCGGGTATCGTTCGCGGTCGTCGTGACGGCTCCATCCGCTTGATGTACCAACCCGGAAATCGCCCTGGCTTGATGCTGTGAATACGGAAGATATCGACGTTGTTGGCCAGTCGGTTTTTTTGGGGCGTTTCGAAATCGGCCACCGATGCATTGATCTGACCGGTCCCATCGATGTGAAGTTGGAACCCAACGACTTCGTTGACAGCGCTGGCCAACCGAATGGCCTCGCTCGATTTGTCATACAGTTGAAAGTCACCAATTGGCGCGGACGCCTTGGGAGCGCCGAACGCATCGATCGACGCTTCAACTTCCAGGCCCGTTGTCTTCGGCGCGAAACATCCAGCCGCCCCACAAAACAGAATCAACCCCGAAACCGATGCGATGACTGAATGTTTCATTGATAGACCTATGATTCACCCGCAACCACATGCTGGTTGGGGCTGGGAACCGTTCGACCAAACATCCGCGCCACGAACGCCTTGACGTCTTCAACAATGTAATACAGCGCCGGCACCGCGCCCAACGTCAGAATCGTCGCAAACGTGATTCCCCAGCACATGCTCATCGCGAAGGGCGACCAGATTTTGCTATATCCCCCAACCCCAATCGCCATCGGCGCCAAACCCACGACCGTTGTGATCGTCGTCAACAGAATCGCGCGCAATCGCCGCTTGCTCCCCGCTCGGACAGCTTCCTCAACCGTAGCCCCCTTGCGACGCTCGACATTGATGAAATCGAGAAGCACCAGCGCGTCGTTCACGACCACGCCGCTCAGCCCCACCATGGCGATCCCGGTCACCACACTGAATGGATAACCGTTGACAACCAGCCCGACGACCATGCCCATGACGCCAAAGATAACCGCCGTCAAAATCACGAGCGGCTGCACGTAGCTGCGAAACTGCGACGCGAGGATCAGATACATCAGCCCCAGCGCGATCACCGCACTGTGTTTCAAACTCCTGAAGCTCTCCTGCGTTTCGGCAAACTGCCCGCCCGTGGCGATCGTGAGTTTCTCGTCGGCTTCTGCCAGCGGTCCGAACTCCGCCATGATCGCCTCGTTAACGATTTTGGCATCGGTGTATTCCGTATCGACCGCGGCCGTGATTTCAACCGCGCGTTTGCTGTTGAAGTGGTAGCGGTTCGTATACGTCTGGTCGAATTCGAGATCGGCGACCTGGTGCAACTTGACCATGTTGCCCGTCTGTGATCCCATCACATCGATGTCGAGCAACTGGTTGACGTCTTGGACGTATGCGTCGTCGTAACGGACTTTGATGTCAACATCTTCCTCATGCAGCGTGTCTTTGAACACGCCGACATCAAGACCGTCCTTTGCACCCCGAAGCGCCATCGCCACATCGAGAAACGTCACGCCCAGTTCACTCGCGCGATCGTCGGCCACCCGCATCACAAGCTCGCGACTACCGAGTTGAAGGTTGTCGGCGACATCGTGCACACCCGACATGTTCTTCAATCGTTCGCGAATCTTCTCCACGACGCCGAGGGCCACGTCATAATTCGGATGTTCCACACGAATCGCCACGGGTTTGCCCACGGGCGGACCGTCGCGGATGGGCCAAACCTGCAGGCTCTCAACCAGGCAGTCCGGGTGCGCGTCGATGTAAGCGATCAACTCTTCTCGGATATCGTTGATGATATCGACGGGGTCGCTGCCGCGCGACGTGTCGGTGGTCACATCGATCCACGTCTGAGCGATGTCCGTGCGCATGATTCGCTGGTTGTCTTCGTTGATTTTCAAACCGACGGCTGTGACCGACCGCAGGACCTTGTCGGGTTTGAACTTGTCGATGATTGGTGAGAAGCGTTCCACCTCGCGCGCCGTCGCCTGCAGGTTGGTTCCGGGTTTGAGATTCATGTCGACAACGAACGTGGGAAAGTCGGACGGGAACATCTCGACAACCAACGTCCGCTGGGCCTGCCACACAAACAGGGCGCAAACGACAATCACCACCGGACCAAGATAACGATACGCAAGCACCTGGGTCAGGACGATGTCGTATGCCCGAACCATCCGGTCCCAGATACCTCCCAGCCAACTGAACGACGACTTTTTCACCGGGGCGACTGTCACGATTTTGCGTTTGGGCCCCCAGTCGAGGTAATGGACTGGAAGGATTAACATGCATTCAAAGAGCGACGAAATAAGCGCCACGGTGACGGTCTTCGGCACGATCGAGAAGAACCGGCCCAGAACACCCGTCATCACGAGCATCGGAAGGAACGCGACGATTGTCGTCAAGGTCGA
>JAUIEW010000141.1 GCA_030429365.1 Phycisphaerae bacterium
GGGGGTGACCGGGTAAACTCCATTCCAGAAGCCCACCGCTCACACTCATTCCCTCCGAAGGAGACACACCACCATGAAGGTCTGGATCGACCAGGATCTCTGCACCGGCGACGGGCTGTGCGAGGAGATCGCCCCCGACGTGCAGCTGCACAAGCTCGAGCCGGGTGACATGTACCTGATGTGCACCGACGGCCTGACCGACATGGTCGCCGACAACGAGATCCGCGACGTGATGGTCAACAACGCCCGTCGGCCCGAGCAGCTGGTCCGCAGCCTGATCGACCTGGCCAACGCGCGGGGCGGCAAGGACAACATCACCTGCGTCGTCGCCAAGGTGGTCGAGGTCCCATAGCGTCCGACATCGCGGGCGTCGTGCTCGCCGCCGGCGCCTCGACCCGCATGGGGTCGCCCAAGGCGCTGCTCGACTGCGACGGTGAGCCGTTCGTCCGGCGCATCGCCCGCCGGATGGACGCCCGGCTGGCGCGCGTCCTCGTCGTCTGCGCCGAGGAGCAGCGCGCGGCCTACGGCGCCGCGCTGCGCGGGCTGGACGGCGCGCGGCTCGTCGTCAATCCCGAGCCCGCCCGCGGCCAGCTGTCGAGCCTGCAGGTCGCGCTGCGGCACGCACCCGACGCCGACGGCTGGCTCGCGGCGCTCGTCGACCACCCCGATGTCGCCGCCGCGACCTACGCCGCGCTGGTCGAGGCCTATCGCGACGCCGGACGGCGCGACGTGGTCGTGCTGCCGCGCTTCGGCGAGCGCCGCGGCCACCCGCTGCTGTGGGGCGCCGCGCTGCGCGACGAGCTGCTCGCGGCGCCGCTGGACCAGGGGGCGCGCGTCGTCACCCGGCGCGACGCGTCCCGGGTCGTCGCGGTCGCCGTCGACGACGCCGAGGTGCTGCGCGACGTCGACCGCCCCGGGGACTACCAGCGCCTGCTCGACGCCCGTCGCGGAGGAGGAGGGGGAGGGACGGCACGGTCTTGAGCCACCGCGAGTCAGGTACGACAGGGTGAGACAGCCTGGTGAAGCGACAGTAAAAAACGCCTACACCCGTGTGACCGCTGGCCGAAACCGCTACATTGAGATGGTTAGCGTCGGGCGTCGGCCCGGCTTGGCCAGGTTTACCGCGCCTCGTCGCGCGGGTGTCAGAGAAGAAGCGACGATGATCAACATCTACGTGGGCAACCTGCCCTACAACGCGACCGAGGACGAGGTTCGCGAGCTGTTCGAGGAGTACGGCGAGGTGTCTCGCGTTTACCTCCCCAACGACCGTGAGACGGGGCGCCCGCGCGGCTTCGGCTTCGTCGAGATGGACGACGCCGCGGCCGATTCCGCCATCCAGAACCTGGACGGCGCTGATTTCGGTGGCGATGATAGAACCGCTGACGGCATACCACGGGAGTTTTCGTCCGCCGAGAAAGAAGTCACGCATGGTGGCTTGCTTGCCGGCGAGGGCGTGTCCGATGTAGGTGGTTATCGCGAAGTAGGCGATGACCACGCCCCAATCCCAGATGGAGAAACTGCCGCCCAGAGATGCGAGGAGTCCGTCGGTCAAAACTACTCCTTCGAATCGGTATCGAGGATCGCGGTCAGTTGCCCGTCATGTTCTCTTAGCAGTTTGCGAGCGGTTTCCAGGTCGGTTTGTTTTGCGTGCATAACCAGGGCGCATTTGACGTGGCCGTCCGCGCGTTCGAGCAGGGCGTGCGCGGTTTCGCGATCGAGTCCGGTGATCGTTTGGATCTGGCGCGTGCCGCGATCGACGAGTTTCTTGTTGGCTTTGGTGTTCACGTCGACCATGAGGTTTCCGTAAACCTTGCCGATGCGGATCATCGCGATGGTGGTGACGATGTTGAGCACCATTTTGGTGGCGGTCCCGGCTTTTAGGCGGGTGCTGCCGGTGACGACTTCCGGTCCGACGAGTACGCGGATGGAGACGTCGGTTGAATCGGAAACGTGTTCGCCGGTGACGCATCCGAAGAAGACGGTTTTTGCGCCGCGCTCTTTGGCGCGGTTGACGGCACCGTGGACGTATGGGGTGGTGCCACCGGTGGTGATGCCGAAGACGACGTCATTGGGCCCGACGTTTTTTTCATCGACGGCGGCTGCTCCATCTTCGGGATAGTCTTCCGCTCCCTCGACGGCTTGGGTGAGGGCGGTATGACCGCCGGCGATGATGCCCTGCACCATGCTCGGGTCGGAGAGGAACGTCGGCGGGCATTCGGAAGCGTCGAGCACGCCGAGGCGGCCACTGGTCCCCGCGCCGACGTAGATGAGGCGTCCGCCGGTCTTGAAAGCGGTGACGACGAGCTCGATGGCTTTGCAGATATCTTCGCGGGCGTCGGCGACGGCGCGGGCGATGGTGGCGTCCTCGCCGTTCATGACATCGAAGGCTTCAGCGATGCTGAGTCGGTCGATGTTCTGCGAGAGCGGGTTCTGCGTTTCGGTAAGAAGATGACCCCTGTTTTCCACGTTATCCCTCTAAATGATCCGGATTTCGGATTTAATTCGTTTTACGTCAAAAAACAGTTTGGCAGAAGTTGGCGGCGGATGCAATGGGCCAGCGGCGGATCGGGAATTACCGACGGGGGCGGCGAGTTCGGGCTATGGCGCGGGCTTGATCGCGGTAGAGGGCCGCCAGTCGTGCGACGATCGGGTGGGGGTCATCAGCCAGCTTTTCGAGGACGGGCAGGAAGACGGGGCCCTGCTTCTTGGCGAAGTATTCGACGGCAAGCAGCTTGACGAGCCAATTGGGATCGGAGATCAGGGGGGTGGCGGTTTGGATGGCGTCGGGGTTGATCGGCAGGCGCGTGAGTGCGGCGAGTGAGCGGGCGCGGATGAACGGATTGGGGTCGCGTAAGGTGGTCAGGGTGTCGGCAGCGAGTTTGTTGGGGTCGATCGGCAGGGCGTGATAGGTCTGGGGTTTGCGCTGCATGGAATCGCGACGTTCGAGGATGAGTTCGATGAACGCCTCGGTGGCGATGAGTCGTTCGGATTCGTCGGTGGCGACGAGTTGCTTGCGGAGTTTGCTGAGGCCTTCCTCGGTTGCGTCGATCGGTGTGCGCATGAACGCCTGGTCGAGCGGTTGAATGCTGGGGTAGCGCGAAACGACGAGTCCGTTTTCATTGACGATTGGATCGAGAATGAATCGGGCTTTTATGTCGCAGCGGCGTTGCGGTTGGGACGTAAGGAAGACATTGCCACCAGACTGGGTCAGCAATTGCTCGACGCTTCGGGTTTCTCCCGGTTCGATCACGGCATCACCCGGGATGTCGATCGTCAGGTAGTTTTGAAGTGACGCGTCGATGCGCAGATCCATCACCAGAGAAACTGCCACTTGTGGGTTCAGCATGCGATTGCTGCCGAGGACGATTGGCTTGTTGCCCTTGTTCTTCAGGGTGATGGTGGCTGCCAACGGTTCGCCAAACTTGTTAACGCTGCTGCTGAGGCGAACGTCAAAGTTGATGAAATGGGTCGGGTCCTTGGCGAAGTTCAGCGGGAAGTCGTCGAACGCGCTCAGGCGTTTCTTGGTGGCTGACAAGTCTGCAGCTTGGGGCGCTTGGGTGCTTAAGTCGTCGAGGGCGCGGGTGATGTCGTCGTGATGCTCGGATGGTTGCCTCGCTGCAGATTCGAGAGTCTTGATGGCCGCACTTTGATCGCCGAGTGCTTTAAGGGCGCTGGCCCACGCGAGCGCGGATTGGGCGTCGAGTTCGGGTATGGTGGCGAAGATCTTGTTTGCTTCGGTGTTCAATCCAGCAGCGACATAGCTGCGCCCGAGAAGCAGTCGTGCGGAGAAACTTATCGGATCTTTTTCGACAGCGAGTTGGGCGTAACGGACAGCACGCTGTGCGTCTGGTTGAATATCCAGGAAATACCTGGCGATGGTGAAGCATGTGGCGGCGTCGGCCAACCGCGGGTTGGTTTCCCAATCGCGGAATCGGTTGGTGAGTTTGGTTGATTCGGATTCGGCAAGTTCAGTGCGCCCCAGCTTTCGGGCTGCACGGATGATGACGAATGATGCCGGCGCGTATTGCGGGTCGACGCTGAGCACCATTTGCGCGACGGTGATGGCTTTGGCGTGCTCGCCCTTGTTTAGGTGAATCTCTGCGGTTTCCGTCAGTATGGGCGCTGGCGGTTGCAGGCCGGTCGCCTGAACCCAGATCGAAGATGCGTGGTTGAGCCAAGTCATCGACTCGTCGTACATGCCAATCTGCTTGAGGTACGTCCCGAGTTGCCAGCGCAGTTGCATCGAACTCGGATTGACGGCGACGGCTTTTAGCATCAGATCCACTTGCGTTTCGGGATTGGCCGCCCGGTCTTCCAGTTCAGCGAGAAACAGATGGGCTGACAGATTGTGCGGTGCGATGCTGATGGCTTTGCGCGTGTGGGTCAGCGCCGAGTCGTGATCGCCTTGTCCTTCTTGAAGGGTGGCGATGTGGAGTTGGATTTCGCTGGCCGCGTCAGCTGGGATTTGAGGACGGGCAAGAAACGCGTTGCACAGGTCGATGCGGTCTTCGATCTTTTGCAGGTTGGCAAGTTGCGTGTTGAAAAGCGTCAGGAGCGCGGGTGCGTCTTCGGGTTTCTTATCGACGTAGCGTTTGAGGTTTTCGATGGCATCGTCTTCGCGGTTCAGTCGCGAGAGCAGATCGGATCGCCAGCGGTATGCTTCGGCCAATTCGGGTGACAGTTCGGTGGCTGCGTCGAGCCAGACGAGGATAAATTCGGCGTCAGCGGGTCGTGGGTCGATGGCGGCGGCTCCGTGGGCTCTGCCGTAGTCGATGAGCCATTGCCCGTCTGCAAGGTCGGCGCGGATAGGTGTCGACAGCGAAGCGGTGACGATCGCTGCAATCAGACATTGAATCGCGAGATGGGTGGTTGTTTTCATGGTTGGCTGACGTTTGTACCGGTCTGGGCAAATGTTGGCAAGCGATGACTGTAATGTGAAGCGCACCACAAGTTATGCCCTTTGAAGCTGCGGACGGAGTGGCTGCGGTTTGAATTGCCTGGGGCGAGTTTGAGACGTCGGTGGTGACGAAGCGAGAGGACAAGACGACCATTGCGGCGACGGCGAAGTGTTTTGTACCGCTCTTGGATTATCAGCGTGAGGATGTTGAGAGTCGCGATCGGTTTCGCTGGAACTGCTGGTCGCGGCAGGCGGGTAAGAGTTTTACGAAGGCGCTGCGGCGGGTGCTGCGGGGGATTTTGCGGCGGCGGAACCAGGTGTTCTTGTCGGCGGGTGAGCGGCAGAGTCGGGAGTTGATGGCCAAAGCCAGGCAGCATTGCCAGGTGCTGAAGATCGCGACGGAGTGGGTGGACAGCGATTACTTTTCGGGGACGTCGTTTAAGCAGTTGGAGTTGCGGTTGCCGGGTGGGGTGAAGGTCATCGGGTTGCCGGCGAATCCGCAGACGGCGCGGGGGTTTTCGGGCGATCTGTTTCTTGATGAGTTCGCGATGCATGCTGACGATCGCGAGATTTGGGCGGCGATGTTTCCGACGCTGCTGCTGGGTGACGGCGAGTTGGATGTGGCCTCCACGCCGAAGGGAATCAAGAACACATTCGCGCGACTTCGGGACAATCCAGAGTTCGGACATTCGACGGTGACGCTGCCCGACGCGGTTGCGCAGGGGTTGGATGTCGACATCGATCAACTGCGTCGCAGCATGGGCGACGAGCAACTCTATCGGCAGGAATTTCTCTGCGAGTTTATTGATGAGAGCACGGCATTTCTGACGCATGCGCAGATCGGTGCGTGTGAGGATGCGGGGTTGGAGCGGCAGACGCCGTTGTCGGTGTTGGCTGGCGAGAAGGAGGATTTGTTTGTCGGCGTTGATATTGGTCGGCGTCATGACTTGACGGTGGTCTGGGTGGTTGCGCGGCGCGGGGATGCGTTGGTGACACGCAGTGTCATTGAAATACGCGGCGAGACGTTTCGCAGTCAGTCGCAGCGCATTGGAGAAGTGCTTTTGCTGCGCAACGTTCGACGGTGCTGTATCGATGCGGGCGGGATTGGAATGCAGTTGGCTGAGGCGGCGCAGGAAGATTTTGGGCGACACAAGGTTGAGTGCGTGACGTTTACGGCTGGCTTGAAGACCGAGATGGCGTCGCGCTTGCGGATTGCGGTGGAGGATCGGGCGATTCGGATCCCAGCCGACGAGGCGATTCGCAACGATTGGCACAGTTTGGAGCGACGGGTCAGTCCGAGTGGGCGGATTGTGTTGGATTCGTCGCGGCGCGACGGTCATCACGCGGATCGGTTCTGGGCGGCAGCCTTGGCTGTTTATGCTGCGTCTGACGATCCGGGGGCGGCAGAGTCGATGACGATTCGCAAGCTGCGATACGACCGACGCGGAATCTGGTAGTGGCGGGTGATGGGGTCTTGGGGGAACAAGCGATGAAACGTTGGATGACGCGGGTGGTGAATCGGTTGGCCGGTGAAGATCGTGAGAGCGGTCGGGCGCGTTTGGGGCGATTGTTGTCGCAGCGGCGCGAAGACAGCGTGCGCGATTATCCTTCGACCGGTCTGACGCCGTCGCGGTTGGTGAACATTTTGCGGGAAGCCGATGCCGGTTCGTTGTCGCAGGCGATGCAGCTTTATGAGGAGATGGAGGAGAAGGATCCGCATCTTTATGCGGTTGCGAACAAGCGGCGATTGGCGCTGACGGGTCTGGAGTGGCGGATCGTCAGCGCAGCCGAGGTGTTGGAGGGGGTTGATCGGGGGTTGGCGGATGAGGCGGCTGACTATTGTCGTGGTGTACTCAAGTCGCTGGAGGCGTTTGATGAATTGCTAGAGCATCTTTCGCTGGCATTGGGGCGCAACATCGCGATTGGTGAGTTGGTCTGGGATCGTGTGGATGGTGGGATCGGGTTGGTTGATCTTGTGCCGGTGGATTTCGGGCGGATTGTTTTCGATGAATTCGACAAGCCGCGCATTTTGATGACAGACCATGACATCGAAGGGATCGAATTGCCGGACAACAAGTTTGTGGTGCATACGCCGCACAGCGTGAGTGGGCATCCGAGTCGGGGTGGGTTGCTGCGGGTGACGGCGCTTTCATTTCTGGCGAAGAATCTGGCGCTGAAGGATTGGATGATTTTTGCGGAAATCTTCGGGATGCCGGTGCGCATCGCGCGGTATGACCAGTCGATCACGCCGGATGAAAAACAGGAAATGCTAAAGATGCTTGAGTCGCTGGGGAGCAATGCGGCTGGCATTTTTAGTCGAGCGGTTGAGTTGCAGTTTGTGGAAGCCGGTCAAGGTAAAGCGCCGCCGCCTTATGGCGGGTTGGTTGATTTTCTCAATCGCGAGAGGCCTGGTTGGGGCAGACGTTGACGACCGAGACGCCGGGACTTGGTGGATCGTTTGGTGCGACGAAGATTCATGAGCAGGTGCGCAAGGATCTTCGGGCGAATGATCTGCGGAAGGAAGCGCGCACGGTTCGGCGGGATATTCTTGGTCCGATGGCGCGGGTGCGTTTCGGGGCGGCTGCTCCGGTGCCGTATTTTCAGCGGCAGGTGGCTGGCCCGCGCGATCTGGATGAATTGACGACGGTGTTGGATGCGGCGGTCAATCGGTTGGGGGTGGATGTGTCGAAGCGTTGGGCGCGGGAGTCGTTGGGGATTCCTGAACCGTTGGCGGGTGAGGCGCTGCTTGGAGGTGGCTTACTTGCTGGGCACTGCTCACAGAGCAGTGGCACACTTGACGCGTGCATTGAGCCGTGGGTGGATCAGCCGGCAAGTTAATGGGTTGTTTGGGTTGGTGTTGCTGAATTGGGGGCGAACGACGCGATGAAATCGATCGGGGCAGATGGGAAGCGGTTGGCGGCTGGCGAGCGGGAGATGATTTCGCTGATGGGGGCGCGCATCGGTGAGGGAGATGTGCCGGAGCGGTTGGTGGTCGCGCCGTGGGGTCAGGTTGAGAGCAAGTCGGGTGCGTTTGTGGTGGACTTGGAAGGTGGCGAGGAGGCGGTGGCTGCCTTTGTGGCGCATGGCACGGATCTTCCGATCGACTACGAGCATCAGACGCTGGGCGGGGTGTATGCATCGCCCACAGGGGCGGCGCCGGCGGCTGGTTGGATCACGGGGCTTGAGGTTGTGCAGGGTGAGGGGTTGGTCGCGTCGGTGACGTGGACCGATCAGGCTCGCGAGTTGCTTTCGGCGAAGGCGTATCGGTACTTGTCGCCGGTGGTGCTTTTGCGCAAGAGCGATCGGAAGGTGGTGGCGATTCATTCGGTGGCGCTGACGAACAAGCCGGCGATTGTGGGGATGGCCGCCATCGTCAATCACGCGGCTGTGGATGTTGCGGGCGAGTTGGATGTGGAGTTGGCCGCTCTTCGCGAGCGACTTTGCGTGGATGATGAATCGGACATGGCGACGGTGCTGGCGGCTGCCTGCGCGCGAATCGGCGAGTTGGAGAATTCATCGCGGGCGAAAGAGATTGATGCGCTGATTGAGCGGGCAATGGCTGACGGAAAGCTTTCGCCAGCGCAGCGCGAGTGGGCTGAGCGGTTGGCGCATGCGGATCGGGCGCTGTTTGATGAATGGTTGGAACATGCGCCGGTGGTTGTTGCGCTTGGGCGATTGGTTTCGACGGAGCGGTCCGGTTCGATCAAGTCGGTTGAGAAGGCGGTTGCGCATCGGGCGCGGCAGGAATATCAGGCGTGTAAGGCGCTGTGGGGTTTGACGTCGGAAGAGGCGTTTGTCGCCGACGCGCTGAAGCATCGGATCAACTAGCGCGGTTTGTGTGACGGTGTGCGGAAAACGATTTGGGGTTTGACTTGAGCTTGCGGGGGAAATGAATCATGGCGCTATCGGCCAATCGGGAAGTGAATCATTATGTGGATCAGGAGCTTCGCACCGTTGCGGTGGCGGCTTCGACGCGTGTTTACAAGGGCGCGCTGATTGAATGGGGGCCGACGGGTTATGCTCGACCGGTCACCGGCGCGGGGCAGTTCGTGGGTTTGGCGTACGAAGAGGGCGACAACAGCAACGGTGACGATGGCGACGTTTCCGTTCGCGTGTACACGATGGGCGATTTCGGATTGCCGCTTGCGGGCGCGGTGCAGGGTTCGGTGGGGGCGGCGGTGTATGCGAGTGACGATGCGACGCTGACGCTCGACAGTGATGCGGCGACGTTTGTGGGGTACGTGCAGGGGTTGGAGTCGGCGGGCAACATCGTGCTGCGGCTTGCGGGGGATGGACCGGCGCGGATGTCGCCGATCGATCATCGGACGGCGAACTTTGGCGTGTCAGCGCGACAGTCGGGGACGACGTTCACCAATGCGGGTGCGGGTGGAACGATCACCGCGACGCTTCCTCAGTCTGCGGCGAAGGGGACGACGTTTGCGTTTGTGTGCATGGCCGACCAGGCGCTGCGCATCGCACCGGGTACTGGGGGCGGTATCTACATCAAGGGCGCGAAGCAGGCGGACAACAAGTATGTGTCCATCACTGACATCGGTGACTTTGTGCATCTGATCGCAGATGGCAGCGGCGACTGGGTGGCGGCTGCTTCGATTGGCGGTGCGGACGCCGACATCAGCGTTGAAGCGTAGCGCTTTGCACTTCGGTTTGTTCAATTCTTAAGCGGCGTATTTGTTCTAACTGGGAACGGACTGGCGCGGTTCGGCGCAAAGGGTGCGCCTTGACGGAGCGCATTTTCAAGGAGTTTTTTCGTGGCGATTATCAATACGGGATTGTTGACGAAGGGGTTGCGGAGCGAGTTTTCCAATCGCTTCGACGGAGCGACGACGCATTATCAGGATTTGTCGACGCGGATTGTGTCGAACGGTCATACGGAGATTTATCGGTGGCTTGGATCGGTGCCGCAGATGCGCGAATGGGGGACGGGGCGGGTCGCTCGCGGGTTGCGGCCTGAGAGTTACTCGATTGAGAACCTCAAGTACGAATCGACGCTTGAGGTGGATCGGGATGAGTTGTCGGATGATCAGACCGGGCAAATTCGCGTCCGCATCGGGGAGTTGGCTGAGCGCGCGGCGACGCATAAGGATTATCTGATCGCGCAGCTTTTGGAGAACGGCGATCAGAGTGGGTTCAATTCGTACGACGGTGTGTCGTTCTTTGGGGCGGGTCATGTGTCGGGCGCGAGTGGATCGCAGGACAACACGTCGGCTGCCTCTGCTTCGATTCCAAGTCGACCGACGACGTCGGAGTTTCGCGATGCGCTGGCGGATGGGATCACGCGGATGATGTCGTTCAAGGATGATCAGGGGCATCCGATGGCGATCGCGGCTGACGGTATGTACTGCGTGGTGCCTCCGACGATGTACTTCGCGGCGCTGGAGGCGGTGCATTCGAGTGTGACGGCGAGTTCGGACAATGTCTTGCATGGTGCTGCGCGGGTTGTGGCGTTTCCTTGGCTGACCGATCAGGCGAGCTGGTATTTGCTCAAGAACAACGGGGTGGTGCGGCCTTTCATTTTCCAGGATCGCGAGCCGATTGAATTCAATTCGTTGTCGGAAGGCAGCGACGATGTGTTCAAGCGCGAGAAGCTGCTGTTTGGCGTGCGTGCGCGGTATCGCATGGCCTACGGCTACTGGCAGTTTGCGGTCAAGTCGACGTTCCAGGCCGGGTAGTCGAATTGGATCAATCCTTGTGGCGGCGCGGTTGCAGTGAATGTGACTGCGTCGCCTTTGGGTAGTACTGCGTGTTGGCGCGAAAGGTGGATTCGACGTGAGCTACATCAACGATGTTGACATTGAACGGCGTTTGGGGGCGGCAGCGTTTGTTCAGTTGACGGATGATGCCGGAACGGGGGCTGCGGATCTTGATGTGGTGGCTGAGGCACGCGAGGGCGCGATTGGCGAGGTGAACAGTTACCTCGCGCGGCGGTTTCGCGTGCCGATCGATGTGGGGTTGCATGCGGAGTTGGCGTCGGTGTTGATGACGGTGACGCTCGATGTTGTCGCCCATCGATTGCACAGTCGTCGGCCGCCAATTCCGCCGGAGGTTGCGGCGCAGTATGCGTCGGCGGTGAGCTGGCTTGCGAAGGTGGCGGCTGGCGATGTGAAGCTTCCAGCCGAAAGCGTGCTGGCTGGTGCGGATGCGTCGGGTGTGACGGCCAAGGTGATTGGCAATGTGGCGGCGCTGTCGCACGACGAGTTGGCGGGTTTGTAGGCGGATGGTCTTGTTTAAACGCAACTGATGGTTGGATTGATGATTTCGGAACTTGCAGACATTGAGAGTGCTGTTGGCACGCTGCTTGAAGCGATGGAGGTTGAAGGTTCGCCCTTGTTTTCAAGCGTTTTTGCGACGGCAGTGGTGGATCGCAAATCTGCGGTCACTGCTTGTCTGGACTTGGTGCATCCGGCGGTTGTGTTTGGGTTTGACGGGCGGGACAAGCCGGCATCGGGCGTTTCGGTTTGTGGGAATCCGCGCTTGTTTGTGTATGTGGTTGCGAGCAATTTGCGATCGGCTGATGGCGTACGGGTTGGGGATGTTGACGGTGTCGGTGCGTACACGTTGGCGAATGAGACGTTGGCGGTTCTGGATGGCGCGGTCGTTGCGGACGATCGACGGATTGTGGCTGTTGATGATCGGGTGGTGGTTTCGAACGAGCGCACGATTGTGTTCGAGCAGCGCTACGGTTTGGTGACACTGGCTGACACTTCCGCGCCGACATTCGATGGACAGGCGATTCTCGGGGATGAGTCGGTGGTAACGACGCAGGTGGGCGCGCTTCGGTCGCGTGCGATTGTGTTTGGCTTTCCCGGAGTGGACGGAGAGTTTCGTCATGGTTTGGGACGCGAGGGACGCACGATCCGCTGGGTTGGGCAGCTTCGAACCGATACGCATGACGCGATGAGTGCGCTTGAGGGTGACATAGAAAACCTGTTGGGCAACGGTGGGGCATCGGTGCTCAGCGATTCGGTGGGACGGACGTTTGCGCGGTGCGTGATGGATGCGTTTCACCGGCGCGGTGAGCGCTACGTTCATCCGTTGACCGGGCAGGTTGTGCAGAATTTTGAACTGGATTTCGTCCAGTTGGCGGGTTGATCGGCATAGTGGGTACTCCGACTGAATTGCATGAGCGGCTTGTGGGGTTGGCGGTTGGCGTTGAAACGTCTCCGGGTTCGGGGGTGTTTGTGACGGATGATCGCCTTCGCGCGGTCAAGGTTTCGCATCGCAGCGATGATCGAATCAGCGAGGCGACGATTGCGGTGCGACTCGACGGTGGGTTTGACGCTGTGGATGCGCGGGATGCGTACCTGCCGGATTGTAGGATGGTTGTGTGGGCTGACGGTGGCAGTGAGCGGTCGGTTTTGTTTGATGGGTATCCGGTTCGTCATGCTGGTGAGCGCGACGGTCATCCGGGGCGTGAGCGCGATGGGCTGCGCATTGAAGCCGTGGGGGTGTATTCGCGGTGGGCGGCAGATGCGCGGGCGCAGGTTTACGGTCGCCACATGCGAAACGCGGCGATCGTTGATGGGTTGGTTGGTGATCCAGCCGGGTTTGCGGGGGCGAGTGTGTTGGTCGCGGCGCTGCCGTGCGTGTTTAACGATGGCGGGGTTCCCAATCGGGCGGCAGATCCGGTTGTGGTGACCGATGTGGATGGTTCGGTGCATCGGATTTCGATCTTTACGTATGACGGCGATCCTAATGCGAAGGCTTGGACGCTGTTGGATGCGATGCGCTATTTGGTTTGGTTTCATCGTTTGCCGGAAGGGCCAGTGTCTTACGCGCAGCTGCTCGACGAGACGGCGGCTGGTGCTGGGCTGGATGCGAACGAGGCGAATCGTTTGGCGCCACCGTCGCGGTTGATACTGCAATTGATGGCTGCGGCTGACGATTTGAACTGCGAAGCGCTCAACCTGGTTG
This sequence comes from Phycisphaerae bacterium, assembly GCA_030429365.1. Classification (GTDB taxonomy): domain Bacteria; phylum Planctomycetota; class Phycisphaerae; order UBA1845; family UBA1845; genus UBA1845. The sequence continues at coordinate 12,830 of JAUIEW010000141.1, forward strand.
AGGCGTTGGCGCTGCTTTCGGAGCGGGCGGGCGTGCATGTGACGTGTGAGCCGCAGATGGTTGGCGACACGGTTCAATCGTCGATTCGGTTGTGGGCGGCTGAGGACGGGGCGAGCAAATCGCTTCGACTGGCGTGGGGCGGGCGGTACAGCGATGGGTCGGCGCGCTATCCGGTCGGTGAAGTGACAGATGGTGACATTTTTGAGGCGAATGAAATCGCCTCGTTGGATGTGGCGTGGGATCACAGTGCGATTGTTAATGCGCCGAAGGTTGTGGGGGATGTGAAGCGTTGGGAGATGACCGTGCCGTTGGCGCCCGGGTGGGAGCCGGAGGTCAATCTCGACAACGTTGATCCGCCGGATCGCGAGGTGGCGAAGCTTTTGGCGTTGACGCCGGAGCAGGTGGAGTTTG
>JAUIEW010000142.1 GCA_030429365.1 Phycisphaerae bacterium
CCCGACAAACTCGAAGCCCTCAAGAAGGCCATGGGCGATTCTCCGCGGGCGATCTTTCTCGGAGGATTTCTCCCGGGACCGATGGGCGGTCCTGCCCCCAACGAGTACGCCGACTATCTGAAGAGTACGTGGGGCATCGAAGCCGAAGACGACCGGGTTCTCTTGTTCATCGAACCGGTTGAACCGGGGAAATATCGTTTTATTCGTGACCCGCTCAAGATGCTCGACGCCACATTCGGCGACCATCCGATCACTAACAGCCTCTCGGCGATGCGAACGATGTTTCCTCTAGTCTCACCGATCAGCCTCGCTGACGAACCGGCGGATGTGACGCACGGCAAGCTGGCCTGGATGGAGCGGTCAGATTCGGTTTGGAGCATCAGCGACATCCAGACCTACTTTGATCAACAGGCCAACGAGTACATTGTGCCGGCCGACGGCGACTTCCCAGGCGAGTTTCTTTTTGCGGCGACGGCTGAAAAAGGTGACGCGAAGATTGTTGTCATCAACTCAACGCAATTCGCCACCGATCGAATTGCCCAATCGCGTCAGCTGGCTGCGACACCGAATGGCCTCTCGGTGATTCCAGTCAACCCAGGGAACCCGACGCTATTTATCAACGCACTGCATTGGCTCAATGACAACACCGAGTGGATGAACCTCGGTTCACCGATTGACTATTCAACGCTCAATATCAAGAAGGGCGCGTCGTCTACGCTGGCTGTCCAGGTCTTCGCCACAGCGGTTTGGCCGCTGCTTGCTGCGATCTGCGGCTTGGGCGTGTACTTCGCGAGGCGGAGATAGGCATCCATGAATTCTAAAACAACGGGTATCCTGTTTGTCCTTGTCGCAATCGTTGCAGTTCTGATCTTCGCGCTGCCCGAAGAGAAGATCACCGCACCGGAAAAGCCGTCGGCGAACACCGTAAAAGTCGAACTCGAGAAGCTGATCGATGACGAATTTGGCGAAGCGGTCCGCATCGAAGTGACACAACCCGATGAACCGAATTGGACCTTTGAGAAATCCGATCGCGAAAGCGATAGCGACGGCAACTGGGCGATGACTGCGCCCTACGCGTTCACCGTGCCGAAGTGGCAGGCTGAAACGATTGCCAAGCAGGTCAAAAAGCTTGAATACACCAGCAAACACGACGGTTCATCCGGTTCCGTCACCGCTGCAAATTGCGGGCTCGAACCGCCCCACGCCACCGTCTCGTTGACCAACGCAGACGATAGGACTGTTCGCGTGCATGTTGGTCGTGATGAGGGAAGTCGCGAAGCGTATGTGTCCCTCAACGATGATCCAACCATCTACCGTGTGAATGCATCGCTTAAGAACCTGCTCAAAGACAAGGCGTTGGCCTATCGCGACCAGAAGTTGTTCGATGTCGAAATCGGCGAGATCGTTCGCCTGGAAATCCGCGAGCCCAATCCCGATGGCGGCATCGATACATACGTGATGGCCAAGACCGGCGCCGAGTGGCGATTCGAAAAACCGACGCCAGCCAAGGGACTTGCCGATCAGATTCGCAAGGTGTGCAGCACGTTCGCAGCGCTTCGAGCGCAGGAATGGGTCGCGGGCAACGTCAGCGACATGGCACGCTACGGACTGGACGATAACGCCCGCACCATCATCGCGACTTCCGCTAGACTCGAGACTCCAGAGACCGTCAACGATGCGGACTCAAACGGAACACCGCCGCCGCCCAAGGAAGTCATCTCCGAGTTTGTGCTTCACTTGTCCAGCGTCAGCCCCATCGGCGAAGATACAAAGGTCTACGCCAGTCGCGGCGACGAGAAGATCGTCGGCACCGTGGCCAAGAACCTCGCCGACACGTTCGCCCCCAATCTCAAGGAATGGCGCGACAATAGCTTCATCGAGCGCGACACCACCACCGCCCGATCGATCACACTGACCGAAGGCGGAATCACCACACAATTCGAACGCAGCGGAACCGATTGGCGTTTCGCTGAATCGCAAGCACTGGCCGACCGGGTCGAAATCCACAGCCTCCTCAGCGCGATCAAGGATTTGAAGGCCGTCAACTTCATCGCCAGCTCGTCGGCTGACGATACCGAGTTTGGTTTCGATGATCCCAAAGGCGTCGTCACGCTGAAGTTCGACGAAGACGAGGACAACCTCACGCTGACCATCGGCGCAATCACCGACAGTGTATCCAGGCGGCTGACCTACCTCCGAGCCAACGACACAATCGCCAAGGTCAACACGGCCGACATCGTCAAACTGCTGCGCAGCGCAACTGTCTATCGCGATTCCACCGTCGTCGCCCAACCAAAGGAGCGCATTCGATCGATCACCATCGAGCGGTCCGCCAACGCCATGGGCAATTCAGACCCGATGATGTCCGTCACGTTGACGCAAACAGACGACCAATGGCTGATGACCGCACCGGTTGAAAGCCAGGTGGACGAAATGCAAATGCAGCGCTTGCTGAGCATGCTCTCAAGCTTGCGGGCCAAAAGCATTCTGGATGTCACACAAGGCGAGAACCTTGCCGAATATGGTTTGGACAATCCGACCGTGCGGTTTTCCTACACCATCACCCCGCCGATGTCGTATCGCGTATTGTCCAGCGACATCAACAGCAACGGTTCCAACCGCGTCGAGAAAGTCCAACCGCCCGATGAAACCTACGAACTGCTGATTGGCCAAGCGAGCAACAATGTCTACGTCCAGCGTGTCGGCACACCGCAGCACGTCTACATCATCGCCAAGACGCTCCTCCCCGACTTCTTGGCGGAGTATCGCAAGAAGCAAATCTTCTCGTTTGAAGCTGACGACGTTACGGCTGTTTCGTTCACCGATGGCGATGCCATGCTGGGGCTTACCAAAGACGACGGAAACTGGTTGTACACGCAGGAGGCCGATGTCCCGCTCGACCAGGCGAAGGTGGCCAACTATGTGCTGCGCGTGAAGAACGCGGCGATCGCCCGCGTCGTGCAGTATGGTGCGCCAGATGTTGCGAAGTATGGATTGGGTGAACCGCGCTATCGATTAAACGTGACGTTGGCAGCCGGCGAGCTTCCCGCCCTGCTCATTTCGGAGCAGACCGACAGCCAGGGCAATCACTACGCCGCCTCCGAAGGCAGCAGCGACGTGTTCGCGGTGCCCGCCGAGACGATCACACAGGTGGCCATCAACGTTGATGAATTCGCGCAGGGCGGTTAGTCTGCCAGCCGAACGAATCAACGAGGCCCCTTATGAGCAATCGACAATTTCTGGTCACGTCCGGACTGCCCTATTCGAACAACCGCCTGCACGTCGGGCACATCGCCGGCGCATATCTACCCGCCGACATCTACGTGCGGTACCTCCGCGCCCGTGGCGACAACGTACGCTTCATCTGCGGTAGCGATGACAACGGTGTCGCCGCTCTTAAAAGTGCCCGCGAAGAAGGTATCAGCGTCGAGGAATTGACGGCCAAGTACAACGCCTCGCAGCAGGAATCGTTTAAGGGACTCGGTATCGAGTTCGACATTTTCGGCGGCACGCATCAGCCGGCATTCGTCAAAACCCACGAACGCCTCAGCCAGGCGTTCTTCATGAAGATTCACGACAAGGGTTATTTCACCAAGCGAACCACCAGCCAGTTGTTCGACGTCGAAGCGAAGCAGTTTCTGCCGGATCGCTACGTGAAGGGCACGTGCCCGACTTGCAAATCCGACAGTGCATTTGGCGATCAGTGTGAAAACTGCGGGCGATCGTTGGATCAAACCGACTTGATCGATCCGATCAGCACGATGACCGGCACCAAACCCGAACTTCGTGAAACGACGCATTGGTTCCTGCGCCTCGACCAACTTCAACAACCCTTGGCCGATTGGCTACGCAATAAGAAAAACGGAGATGGCGGTGCTCGGTGGCGCGACATCGTCATCAATCAGTCGCTTGGGCGCATCGAAGCCGAAGGCCTGCCCGAACGCGCCATGACGCGCGATATGACTTGGGGCGTCCCAGTTCCACTCGATGATCCCGATGCCAAGGGCAAGGTTCTTTATGTCTGGTTCGATGCTCCGATCGGTTACATCTCGTTTACCGAGGAGCTATGCCAGCGACTTGGCGAAGGCGAAGACGCTTATAAGAACTGGTGGCGAAACCCCGACTGCAAAATCGTCAACTTCATCGGTGAAGACAATATCGTGTTTCATGCGATCACATTCCCGGCGATGCTGCTGGCGACGCATGACAGCGACAACGTGCAGGGTGACCCGGGCGAGTTTCAGTTGCCGCACAACGTGGTGGCCAACGCTTTCGTTAACTTTAAGATGCCCGGCAAAGAAGAAGAGAAGATGAGCAAGTCGCGCGGGACGGCTGTCTGGATCGAAGACTATCTAAAGGACTACGATCCTGATCCGCTTCGCTACTACTTGACGGCGATCGCTCCGGAACAACAACGCTCGGCATTTGAGTTTGAGGACTTCATCACCCGAAACAACGGCGAACTGCTAGCCGCCCTGGGCAACTTCGTAAATCGGACGATGACTTTCGCTCATAAGTACTTCGACGGGAAGGTACCGCCAGCCGGTGATCGCGAGCAGATCGACCTCGACCAGTTGCAGGCTTGCAAGGACATCGCCAAGAGAACGGCTGACACGCTTGAAGACTGCCGCTTCAAAGCCGCCCAGGAAGAGATGATGAGCCTCGCCCGCGCCGGCAACGGTTACTTCGACAACACCAAGCCCTTCCAAACCAGAAAGACCGACATGGAAGCCTGTGGCAGAGCCGTCAACGTCTGCCTGCAAACGGTACGAACGCTGACAACGATCATGGCCCCATTCCTCCCGCATATCGCCAGCAAGTGCAGAGACATGCTAAGCCTCGACGAGTCGGCCAACGCATGGGACACCGCCTGCACCGCCCTGCCCGACGGACATGCATTGGGCAGCGCACAATACCTGGTGCAAAAGCTTGAGCCACTCGAATCTACGGAAAATTGATCGCCGCAGTTCTTCGTTACCATCATGAGTTCGCGCGTTCAAGTACCGCTTACATGTCACAGAACCAACACCCAGGGTGAACCTCGACTTTGCGATCGACTGGCTTAAATCTCCATTATGAATTCGCGAATTGCCAGCAAAGAAGTTCACTATGATCGACATGCTCGTTCTTGTTTGTGCCAAACGTCATTGATAACATGAGGTCGGAGGACATTTAGAGCGTAAGAGAAATCTGGAAGGCGTTGGGGAGACCGCCTTCTTTCAATGTTATCGCAAGGACCGAGAGAGACACCCGTAGGGCGGGTGACTCTCTTTTTTTGTGCCCCTACTGTCGAAGCAGTCGGGTCGCCGAGATTCGAGACTCACTAAATTGGCAAAGGAGAAGTGGGACATGAGGCGCGTGATCTTAATAGCAATGAGTTTCGGGTTTGCCCTTTCAGCAGATGCCGCGCGTTTAGCGATTCGATTCGCCCCCGGGGACTCCCACACCGTTGACGATCAAAACGCTTCCGTGGATATTGGCGAAACAGTTTCAGTTGAAGTGCTATGGACTTTCACGCCCGCTGATGTTGCGGTTAATGATCTTGCAGGGTTCTCGTTCAACCTTACTTCGGTGCCGGAAGACCCAAGCTCTGGCATTCAAGGTGATCGAGTCGAAGATCCCAATCTATTCGTCGACAACGATGTCGCGTTTCTTCCCAACTGGGGAACGTCAAACGCTCCGGGAACAGTTGGCGGAGATTTCAATCAAATTGGCGGATTTGCACAGTTTCAAAATGCATCGCTCGACCAAGCCGGAACTACGGTGATGGGTTCTTTTGACATCACCGTCACTGGAGGATCAATCGGAGACGTACGAGACTTTTACATTCAACGACTACCCTTCGCCCTATCGCCCAGCGCGGGTAATTCCAGCGCGTCGGAATTCACATTTAGCCCATCCCCAAGCGGCTATGGCGAGTACGATATCGGCACCGGATTTGCTGGATTCAATGACGGAACTGGATCGCTCCCACTGACAATAAATGTTACACCCGAACCTGCCACTCTTGCTTTCTTGGCATTGGGCTTCGTTCTTGTTCGGCGGACGCGGTAACCTAATTCGGGCGCCATTTGTGTTAATGGCGCAATCCTCAGAAGCATAATACCGAATCTGCTCAAGCTGTGTCGTAAGTTGATCGCTCGACGACAATGCTCGATCGATCGCGGCCATTCGTTCAATCTACAGCTTGATGCGAACGGCAATTCTCTTGCAGAATTCAAGTTGCTCTTCATCGTCGTCAGCGAATTGCGATGGGTCGAGTAACGGCCAATGGACTTAAGCGCGGCTTCCTCGGACGAGCTGACATGTTTATTCAGCTGGTGCGCGCGACATGACCGCAGCCCCAACGGTTGTTCGGGCGTTGCTTTACCTTCCCTATCAAGCCTGAACTGAATGGATACGTGCGGTCCTACGTACATCACCAACTTACAAAAGAAGGCAATTTGAACGAGCCCTCTGCGTATCACTGCCGGCAAATACTGGCACCTGTCGAAACTGGGCAAAACGTCCAATAGCCCAGGTGGAATCGTCGCCGCTTTCTTGGACGGACTGCGAATGGTCACATTATGATATGTGTTCGTAGAACTCGGAACTTGCTTTGATACGAGAAGCACAAAGTCAGAAAGGACCAAATTCCATGAAGCGACCTTGAACTCTCATCCCTAACACGATAAATTGGGTAGTAACTTGAAGGTGAGGAAGAGCAGGGTAGAGAGAGAACCCCTCCCACTTCTGCCGAGCAAGCCAACCAAACACCAAAAGAGCAAGGCGCGATTGCCCGAAGTCTGTCGCCAGAATTCGCGTTTGAGTCGAGCTGCGCAACGCCAATTAGCTCGCTGTAAGTCCTGGCACCAGCTAATTGAGAGAGAAGAGCACTCCAGGAGGCAAAGCAAAGTGTCAAAAAAAAGCAGAAGCACACGGCATAGCATAGATTTGAAGCGTTTGTGCCTGATTGTCGCAATGGTGAATGGTCTGACTCTCGTGCAGTCAGCATTGGCCGAACACGCGACGTTCCAGGGTGTGGGCGTTCCAGACGGCGCCGCATTCAGTTCGATACTTGGGTTGTCCGGAAACGGAAGTGTAGCAGTCGGATTCACATCTGAACCAACGGCATTGGCTGGCTTTCGCTGGACAAAAGGAACGGGAAGGGTTCCGCTGGGCTACTTGAACGACAGCAAACCCATCAGCATTGCCCGGGCGGCCTCAACAGATGGATCAGTTATTGTGGGACTGGGAGACTCTGCCCTCGGAAACGAAGCATTTCGATGGACGGACGACGGGACCATGATCGGCCTCGGGGCATTATCAACTTCGTTTTTTCAGAGCGATGCTTATTCCGTTTCTGGAGACGGTTCAATCATAGTAGGCAGAAGCTATGCCCACAGCGCTTACGAGGCGTATCGATGGACTGAGAGTACTGGAATGGTTGGCCTCGGCACGCTGGACAACGAACAATTCAGTACGAGCACGGCGAATGGCATTTCGACTGACGGAAATGTCATCGTCGGATTCAGCAGTTCTGAGAAAGGAACTGAGGCATTTCGCTGGACCGAATCCGAAGGGATGATCCCGCTGGGTGATCTCCCGGGCGGCTCCGTGGTTAGCCGAGCAACAGCTACTTCGTCAGACGGTTCTGTCATCGTAGGAAGAGGACGAACGGACGCTGCATCTGAGGCATTTCGCTGGACTGATAGCGAAGGCATGACGGCATTGGGCCTGTTGCCGGGCGATGTGTTTAGCGAACCGACGGGACTTTCTTCGGACGGCAGCATCATCGTCGGATACAAGAGCTCGATCGGTCAGTTTGAACCTGACGGTGCGTTTATTTGGACCGAGAGAGATGGAACGCGACTGATCCAAGATGTCCTTTCCAATGAATACGGGGTTGATCTCTCAGGTTGGCAACTGTCAGCGGCCACAAGTATTTCAGGCGACGGCAAGACAATCACTGGTTACGGAAGAAACCCACAGGGACTTGATGAAGGATGGGTGGCCATAATACCTGAACCGACGAGCGCGGCGATATGGGCATTGGGCACCTTGATGCTCGTCCGACGTCACAGAATCTCCCGATCAAGCCGGAATCATTAGTGGCGACATCCATCGTCTTGCGTTCGCGCACTTGCAGAAACGACTGGAATGGAGTGAATTCCAATGACAACTGTCAACAATAGTGACGCACTCTCAAAGGGCCCAATGTTTTCACGCATTGCAGTCGTTTCAGCGATTGCTCTTTGTTGCGTGACTTCTGCAAGCGCGGCGTCTCCTCGATTTTTGGGACTGGGAACACTTCCTGCAGATTCCTTTTGGAGCGAAGCCAACGCGATCAGCGCAGATGGCCGTACTGTTGTAGGATCAACGCGTAGCTATGAGTCGGGTTCGTGGTTCCAGGCATTTCGATGGACCGAAGAAGAAGGGATGGTAGGACTCGGAGATTTGCCTGGCGGATTACTTGTAAGCAGGGCCCATGCCGTTTCAGCAGACGGGTCTTTTGTTGCTGGGACGGGCTATCCATCAACTAGTGCGACTGAGGCAATTCGTTGGACATCCAATGGCGGAATGGAAGGTTTAGGGGATTTGCCTGGTGGGTTCAACTACAGTGATGCGCGTGCCATTTCTGCAGATGGATCAGTCGTTGTTGGTGATAGTTCAGTTACGGCACTTAAGGAGGCTTTTCGCTGGACCGAAAATGAGGGTATGGTTAGCCTCGGCGACTTACCGGGCGGTGCTGTATTCAGCGAGGCCAAAGGAATATCGCCAGACGGAAACGCGATCGTAGGCTGGAGCCGTTCGGACCAGTTCAGTACTGAAGCGTTTCGCTGGACGCACGAGAGTGGGATGGTCGCATTGGGCGAAATCGCGGGTGACCGATTCTACGGTGTGGCGAACGCTGCTTCGACGGATGGCTCGATAGTTGTTGGACGGGCTGCGATTGAGTCTCGTGTCACTGCATTTCGTTGGACAGAAACAGAAGGGTTGACCGCGTTGGGCGACTTGCCCGGAGGAACCACCTGGGCTGAGGCCTTTGCGGTTTCTGCCGATGGAACCACGATCGTGGGTAGAGGCCAATCGGAGTCGGGAGATGAGGCTTTTATTTGGACGGAAGAGTCTGGCATGCGGTCTTTGCAGGATGTCTTGGCAACCGATCTTGGTCTGGATATGGAAGGATGGCAGCTGACCTCAGCTCAGGGTATATCCGCGGACGGTGATGTTATTGTTGGAAATGGAATCAACCCAGATGGATTTGAAGAGGGCTGGGTAGCCACAATCCCTGAGCCGTCAAGTCTAACGCTACTTACACTATCGACTCTGATTCTAACCAAGGCGAAAAAACGCCGATTTGCCGACGGCAACCCTGTTCTGTGGCGCAGTTGAATCACGCCAATGTATTGAACACCCACCAGACACGCCAAGCTGATGGGCTCTCACAGATCCTGAAGTTGCGTAAGTCGTTCGGCCAACTGCTCGTTGGTCAGCTCGGCACGATCAATGGCCGCCATTCGCTGAATCTTCAGTTGGATGCGGCTGGCGATTCGCTTGCAGAATTCGAGTTGTTCTTCGTCGTCGCCGGGATATTGCGACGGGTCGGGTAGTGGCCAATGGACTTTGACGCCTCCGCCTGGAAAGACCGGGCAGGTTTGGGCGGCAGAGTCACAGACGGTGATCGCGATGGCGATGTCCTGTTCCAGAAATTGATCCCAGTTTTTGGATTCCAAACCGTCCGTTGAGATGCCCATCGACTCCAGCGTCATCAGCGACAGCGGGTGAACGAAGCCAGCTGGGTTGCTCCCGCAGCTTAGGAACTCGAACTTATCCCCCGCCACGCTTCGGCCAATCGCCTCGGCCATCTGCGATCGACAGCAGTTTCCTGTACACACGAAAAGCACTTTCGGCTTTGTCATATTTGCAGCCCCCACCGCCTATTTCCGTTTGTGAATCCGCCGACACGCTGGACGAAGCGACCGCCCGATTGCGACGCGGTCGGCGGTCCGCCATGTTTCAAGCAGTGTAACACCGAATTGTTCGATTCGCATTAAGGCCGGAATCCCGCGGACGGGGACAGCACGCGATCGAAGGGTTGATTTCCAACCGGGTGTTGAATAGCTTGCCTGATCGCATCCGAATGGTGCGACAGGGGCGCTGGCGACCCACTCGGTCCGGAAGACGCAACCCGGCCGATGCCTGGCGCGGGCAGTTTGACACTTGGCGGGAGACTCACGTTGGCGACGACCGAGGGACTTCGAGTTGGCGTTGGATACGACATTCACCGATTGGCTGAGGGACGTGCGCTCGTGCTTGGCGGCGTGACGATTCCCTCGGACAAAGGGCTCGTCGGTCACAGCGATGGAGATGTGGTGCTGCATGCGATCACCGATGCATTGCTTGGGGCGTGCAGCCTGCCCGACATTGGCGATCTGTTCCCCGATACCGATCCGATGTACAAAGGCATCGAAAGCAAAATCCTGATGCAGCGGGCGATGGAGAAGGTGAAAGCGGCTGGCTACCGACCACGCAACATCGACTGCGTCGTCCACGCCGAAAAGCCCAAGCTCACCGCGTTCAAGAAAGCGATGGCCGAATCGATCGCGTCCATCGTTGGAATCCCCGTCGACACCGTGAACGTCAAAGCAAAAACCAACGAAGGCATGGGCCCGGTCGGTTCGTTTGACGCGATCGCCACGACGGCGGTGGCCACGGTGGTCAAGATCAGCCAATAGAATTCTAACGTCGAAACCAACAGCGAGACGAACGTGTCGATCCGTATCTACAACAGTTTGAGCAATTCCAAGGAACCGTTTGAAACCATCGAACCAGGCAAGGTCGGTATGTACCTGTGCGGACCGACGGTTTACAAACCCTCGCACATCGGACACGCGGTCGGACCGGTGATCTTCGATGCGATCAAACGATACCTCACCATCTTTCACGGTTACAAGGTCAACTGGGTGGTCAACATCACCGACGTGGAAGACAAACTCATCGCCGAAGCCGACGCTCAAGGGATCGGCGTGTTCGAGTTGGCTCAACGCGTCGAGAAGAATTACCACGACGCCCTTGCGGCGCTTGCCGTCGATGGGGTCGATCACTTTCCGAAAGCGTCGGAAAACATCACGCAGATCATCGAGATGATCGAGACGCTGATTTCGACGGACTATGCGTACGTGGTTGGCGGCGACGTGTACTTCAACGTCTCCAAGGACGACGACTACGGAAAATTATCGAATCGCAACCCAGACGATCAGACCGGACAACGCGAACTGGCCAGCGGTCCCAAAAAGCACCCCGGCGATTTCGCCCTTTGGAAACAGGCCCGCGAGGACGAACCGGATGCCGTGAAATACGATTCGCCTTGGGGCAAGGGGCGGCCTGGCTGGCATATCGAATGTTCGGCGATGTCGAAGCGGTTACTCGGCGATTCGTTCGACATTCACGGTGGCGGGTTGGATCTGATTTTCCCGCACCACGAAAATGAAATCGCCCAATCCGAATCGTGCACGCAGAAACCGTTCGCGAAATTTTGGATGCATCACGGATTGACGCGCTTCAACACCAAGAAGGTCAGCAAGTCCGATCCCGAAATGCAAGCCGCCCTCCAGGCGATGACCCTCAGCACGCTGCTTGAAGAGTATTCGGGCGAGTTGCTTCGCTTCTTCATCCTTTCAACGCAATACCGCAGCCCCATCGAATACTCGCCCGCAGAGTTGGCCGGCAAGAAAAAGGGACTGACTTCGTTTCATCGCTTGTTCAAGCGGGTCAACGATCTTGGCGCGGGCGATGTCTACGACGCACCGTCTGCCGCCAACGCCGATACGTTCAAACTTGATCCGCAGGCGCTTGGCGACGAAGCCCAACAGCTCGCCGCTTCAATCGCTGATGCCCGCGATCGCTTTCAAGCCGCGATGGATGATGACTTCAACACTGCCGCGGCGCTGGCGGTCCTCTTTGAACTGACCAACAGCGTCAACCGTTTCATTGAAGTCATGTCGCTCGAGTCGTCGGACGATGCAGCCGGTAAGTCGTTCGCGCTGAAAGCCGCACAGGCATTGGCATCGCTGGGGCAATCGCTTGGCGTGTTCCTGTCAGCCCCTGCCGCGGCATCGGGCGGCGACGCGCTGGTCGGTCAGTTGGTCGACGCCCTCTTGGAAGTGCGAAGCGCCTGCCGTGCAGAAAAATGTTTTGAACTCGCCGACAAGGTTCGCGATCAACTCAGCACGCTTGGCGTCGTCGTTGAAGACAAACCGACAGGGGCAACCTGGTCGATCGAAAAACAATCGGACGATCTGCAAGGCAACCTGATCGAAGCGCACATTCAAACGCGATTGGCCTGTAAAGCCGCCAAGAACTTCGCGCTGTCGGACATGATCCGCGATCGGTTGGCGGGTATCGGCGTGGCGCTGGAAGATCGTGCCGGCGGAACAACCTGGGAACTAGCGAACGGCTAACCGTAGGGTGGGCCGTGCCCACCATGTTGTTGGCATTCGAACGGCGGTGGGCACGGCCCACCCTACCCTTTGAGGATGTCCCGGCGCAGCGTCCACAACTCTCGAAACGCCTTGAGAATCACGCGAATGTTCCCGCCCGAACTCTCACCAGCGGTGCGCGGATGGTGGGTGACACCCGTCTGGACAATGTCGTATCCAAGTCGCTGGGCGCGGGCCAACATCTCCGTATCGATCAGCGCCCCATCGCTCTTCAACTCAACTTGTTCAACAAACGCTCGCGGATAGAGCTTAAACGCGCAATCGATATCACGAACCCGCAAACCAAAAAGCGAGCGAACCAACAGCCCCCACAGGCCCGCATTGATTTTCCGCAGCAGCGTATCCTTGCGATTCAGACGATACGCACTGACCACGCGTTTCTCAGAAGCCAGCGCCACGATGCGATCGAGTTCGTTCAAATCGAATTGCCCGTCGCCATCCGTATAGAAAATCCAATCCTTCGTCGCGCTGCGAAGCCCCAGCTTCAGCGCCGAGCCATATCCACCGTTCGTTTCGTTGTGCACCGCCCGCACTTCATCAGGATGCTCTACCGCCAATCGATCGATCAACTCAGCCGTCCCATCTTGGCTGCCATCGTCAACGAGAATCACTTCGAGATCGTCGGTGAATCGCCGCCCCACTTGCAAGGCGGTATTGGCCAACGCTTCAACGTGATCCACTTCGTTGTAGAAGGGAAAGAAAATCGTCAGGCTGGAAAGTGTGCTCGTGGCCAAC
>JAUIEW010000143.1 GCA_030429365.1 Phycisphaerae bacterium
ATGCCTGGGGCGACAACATCGCCTATCGCCTTGAACGGGTCGTTGGCGACAAGATTGAAAACCCGGACACCATTGAACTGCCCATCACCAAGGAATCGGAGGGCACGTACCGTTTCCTCGTTTGCGTCGCTGGTGAGGACGAAGCCGCAATCGAGAAAATCGAAGCGGCTGGCTTTGTTCAGGATGACGACGTGCTCGACACGTGGTTCAGTTCCGCACTTTGGCCGCACAGCACGCTGGGTTGGCCCGACGAAGTGAGCGCCGATCTTCAGTACTACTACCCGACCAGCGTGTTGGTGACATCACGTGACATCATCACACTGTGGGTCGTCCGCATGGTCACCACCGGCCTATACAACATGGGCGAGATTCCGTTCGACCACGTGTACATCCACACCAAAATCCTCGACGGCCGCGGCGAGACGATGAGCAAGTCGAAGGGCAACGGTGTCGATCCGCTCGACGTCGTGACCGTCTACGGCGCAGACGCACTGCGCTACTCCATCGCAGAGATGGCCACCGAAACCCAGGACGTCCGCATGCCTGTGGATTACATCTGCCCGCATTGCGAGCATCTGACCCCACAAGCTGGCATCGTCCCAAAAGGCAAGCAACCGGCTGACGTGCATCGCGTGACGTGCAGCAAGTGCAAAGAGAAATTCGCAACGCAGTGGGCCCCAGAAAAAATCAAAAGTGAACTACCCGTTGCCCGCGAAACGTCGGAGAAATTCGAGGTTGGTCGCAACTTCTGCAACAAGCTTTGGAACAGCGCCCGCTTCGCCTTCATGAACCTCGAGGGCGCGCCGTGCGAACCGCTCGATTTCGCATCGCTTCCGTCGGAAGACCGATGGATATTGGCCAAGCTTTCCGACACGATTCGCGGCGTGCACAGCGAGCTCAAGCAATATCACTTCTCGTCGGCGATCAAACTGATCCGCGAGATGTTCTGGGAATCGTTCTGCGATTGGTACATCGAACTTTCCAAACCGCGCATGCGCGACGACGCGACTGCCGGTCCGGCCAAACAGGTGCTGGCCACCGTGCTCGATCAGATTCTGCGGTTGATGAGTCCGTTCATGCCGTTCGTCACCGAACGGTTGTGGGAGGAGTTGAACCGGCTCGCACCGAAACGCGGCATCCCCGGATCAATCGAACTAGAAGTGACACCGCTGCTCATGCTCAGTGCGTTCCCGCCAGCTGACGGTTGGCCTGTCGCCGATGATGCAGACATCATGCACGTCTTCGACGACGTCCAGCAAGCCGTCCGCGGCATCCGCGACCTGCGCAACAAGTGCACCGTGCCCAACAAGGACCGCGTGAAGGTCAGCATCAAATCCACACAGGAACACCTCGACCTGCTCGCCCAACAGCAGCACGTCGTCGAGCAGATGGCCGGCGCGTCTTCGCTGGATTTGGTGACCGAATTGGATCGCCCGAAAAACGCCGGCACCACCGTGGTCGGACCGCTGCAGATTTTCGTCCACGACATCAGTGATGATGATGCCGAACGCAAGCGTTTGGAAAAGGAAAAAGAATCGATCGAAAAGCGGATGGCCGGCATCGAAGGCAAACTCGCCAACGAAAAGTTCGTCAACAACGCCAAGCCGGAAGTCGTCGCCGCCGAACGCGAGCGATTGGCCGAGGTCAAGAAATCGCGCGATGCCGTTCTTGAGAGCCTGACCGATCTGGGCGGCTAGTCGGCGGATTGCGTGCGATTCGTCTAGACGCCCGACGAACCAATGCCGAACGATAGCTGTTCGAGATGAACCGCAAGGTCAACGTTTGACACGTTCACCCCTCGCGGAACTTGCAACGCGACCGGTGCGAAGTTGAGTATCCCTTTGACGCCAGCGGCGATCATGATATCCGTGACCGACTGCGCCACCGTCGCGGGGACCGACAAAATCGCCAGACGAATCTGCGTTTCTTTGACGACTTGATCGAGCATCCCCATGGGCTGAACCTTGGGGCCGTTCTCTCCAAACGATTTTCCGTGCAGCGCGGGGTCGTCATCAAAAATCGCCACCACCTCGAAACCCTTGGACTGGAATCCCTTGTAAGACAGCAGTGCCCGTCCCAGGTTTCCCGTACCAACCAGCAGCACCGGCCAAGTCCTGTCGGTCCCGAGAATCTGACGCACCTTTGTGATCAATTCCTCAACGTCGTACCCGATTCCGGGTTGGCCAAACTGCCCGAAGTAGGCCAGATCCTTGCGAACCTGGGCGTCGGTGATACGAAGGGCCTGCCCGAGTTGCTTGCTGGAGACGGTCCGCAGATTGGAATCTCTGAACGCTTCAAGCTGTCGAAGATAGAGGCTGAGTCGCCGGACGGCTGGCGTTGGGATGGATTCGTGCTTGCCCATGGGTCTCGTGGGAATTCCACGCCGACTCCGCATTAAAGTGCCGTCGTTGAGGGTGAAGTCAAACTATACATTTGGTGACTCTTTCGCTCAACCGTTGAAAAGGATTTGCGTGGGCAAGCCCTGGCGAGGCGAAGTGGTCAAGATAGTCGGACTGGTACGTTTGGAATGCCGCCGAATTGCCCCGATGGCTTGACAGGTTTGCCGGGCTTTGAATAGTGTTCATACGGCCCGCAGCCGCATCTGGTGCGACGCGACTGTGGAATTTTGACCGATACCAAAGCACGCAAACAACCATGGAGCCTATGGATGCGTCTTTTTCGAAGCTTTCACCCGACCGTATTGCTGGTTGTGATCTCGATGGGCCTGTCGGCGCCGATGGCATTCGCCCAAGCCGGTGCTGACCTCGGCCCCAAGGATGAGTTCCTCGAGAACCTTCGTACCGGCGATCCCACGACAGCCGACAACAAGTCGTTCGACGAACGAATCGACACCGAAATCAATCGATTGAATGCGGTGGCGGGCGGTGCGGAATTGGTCGCGCGGCAGGCGGCGATGGATTTCGTGTCGCGTTTCATGGCGCAGTACAACAATCCAAACAACACCGTCGCCTTCAAAGAAAAATTCGCCGAACGCACCAGCATGAAGATTGAGGAACAATTCAATCGCGGCGCCGATTTGCACCCGGTCGCCGCTCGGGCGATGGCGCAGGTCTTGTCACAGTTGGGATCGGTGTCGGCGCGCGAGGCGCTCTTGTTGGGTTTGAATTCGTCCGATCAGGTTGTTCGATACCTCTGTGCCAAAGGCCTGGCAAAGATCATCGATGGCGTGTCAGCCGACGCCCGACTGACCGACGTCACACTGAATGCCATCGCGGATATCGCCGCCAAGGAAACCAACGCCGTGGTTGCGGCAGCCTTGTACGAAGCCATGCAATACGGAAGCGATCACGCCGCAAAGGTTCTCGCGGCGATCCTGAAAGTGCTCGACGGCCGACTCGAAATCATGCGGGCATCGCTCCAGAGTGTCGATGGGGCTGAAACGCCGATCATTCAGTTTCTCATGCAACTCGATGGCTTGAGCAGTGACGATAAAGCCGCCATCATCGGGCGCTTCGCGGTACTGTTGCGACTCTCGGTTGAGGCGTATGACGATGCGAGTTCGCAAGGCGACGAAGCCGAGTCGCGCCTCGACGCACTCGATCAATTGATCGCCCTGCTTGAGGACTTCATCGAAACCACCGTCAAACCCAGCGGCAAAGCGCCAGACATTCGCTCAGAGATGGCCAAGTTGAGCAAGAAGGACGAGAACGAAAAGACCGTCGTCGCCGCGATGAAAATCGAACTGCTTCTCTGGATCGGCACACCGCAAACGGGAGGCGAACTTAACAAAGCCCCGTGGAATGTTCCCGCCGGCGCGCCGTAGCCAGCGTATATCCGTCGATACCCTCCAGCATTAGCCCCAATTGCCGACCGTGCGCCAGAAATCTCTGGCGATGCGGGAGCTCTCCATCCATACTGGCACTTCAACCAGCGAGACCATTGGGGAGGAGAGCCGATTGATCGCGATCTCGGCGTGAAGAGCCATGAATTCCAAACTGCATCACCTTCAAATCGCATGCTTGGGCCTGATCGCGGGTATCAGCGCGACCGTCGCTCGCGCGGATAGCCCGTCGCTCTTCGCCCCGATCCCATCGGATCGATCGGTCGTTGACGAGGACGCCACGCTGAAGTGTCGGCTTCGATCGGAACCGTCCAGTTTCAATCCGATCCTGATGTTCACCGCAATCGACGCCCAGTTTGAATACCTGCTTTGGGATCGCCCGTTTGTGTTGGATAAGGACTTGCAATGGTCGATCAATCCCGATGTGGTCGAGTCGTTTGCATTCGCGGACGATCATCTGCACGCATCGTTGAAATTAAAATCAAGCCTGCGGTGGCAGGATGGCACGCCGATGACGGCAGCCGACCTCGTCTTCAGTTGGCAGCGCATCCTCGACGACCACGTCATCGCCCGAAAAGCCGGCCACGGTACCGAGCAGATCACGCAGTGCGAAGCGATCGACCCACAGACGGTCCGATTCACCTTCAAAGAGGCGCTCGCGACCAACAAATGGAGTGTCGATTTTCCGATCATCCCCAAACACGTCTACGAACCGCTAACCCGCGACGATCCGACAATGCAGCAGAGCGACGCGTGCGTGCAAGCCAACCGCAATCCCATCGGTAGCGGTCCGTACCAAATCAGCGAATGGATCAGCGGCGAACGCATCGTCCTTTCGCGTTGGGAAGGTTATCCGGGTCCCAAACCGGCATTCGCTAGAATCATTTTCCGCGTGATGCCGGATAACAATGCGGCGCTGCTTGCATTTGAAACGGGCGAGATCGATGAGATGTCGTTGGCGCCGCAGCAGTTCGCGGCTGACACCGACAACCAGCGCTTCAAAGATCGCGGCGTCAAAATTCGCGGCGAGCAGTGGACGAACTACTACATCGGATGGAACACCTGTGGGCCAAACGCATTCCTCACCGAGCCCGTCGTTCGCAATGCAATCGGGCTTGCAATCAATCGGCCGCTGATCAGCCAGCGCGTCTTCTTTGGATTGTTCAAAGAGAGCGCGGGATTTTATCCGGCGTCATTGACGGGCAGGGACGCACCGCGTGCGTCAAACCAATTCAACCTGACACAAGCCGCCAAACTGCTCGACGATGCCGGATGGCGGGTCTCGGACGACGATGGTTGGCGTTACAGCCAGAGCGCAAACGGCGTCGAAAAAGTGCGGGCCGGGTTCGTGTTGAATCTGGTCGCCGGTTCGCAAACGTCGCCGCGCGTTGCCGACATCATGCGTTCCGACCTTCGCAAGATCGGCGTGGACATGACGACGCAAACGCTCGACTGGTCGGTGTTCAACGAGCGCAACCTCAACCACCAGTTCGATGCGTTCCTTTCCGCGTGGACGTGCGGTCCCGATCCCGACGAAGCCCGCAACCTCTTTCACAGCGATGCCGCGCAAAGCGGTCGCAACTATGTCGGCTATCAAAACCCGAAGGTGGATGCACTGTTCGAACGCGGCGTGCACGAAACCGATGCAGCCGAGCGCGCCCGGATCTATCGCACGATCGAGCAGACCATTCTGTCCGATGAGCCGTACACGTTTCTCGTCGAAGCGCCGACGCTTTGGGCGTTCAACCATCGGTTGCGCGGCGTGTCGCTGAGTCCGCGCGGTCCGCTGCATTCGTATCCGGGGGTTCGCGGCTGGTGGACGCCAAAGTCGCCGCAACCGACCGACGACGGCCTGCGCACCGGGCTTCCACAATCAGACGCACCATGATCCAAATTTAACGCAAACCCCATCGACAACGGCGGCGCAATGGCGTGTGGCACTACATTCTCAAGCGAATCCTGCTGACCATCCCGACGTTCGTCGGAATCGTACTTTTGACATTCCTGCTGATTCACCAAGCCCCCGGCTCGCCCGCGACGGGGTCGGCTGGCGGGTTCGGCGAAAGCGGTGTCAGTGCGGCTGACCACGCCCGACTCCGCGCACAATTTGAACTCGATGCGCCAATCATCGTCCGCTTCGGTCACTGGATGAAACGTGTCGTGTGTTTCGATTTCGGGCAATCCTTCGCCGACGGACGCCCCGTGTCGCAGCGCATCGCCGAACGCCTCGTGCCGACGCTGACGCTCACCTTCGCGATCATCGCCATCGCCTTCGCCATCGTCATCCCCGTCGCAACATACGCAGCCACCCACCCAGGCCAACTTGTCGATAAGATCATCCTCGCTGCTTGCGTCGGGTTCTACGCCATCCCGCCGTACATCCTCGGCATGATCCTGATCCTGCTCGTCGGCGTCGCGCTGAACTGGTTCCCATTCGCCGGACTGACCTCCGACGACTTTGCAACGCTAAGCACATGGCAGAAGTTCAAAGACGTCATCAGCCACAGCGCGCTCATCGGAAGCTGCTTCCTCATTCCCCTGGTCGCCTACCTCGTACCATTCGTTCGCGCGACGATGCTCTCAGTCTTGAAAGAAGATTTCGTCCGCGCCGCCCATGCCCGCGGGCTAAGCCATCGCCGCGTCATGCTTTGTCACGTGCTGCCCAACACGCTTCGCCCGCTCCTGACAGTCATGGGTTTGATCGTGCCAGCCGTCCTGGGCGGATCGGTCGTTCTTGAGGTCATGTTCTCCTGGCCGGGGATGGGTCGGCTGCTGTTCGAATCGATTCACGATCGCGACTACCCGGTCATCATGGGAATGACTGTGCTGACCGCGATGATCGTTTTGGGTGTGACGCTCGTCGTCGATTTGCTCTACGCATGGGCCGACCCACGGGTGAGGTACGTATGACCATCGCCAACCCAACCAACCCGATCCTCTGGACCGACCGCGCATCGGCATCGAAGCGCCGCAACTGGCTCACACGGTCTGCCGCAGCCATCGCCATCACCTTCATCCTCGTCGCCCTGCTCGCCCCGCTACTCGCGTGGCACCAACCGATCGTCTGCAAATACCAGGGCAAGTACTACTTCCCCGCGATCAGCGACACCGCCAGCAGGCTCCCCCTCGTCGGCTCGTGGTTTCAAAAAGCGAAACCCTTCCGCTTCCCATCATTTGACGCGCGAACCGAGCTGGAACCCAACGCCTTCGCACTTTGGCCGCCCGTCCCCTACGGTCCGATGGAAATGGTCGCCGACGCCAACTGCGCCGCCTCGCGTGCACATTGGCTCGGGACCGACGACCGCGGGCGCGACGTGCTCGCTCGGCTGATCCATGGCGCGTGCGTGTCGGTTCGCGTCGGCGTGTATTCGATGTTGCTCGCGGGCATCGTCGGCATCGTCATCGGAGGGGCGGCAGGCTTCTGCGGCGGCGCGATCGATTGGATGTGCTCGCGGTTGATCGAAATCATGATGTGCTTTCCGGCATTCTTTTTGATTCTGGTGGTGATGGTCTGGATCGGTAACGGTGTCACCGGCATCATCCTCGTGATCGGCTTGACGCAGTGGACGTCGATCGCGCGACTGGTCCGCGCGGAGTTTCTTTCGGGACGCGAACTGGACTTTGTCGATGCCGCCCGCAGCTATGGCGCGAGCGGTTGGTACATTGCATTGCGGCACTTGCTGCCCGCCGCCCTTGCGCCGACGTTGGTGGCACTGACGTTCGGTGTTGCGGATGCGATTCTTCTGGAAGCGGGATTGTCATGGTTGGGACTGGGCGTCGGTGCGGACGTGGCGACGTGGGGTGGCATGCTGCGCGACGCCTACGATCAGATACGCACGCATCCGGGCCTGATGACCGCGCCATGCGCCGCGATCTTCATCAGCGTTTTGTGTTGCCATATTTTGGGCGAGCAGCTCCGCCGGTCGCTCGATCCGAGAATCGGTTTCGGTGAATCACGATCATGAGCGAACGATCAGCACATTCGATGTTCGAAGTCACCGACCTGTCGGTGCGCTATGCGCGCGGTGAAGCGCCTGTGCTGCGTGATGTTTCGTTGACGATCGATCGCGGTGAGTCGATCGCGCTCGTCGGCGACAGCGGTTGCGGAAAGTCGACGCTCGCGCTGGCGGCCATTCGCCTGCTGCCGAAGACGGCTTGCATTCGCGGATCGATCGTGCTGCGCGGCGACCATCGGGCGATGCCCGTCGACATACTCGGTTCAGACGAACGGGCCATTGAGCGCGTTCGCGGAAGACGCATCGCGATGGTTTTTCAAGACCCGATCGGTTCGCTCAATCCGGTGATGCGCATCGAAAAGCAACTCGCGGAAGTGTTGCGAGTCGTACGGGGTGCGTCACGATCGACGGCCAGGCGGGCCGCCTTGGAATCCCTCGATCGCGTCGGCATCGCTGATCCCATACGCGTCGGTCGCGCTTACCCGCATGAACTTTCCGGCGGGATGGCCCAACGCGTCGCCCTGGCCCTCGCACTCGCTGGCGAGCCGGAACTGCTCATCGCCGACGAACCAACCTCGGCGCTCGATGGCATCGTCCAAGCACAGATCGTCGAACTCATCCGCGAAACCCAGCGTCAAACGAATCTGTCACTCCTGCTGATCACGCACGACATGGCCATCGCCAAGTCGCTCGCCAACCGCGTCTGCGTCATCGAGGCAAACCGGCTGGTCGACGACTGCCCCATCGACCAACTGACCGCGTCCAACCGCCACGCAGCCACCGAGCGCCTCATCCAAGCCGCCGAATTCAAACGCAGCGCCGCCATCACCTTGATGGAGCGCACGCCATGACAAAATCAACCCACACATCACAGGAAACCGAACGTCAGGCACCGCGGCTGCGCATCAGCAATCTGCACGTTTCATTCGCCAATCGCGCGCACCGTTGGTTGCAACGAAACGCATCGCGCATACACGCCGTCCACGGTGTGGATCTTTCGTTGCAACCCGGCGCATGCCTCGGACTCGTGGGTGAAAGCGGCTGCGGTAAATCGACGCTTGCCCGGGCGATCATGGGCCTGGTCCCGCTCGATCGCGGCACGGTTGCATTGGACGGTAGCGATGTGCAATGCACCAATTCGAGATCAAGTCGCCAGCGCATCCAGATGATTTTCCAGCACGCCCACGCCAGTATGAATCCGCGCATGACGGTCGAGTCGATCGTGACCGATCCGCTTCGTTTCGACGATCGATGCCGCAAGAGCGAACGCACCCAACGGGTCGCCGGCGCATTGCAACTCGCTGG
The DNA here is from genome assembly GCA_030429365.1 of Phycisphaerae bacterium. Classification (GTDB taxonomy): domain Bacteria; phylum Planctomycetota; class Phycisphaerae; order UBA1845; family UBA1845; genus UBA1845. The sequence goes on from JAUIEW010000143.1 coordinate 9,064, forward strand.
CTTCGACGAGCAACTACGCGGGCGCTATCCGCACGAACTGTCGGGCGGACAACTCCAACGCGTCGCCATCGCTCGGGCGCTCGTGCTCGAACCGGACGTAGTCATCTGCGACGAACCGGTCAGCGCCCTCGACGTTTCCGCCCAAGCCGAAATCCTCGCCCAGCTCAAAGACATCCAGCAAACGCGGTCTTTGACCATGATCTTCATCACCCACGATCTCGACATCGCTGCTGCCATCTGCGACCGGTTGGCCGTCATGTACCTGGGGCGAATCGTCGAATCCGGACCAACCGCTGAAATCCTTCGCCACCCCAAGCATCCGTACACCCATTACCTGAGCACGGCCCGCAATCTGGAACGCACAGGCGGTCTCGCGCAACTCGAAGGCGAACCACCGAGCCCAACCGCCCCGCCAGCCGGCTGCGCGTTTCATCCTAGATGTCCGATCAGAACGGACCAATGCATAGCGCAAACACCATCGCTCGCATCAACCGGTCAGCCGTCATCCCAACACCAAGTCGCCTGTCATCACAGCGACCGCATCGTCGAACTGCAGAAAATCACAACCACGGATTAAACCCTGACTCAGAAAATATCGGCAATTCAATCCCGAATAACCAACCGGCGAATCCTTGACACAACCCCACTACTGTCCGATTATTTCCGCCAATTGGGGGCTGGTGGAAGTTCACACAAGTGACTCTACCGAAGCTGTTTCGCTGGTTCTGACTGTTTCACACGAATTCCAACACACCCTACTTTGCCTCAAACCGAAAATGGATTAGGTTTGGAGCGTGCAAATTGAATGGGTGGTGGTTCGCGTGAAGCGCAAGATCGGTCGCGAACAACTGGGCCATACAAACGTTGAAATCAAAGTCACAACGATTCGAGGAATGAAGATGATGAACAAACGATTGGGGCGCATGAGCGCTTTGGCTTGCTGCATGGCCATGATGTTTTCTGCAGCGCCGGTTCGCGCCGAATCGGTCGATGCGCTGAAGGTCGTACCGGCTGAGGCGTGGGCGTCGCTGACGATTCGCAACGTCGGTGAGTTGGACAACAAGTTGATGGCGCTGGCTCAGCGTCTCAACACGCCGGTGCCGATGTCGCCGTTGGAGATGCTCAAGGGCATGTTGCAGCTGACCGGTGTGAACAATGATGCCGGCGTGGCGATCGTGATGATGCCGCTGCTCAACCCAGCCGACCCGAACAGCGCGTTTGCGGTGCTGATTCCGTGTTCCGATTACGCGACGATGACCGCGAACATGGCCCTTGAGGAGCCGGTGGGCGGCGTGTCGCGCGGCATGCTCATGGGTGCGGAAGAATCGTACATCGCCCAGCACGGCGATTACGCGGTCTTGAGCCCCTCCCTCGCTGGTGTGCAGGCGATCATGGCGGCGAAGAGCAACCCGACGGCATCAGCGGCTTGGTCGAAGCATGAACTCAGTCGTTTCGGACAGGATGATGTTACGCTGCACCTGAATCTCAAAGCGATCTTTGCCAGCCCGATGATCCAGGGAATCATCCAGATGGCCACCATGCAGGGCGGTGGCTCGTTCAATCCGGAAGATCTCGCAGCCGCCGACAGCGCGACCATCTCAGTTCGCATCGGCGAAAACGGAATCAACCTCGGGTTCTACGGTCAGGCCACCGAAGGCTCATCGCTGGCAACCTTGATCAACTCCGTCAAACCATCATCCGATTCACTGCTTCAAGGCCTTCCCGGTAATGACTATCTCGTCGCAACCGGCATGAAGGGCAGCCAGGAAGTCTTCGCCAAGCTCAGCGAGATCTATGGCGGCGCACTCGCGAATCCAATGGTCGCCATGCAACTCAACGCAGACCCCGCAAAGATGCAAGAAGTCGCAACGTCGGTTTCCGCGTTGGTCGCCGATGTTCGCAATGTCTCCTGGGCCGTAAGCACCCAGCCGGAAGGCGCCGATGGAATCATCGGTATCACCAAGGTTGTGACCTTCGCCGGCGACGCCAAGGGCAAATGCGCCAAGATGGGCGAGGTCATTTCAAAGCTCCTCGGTGGAATGTTCACCGCCCCCGAAGCACAAGAAGCCGTCCAACACATTAAGTTCACAAGCGGCGCAGAAACACTGGGCGATGTTTCGGTCGATCAACTCGCCATTGCGATCGATAAAATGCAGGGCGTTAGCGAAAAGGACTACGAAGATGTAAAGGCATTCTTCGGAGCTGAGGGGCTTATCCTGCGAATGGCTGCCGTTGACGACAATCGCGTCGCCGTGACCCTCGGCGGCGGCAAGAAGCTGATGGAAACCCTCGCCGCCCAGGTCAAGAAAGGCGGCGCCCCGCTTGGCGGCACCGACGGAATCAAGAAAACCGGTGGACTGCTCCCCAAAGCCAAGACCTTCGAATGCTACTTCTCGGTCGATAACGCGATGAAGTTCGCAACCGCGGCCGCCAAGATTTCCAACGAAATGCCGCCGCCCCCGTTCCCCAATACCGACCTCCCGGTCGGCGTAGCCGGCACCCCGGTTGGTGGCATCGGTTACCAGCTCGATGTCGCTGTTCCGATCGAGCTTGTTGTTGCGGCGAAGGATTATGCGATGTCGATGCAGGGTGGAGGTCCGCCTCCCAGTGGTCCAGCACCCACGGGCGACGCCGCCGAGGCTGGCCCAGCTGACGGCGAAGGCTAACGAGCCGCTCGGTTAAAAAAGACATCCAAAAGACCCGCGGCGATTCCGTTTCAAGACGATTCGGGATCGCCGCGTTTTTTATGGGTCATCGCCGTCAATCTCGCTGCATATAACGCATTCCGCATCGTCCGATCATCACCGGACCGATTAATTGTTCGCGCCTTCCTGTCCGATAGTTTCCACGCTTTCCGCGCAAACAGCCGCATCGTTTTCCCCAATTGCGACGCTTGGTCCAAGCGCATCGAAGAAGTTCACCCAAATCAGCGGGGGTTTCGTTTTCCAATTGTAGACTTGGGCGTTGGAAATTGGACCTGTGGATTGACCAATCGCGTAGAGGTGAGACATGCAGCTTGAAGAATTCGTCCCCATCACGTCAGCCAGCATTGAAGAAGTGCTGCGCCAGAGGTTTGGCTACTCGGAAGACGGCTATGATGACGAACGGCGTACGCGCCCGCGTTGGCCCTTCCCTGGCACGGTCGAACTTTGGATACCGGACGAATCGGGCGAGGAGGAATACGTGCTGGCTAAGGCGCTGAATCTTAGTCCCAAGGGCGTCGCGATCCTCAGCGATGATGAGTTGCACATCGGCATGACATTGTCGATTGCGATTCACCAGCCCGAAACGACGTTCGTCGGCAAAGCCGTCGTCCGGCATCGAACCGAGAACAAACGCGGTCATCGCGTCGGTCTGGAATTTATTCTGTAACCAGTAGGGTGGGCCGTACCCACCGATTCTTGCATTCCAACGACATGGTGGGCACGGCCCACCCCACGATCGCTGCACGCATTACGAGGATTCCTCGATCTGCTATTATTCTTCGGCGCCCAACTCTTCGGCGTCGAGTTCCTCGCTGATCGCTTCTTCCCACTTGCCGCTCGACACGTCCGGGGTCACGCGCCCGCGCCGCGCCCGGAATAACACACGAATCGGCACTTCCTCAAACGGCAGATGCGCCTGCAGGTTGTTAATCAAATAACGCTTGTACGTGTTCTTGATCAGCGACGGATGGTTGACGAACAACACGATCGTCGGCGGCAAGATGCTGACCTGCGTGGCATAATAAATTCGCGGCGGTCGTGATCCCCGTTTGGGCGATGGGCCGCGTCCGCTCAGCGCCTCGGCGAGCACCTTGTTCAACTGCCCCGTCGAAACGCGTGTGCGGGCCTGCTTGTACAGCGACCATGCGGTATCAATCACCGCATCCGTATTGTGCGAATCCTTCGCCGACGTGAACACCACCGGCGCATAATCCACTTCCGGAATCGTCTTCGTCAGGTAATCGCCATAGTCGTCGGTCGAAGCCTTGTCGTGTGCGAGATCCCACTTGTTGATCAGCACGATCAGGGCGCGCCCGCGGTCCGAGACCAGCTGGGCCAGCCGGGCATCCTGA
>JAUIEW010000425.1 GCA_030429365.1 Phycisphaerae bacterium
GTTGTACGCCACAATAAAGCCGACGAATGCCCCCACGGCGACCAAGAACGTGCTCACGCATCTCCCTTCGATCAAATTGACCCAGTCCGTCTTCATTCTAGTGACCCGGGCCCAATAAAAAGATACCGATCAGTGGTGGATTAGAAATTTTTCAGCGCCCTGCCGCGTCAAAGGCCTCGACGCCACGCCTGCGGATCGGTTGTATTTGCCGGGACTGCCAAAGCCGTTGAAACACTCGTATAATTCGGGGCTTATCGAGAAACTCAAGGAGACATTCGTGCCAGAGAAAGTTGTCATTATTGGAAGTGGTCCCGCTGGGTGGTCCGCGGCGATTTACGCTGCCCGCGCCAACCTGGATCCACTGGTATTCGAAGGAACGGTTAAACCGGAGATGATTCCCCTGGGGCAATTGGCCTTTACAACGGAAGTCGAAAACTATCCGGGCTTTCCGTTCGGGAATGTCCGCGCCTTTATTGAAAGCGCGGTCGACAAGGACCGCCATTGGAATCTGCCACCCGCGCCCGATCACAAACGGGATGGTGTCTATCACTATGCCGTCCAGGGCGTCGAACTGATGGAGCTGATGAAACAGCAGGCGCTTAATTTTGACACCCGCGTCATCGGCGACGATATCGTCGACATCGATGTCTCCAGCCGGCCTTACAAGGTCATTCCGGCCAGCGGCGATCCCGTCGAAACCCACACCATCATCGTGGCCACCGGTGCACGGGCCAACTACCTGGGCCTGCCCTCGGAAGAGGAATACAAGAACAAGGGAGTCAGTGCGTGCGCGGTTTGCGACGGCGCTCTGCCAATCTATCGCAGTAAACCTTTGGCCGTTGTTGGCGGCGGCGACTCGGCAGTTGAAGAAGCGACCTATTTAACGAAATTTGCCTCGAAGGTGTACATGATTCACCGTCGCGACGAGTTGCGGGCCAGCAAAATCATGGCCGACCGAGCGCTCAACAATAAGAAAATCGAGATGGTCTGGGATTCGGAGGTTACCGACGTGATCGGCGACGACGTGATCACAGGCGTGAAGATTCAAAACAACAAGACGAATGAAGATTCGGAGCTGGCCGTTAACGGCTTGTTCATCGCCATTGGCCATACGCCGATCACTGGCTTCCTGAACGGTCAGCTCGATACGGATGACAAGGGCTATCTCATTCTGGAAGATCTATACCGTTCCACTACGAAGATTGAAGGTTGCTTCGCGGCTGGCGATGTGGTGGACAGCACGTACCGACAGGCGATTACCGCCGCGGGTATGGGCTGCAAGGCGTCGATCGACGCGGAGCGCTGGCTGGCCGATCAGGGAATTGAATAGCATTGATTGAAGCGAACATGCAGTTTGCAACAATGGCTACGACGTAAGCTTCAAGAACGAGCGGCACCTAAATGCTCGTTTCTACATCCTTTCAATTCAGCCTTTTCTAACGAACGAAAAACGCCCCGGTCAGGCATGACCGGGGCTTTTGTTTGTTTACGAGATGTTGTGCCGAGTGAGCAGGAATGCTTGCCCGGCGTTTCGCTTAGCGGCGAACCGCTTTGCGACGGCGTCGCATCATCATGATGCCGAGCAACGTGAACGGCATGGCCGATACACCACCGAAGAACGGACACATCATGCCGCCCGGTGGCATTGGGGTCGGCCCCGGCGTCGGTGTGCCGGGCGTCCCCGGTTCCGGATCGCAGGCATCGCCCAAGCCGTCGCCGTCGGCATCGGCCTGATCGGGGTTGGCCAGCGTCGGACAGTTATCGACACAATCGGCGACACCATCGCCATCGCTATCGACATCCGGCAGGTTACAACCGCACTGTCCCGGCAACGTCTTGTTCGGATCAAACGGACAACCGTCCGCGTTGTTCGGAACACCGTCGCCGTCGTCATCGCCGGCCGGCGGGTTGAACACCGTACAGTCCGGAACGCCGTCACCGTCGCCGTCGCGATCGGAGGTGCCACAACCACACACGCCCGGAAGCACCTTACCCGGATCGGTCGGGCAGCCATCGCAGACGTCGCCGACGCCGTCGCCATCGAAATCGTTCTGATTCACGTTGGCAATCGCCGGACAGTTGTCGCACGGGTCGGGTGTGCCGTCACCATCACTATCGACCACAACCGGATTGAAAACATCGGGGCACGCATCGCAGACGTTTCCGACGCCGTCAGCATCGGAGTCAGCCTGATCGATGTTGGTGATGTTCGGACAGTTGTCGCACACATCGCCAAAGTCATCCGCATCGGAATTCAACTGATCGGAGTTGGCG
>JAUIEW010000144.1 GCA_030429365.1 Phycisphaerae bacterium
CCCATTTCGAGGGTGCGCGTGAGTTCACTTTCAAACTGCTTCAGCATGTTGATTTGACGGGCACGATTGGGCGCAGGTCTGGCGGCTGGTTCAACGCCAGCAGCGTCGGCGATCTCAGCCGGAACGAGGGGCTTATCTGGTGCCTCCTCCTCTTCTGGCTCGACCTGCGCCTGGACGTTAAACGCAAGCAACAACACGCACAGACCTGTGAGTCTTAAGTAATCACGTATCATGGCCGATTCTTCCTCTTCTTGCGTTGCCGCAATTGGTGACGTCTTGTTCAATCCCTCAACGTAAGCTAAATACCCATCTACAGATGGATGGTTGAGCATGATACCAACAGGCCACGAGGGCGGTAAAGATCCTGCCCTGAAAGAAAACATTCGCAGCGAGACTGCATGCGACGCAAACTGACTCTCGAAGGCACCAGGGCATAACCCCTTTTTAATCATGCATCTACAGATCATCGTCGCTTTTGCTATGCTGCTTTGGTGGCCCGAAAGCCCGCCCAGGGACGTGTGGTTATCCGACCCGTTCTGGTGCCCCGTCTTTGCATGGGCAGTTCCTGTAACATGTGTGTTTCTGGGTCACATATTCAGTAAACGCACAGGATTGAGACTCCGGACACGCGCCAACCGGCTATCTGCAACCCTCAATTCGTTTCATCGCAAGATCGGTTTGCTGCGTCTGACGATGCTCGCCGGTGTCGGCGTCTCACTTTTCCTAACTGCCTGCCCGCAGCAATTGATGGATCGCCCATTCATCTCCGTACTGTCGGGCCTCCCCCAAATGTGCCTCCTCCTGCCTTATCTGGTCGGGTTGATCGCACTTTGGTGGGTCGTTCATCCTGTCGAGAAGGCCAGCCGCGATGCCGGATTCCTCGGCAGCACCTCAAACCGCTTCGAATACGTCCTCTTCAACGTGCGCCATCAGCTCCTCATCGTCGCCATCCCGCTGACGCTGATCGTATTCGCATATGCAGCCACCCAGGAAAACCGCGACTGGTTCGTCAAGCACGTGGGATCGCCGTGGGCACCCGAGGCGATCCTTGGTTTGACGGCGACGGTTCTGTTCATTCTCTCGCCCCTGCTGCTTCGATATATCTGGCCGACCACTTCGCTGCCACCGGGCCCCCTGCGCGACAAACTGGAGGCCTTGTGCAAACGCATCAACCTTCGAGTTCGAGACATTCTTGTCTGGCACAGCGACGGACAAATGGTCAACGCAGCCGTCATGGGATTGTTCCCGCAGCTTCGTTACATCCTTCTCTCGGACACGTTGATCGAGAAGATGAACGACGAAGAGATTGAATCCGTATTCGGTCATGAAGCCGGCCACATTTACCACCACCACATTCCGTATTTTCTGCTATTCGCATTGGCCAGCATGCTGATCGTCTCCGCCGTGATGGAATTTCTCACACGAATGTCCACCGGGCTGAATCCGGCGTGGGATCTGAGCCGCGATACCATTCAGATCATTGGAATCGGCGCGCTGGTTCCGCTCTGGGGCATCTGCTTTGGGTGGATTTCACGGCGATTTGAACGGCAGGCCGACGTCTACGGCGCCTGGTGCGCCGCGCCCCACGAACAGGCGCTGAACTGCAAGACCCCCTGCGTTGTACATGACGGGAACGAGTCAGCCACACCAGCCGCCAAGGAGATCCGCGTCTGCTCTACCGGCGCACGGGTCTTCGTCGGGGCGCTTCGGAAGGTTGCGTTTCTCAACGGCATCCCGCCTACCGAACCCAGTTGGCGGCATTCCAGCATCGCGTCGCGGATGGCGTTCTTGACCGCGCAATCGGGCGATCCGGTGATGGCCCGACGGTTCGCTCAAAGGATCCGCGCAATCAAGCGCACGCTTCTGGTATCCTGTTCGATTGGATTGGTCATTGCTGCGATCTACATCTGGAACCAACCACGATACCGCCAGGACGTGATCCGTAGTGTTTTCCGGCCGATTGGGCGACTGTTCGGTCAATAGGCATTTGGCTAACTGAAATCAAGGGACAAACATGCCTGCAAAGGTCATCCAAGGCAAAAAACTATCCGAACAGATTCGCCGGCGCAACGAGGAACGTGTTCGCGAGTTGGCCGACAAAGGCGTCGGCGTGCGGTTGGATGCCATCATTGTCGGTGAGCCCGAGTCTGGCATCATCTATGCGCGTTCCCAAGAAAAAAAATGCCAACGAATCGGTATCGACTATCGGCTTCACACACTGCCCCACGAATCAAACGACAACGACCTGCATGCGCTGATTGAAAGCCTAAACCGCGACCCGGAAGTCACGGGCATCTTGCTCAATCTTCCGCTCCCCGATCACCTCGACGCGCCCGCAGCCCAATACGCGATCGACCCCTACAAAGACATCGAAGGCGTGAACCCGTCCAACATTGGTCTGATGTTTTACGGAACACCGATCAACGCGCCGTGTACCGCACTCGCCGTTCATACCATTCTAAACAATGCGAACGTCGAGCTTCGCGGCAAGAACGTCACCGTGGTCGGACAGGGCAACATCGTGGGCAAGCCAATCGCCCTCGCGCTGATTGCCGAAGAAGCAACCGTCAACACGTGCAACAAGTACACCGATAATTTGATGGGTCACACGAAAAACGCCGACATCCTCATCGCTGCGGCAGGCGTGCCGGAGATGATCACTGCCGACCACGTCAAAGACGGTGCGATTGTGATCGATGTCGGGATCAATTCCGTACCTGCCGACGAAGCGAAAGGCACACCGGCTCGCGTGGTTGGTGATGTTCTATTCGATGAAGTATCGCAGAAGGCGTCACTCATCACACCGGTTCCTGGCGGCGTGGGACCGGTCACCGTTGCAGTCCTCCTGCAAAGTGCCATCGATGCAGCGAACAAACAGCTTGGCGCCCGGCGCTTCAGATAGCATTGATTTTGAAAACAACTCGCCACCCTGCATGGCGAGCTCGATTCTGGACAAGATCAAACGAAGATCGACGAACCCTTTCTTGGCAGACTCGCTCAATTGGTTGTAGGATGATGCCGCGCACCGTTCGTTTGTCCGCCCTTAACTCTCTTGCGACGGAAGTGGATGACACAGTGGACCCGGGCCAGGCAGATCGCTACCTCATCGATGAAATCCGCGGAGGAAATGAGTCCTCGTGGCGGCAGTTGATCGATCGATTTCATGGCCGCCTGCTCGCATTTGCCCGATCGCGCACCGCGAGCCTCTCCGATTCGGAAGACCTCGTCCAGGAAACGTTCATCGGCTTCCTCAATTCGCTGCCCAACTTCGACCCATCACGGTCACTCGAAACGTACCTCTTCACGATCCTCCGATACAAGCTGGTTGACCGCCTCCGCAGCAAGAAGATCACCCCGCTGAACGTCGACTCCGAAGATGAAGACTGGTGGGATCGCATCCTGCCAACAGATCAGGAAACGCCGTCGCAGGCGGCGGCCGCTGTCGAAGAAACCGCGGCGATGTCGCAACAACTCGCGGACCTGCTGCGTCGTTTGATTCACGAATACCGCGACCGTTCGGCGTTTACCGACTTGCAGGTCATTGAACTGATCTTTTTCGCAGGGAAGCGCAACCTCGAAGTATCCGAGACCCTGGAGATGGATCAGAAACAGGTGGCGGGCATCAAATTCCGGGCGATTGCCAAACTCAAATCATTCTTGGATGAGGATGGTATCGAAGGCGCGGACCAGTTCACCGACGAACACGCCGAGGTCACTGTCGCCCGCGTCTGGCGTCAACACCGCCTGACTTGCCTGAAGCGCAGCACATTGGGATCGTATTCGCTTGGCGTGCTCGAAGATCCGTGGTTGTCGTACACCCAGTTTCATCTCGATCTGGTCAACTGCCCGATGTGTCTCGCCAATCTCGGCGACATCGAAGCCGAAGAACTTGAGCAGGATCAACCGCGACTGACGCAGCATCTGTTCACATCCAGCGTCGGCTTCCTATCCAAACCATCCGCGAGCTAAACAGCCATAATTCGATATGCGCCACCGCCGTTGTAGCGTGGGCCGTGCCCACCATGTCGTTGGAAAACGAAACTGCGGTGGGCACGGCCCACCCTGCGGAACGTCGCGCAATCGATCAGGTCGCCCATTGGACCGGCCTGCGGTATAGTCCCCGCATGAACACAACGATCGAAACCTCATACGAAGCGGTTCGCCTGGCCGGCGGATTCATGCAGAACACCCAGCGGCGACTCGTCGAAATCACCGGTGCGGACCGTGCTTCGTGGCTGCATAACCTTACCACGAATACTATCAGCACCTTGCAGCCGGGCGACGGCAACTACGCCTTCGCCATCACGATTCAAGGCCGCACGGTTTGCGACCTGAACTGCCTGGTGCTTGAAGATCGTCTCTGGATCGACCTCGACGGTCGCTGGGCCGACGAATCCATCGCGCACCTCGGCAAATACCGCGTCATCGAAGACGTCGACATCAACGATGTCACATCGGCATGGACCCGCATTGATGTCATCGGACCCAAGACTGCAACACTCATCGAGCGCCTCGGGTTGGGACACAACTTCGCGGTCTACGCCGATCTCCAACATTCGTCTTCACAGATCGACGGGCACGATGTGCGCCTGGTCAAGAATGATCTGGGCCCCATGTTGGCCGCCACCCTCTACACACCTTCAACATCGGCAGACGCCATACAGTCAAAGGTTCAAACGCTTGCCACTGACCTCAACATGGTCGAGCTGGATCAGGATCTTCTGACGATCATCCGCATCGAAGCTGGCGTTCCGCAGTCGGTTGACGACATCGACTCGGAGGTCATCCCACCTGAAACGTTGCAGACGGAACGCGGCATCAGCTACGTCAAGGGTTGCTACCTCGGCCAGGAAGTCATCGAACGCATGCGCAGTCGCGACAGCATGGCCCGTCGCCTCGTGGGTCTGGCGATTTCCGGAGAGCAAATACCAGCCAAGGACGCTTGGGTCTTCGCCGACACCAAGCAGGTCGGCCGCGTCACCTCGACGTGCCATTCGCTCGCGCTGAATTCGATCCTCGCATTGGGATATATCAAGACCTCATTGGCCCAAGAAGCCGCCGCTCTGCGTGTCGCGCTCAACGACCAAGAATTCGCCGATGCCAAGTTGGTCGAGATTCCCCTTCCGACATGGCGTGCATCGTCCTAGGGCGAAGAGATTTTGGCGACTTTGACCACCGCGCGCAATTCCATGTCGATTCAATCGCCGAGCGGCTATAATCATTGAGGTGGGCAGAATACGTTGACGTGGCCGTCATTCGCCTTAATCATACGGGGCAGGCATGCTGGCAATGATGGGCGTCACATTGGTCGTGGTGTGTGCGAACCGGAATGAGAATCAACCGTCAAAGCAACGCGGATGGTGATCTTGCCCGTCGCAACTGAGCATTCACCCGCTGTTATCGGCTAATACCGTACACCGTCGATGACGATGGCCATATAGACCCGACAACCACCAGCACGGGTGCGTTTTGATCAGAGATGTGCGACGGTTCGTACAACGGCAAACGAAGAGTCCAATACCATGAACGCAGCGAACGATTCCAGAACGATTTTGCTGGTCGAAGATGATGAGAGAATCCGGCTTGAAGTTCTCGACGCCCTCCAGGCGGCAGGCTTTACGGTCAGCGTCGCCGCCACGTTGGCAGAATCGCAGGTGAAGGTCCAATCCAACATCGATTTGATTCTGCTGGACCTTGGTTTGCCTGATGGAGACGGGTTGGATTTGTGCAGATCGTTGCGCGCAAGTGGAAGCGATATACCAATCATCCTGCTTACCGCGCGAGACGCACCCGAACAGCGCGTTCGCGGGCTTGATGTCGGAGCCGATGACTACGTCGTCAAACCGTTTCACATGCCCGAACTCGTCGCCCGCATTCGCGGACTCTTCCGTCGCAGCGGCGGCAAGTCATCCACCGGCATGCTTCGCGCCGATTCGTTATGGCTCGACCCGCAGGCGCGAACGGTTGGCCGCGACGAACAGCGCCTCGAACTCAAACCGCGCGAATTCGACCTGCTCCATTTCATGATGAGCAACCCGGGACGGGCATGGACGCGCGATCAGCTCATCGAGCGCGTCTGGGGCAAGTCGTTTGACGGCGATGCCCGCACCGTCGATCTGCACATCGCCCGCCTGCGTAGCAAGATCGAAAAGGACCCATCCGATCCGCGGTATGTAGAGACCGTCTGGGGCGTGGGTTACCGCTTCCAGGAAGAATCGTGAGCGGTGGGAAAGTGCCTACGGAAACCCAATCCGCCACACCCCGTGAAGCCCGCCGCGTTCGGCTGACACACCGCCTCAGCGTTCGCCTAGCCCTCGTCCTCGGCTTGTCGATGTTTTCGCTGATGTTCTTGACGTCGATTCTGGTGAATTTCGCCGAGATCGCGGCCATCGAACAATCCGACGCATCCTCTCGATCCCCATCGACGCCGTTCGCTCGCTACCTTACCGACAATCTGACCCTCAATGATCAGGGACTGTACGTCCCAACCGAGAACGCAAAGGGTGTGTTGGATACATTCCTCGGTGTCGCCGAAACCTACGTCTGGCTCGACCCGGACGACCGCGTCCTGACAACGGGCAAGGACGCGCGTCAATACGTCGCGGTTGGCGACAATTGGCCGTTGTGCAGTTCCGCGACCTACTGCAACGTGGATCTGGGGCCCAGCGCTCCGCCAGCCGCTTCAAGTTGGACGCGTCTCGCCATCGAGGGCCGGCACATCGGTACGTTCGTGTTGATCTACTTTGAATTGTCCGACGGCGGCGTCGAATCACATGTCTGGGGTGTTCCGCTTAACCTCATGCTGCGACTGTTGGCCGCGAGCCTCATCGCTGGTTTGACAGCGGTGCTGCTGGTCAACTTCGTCACCCGTAGGCTTTCGCGGTTGGCGGCAGACGCGACCGCCCCGCTCCGCAGCCAAGCCGAACTGGTTGACCTGCCCGGCCCGTTTGACGTATCCGGTGAAGACGAAATCGCCCTGCTCGCGACAGCCCTCAACACCATGCGCGGGCGCATCGAAGAACTCGTCGCCAGCCTCGCAGATCGCGACCGACAACGCCGCGACTGGATCGCACAGGTCTCCCACGATCTGCGCACTCCGCTCACCGCCCTCTCCGCATGCCTTGAACGCGCCCGCGATCGCCTGCTCGTGACCGAACGACCCATCTCGCGCGAAGCCGTTTTGGAAATGATCAATGCCGCCCGCCACGATCGACAGCGCATGCAAATGCTCGTCGAAGACCTCTTTGAACTCGCCCGACTCGACGCCAACGACACGCTCAACCTTGAACCCGTCCCGCCCGGCGAACTCATCCGCCAGACCACAAAAGGCATGGGCGCGATGGCCAACGAGTCGGGCATCGAGCTGAGATGCGAAGTTGGTTCGGCGCTCCCGACCATTCGAGCCGATGGACGCCGATTGATGCGCGCACTCGAAAACCTGACGCGCAATGGCATTCACTTCGCGAACACTGAAGTCGTGCTCTCGGTCGAACTCGACGGGGAATACATCAAACTGATGGTTCAAGATGACGGACCAGGTTTCCCCGAGGAAGGCGGGAAAGCCGTTCTCGAACTGACAGAGTCCCACCCGCGTCGACCGGATTCGGCTGGTCTGGGACTGGTCGTCGTACGCCGCGTCGCGGAAGCGCACGGAGGCGAACTCGGCGGTGAGAATCGACCCGAAGGCGGTGCGTGCGTCTGGGTCAAGATTCCTGTCGATCGCAAGATTTCATAAGCGCGCAGCGACCAAAACGCACCAACCACTCAATCCACTGACACGTCACGATTTCATTCGCATCAAACGCTCAAAAATCTGACCGATAAAGCCCGCGCACGTCGAATTGCAATCGATGCATATCTGGTACTTCACGTAGCGCCGCCGACGGTTGCCCACGTTTTGGCTGTATTTGAAACTCGAATCGCAACACGCTCCCGTCCGTTGAATCGCCAACGGTCCGGGCGGGAAACATTGACTTGAGGGCGTTTCCTTGCGGCAACACGCGCACCTGGTGGCAATCACATGCGGTTGGACCTGCCTTGCGATGACCTGGATGGTTGTCGGATGCGGTTCGGATGTGGTCGCGCGCCTGCTCGGGCAGGACAGCGCTGAAGCAAGCCGCCCGATCGACGTCGCCAATTGGAAAGAGGCGACCAAGATCGAACTCCCGACAGAAGACGGGCCGTTTGGCACGACAAGCATTCTCGATGTGCACGACCACGAAGGCATCCGCGTCTTCACTTCCATCGATACCCCCGACGACATCCAGATTTACAGCATCGGCGAAGTGGTCCCCGGTGAACGCATTGCCATTCAAGCCATACCGCTCACGTCAAGTCGTCTTGATCCGGTGGTGGCGGTCTTCGACGCCGACATGAACTGGATCAATTACAACGACGATCGGCACTATTACGATCGCCAGATCGACTCGCTCTTGGATTTCAAAGTGCGCAACTACAGCGAAGAATGTTTCGTCGCCGTGGCATCGAGTCCGCGCGCAGAATCGGTCGGAGAAGTGAATTTGTATGTATCGCGGGAACTCGCGTCGTTGCCATCGCCGCCGAAACAGCAGATCGTCTATCTGCATTTCGAAGGGCAGCAAAACGTCGTGATCGGCCGGCGCAGCCCGGTGCACGTGCCGAAGTTCAATGCTGCCGCCATCGACCCGACGCTCGAGTCCTTCACGCAGGAATTCATCGAAGGCGTCAGCATCCGCGTCCAAGAAGACTTCGCCCGCTTCGGAGTCACGGTCCTCTCGTCGCAATGGGATGCGCGCCCGCTCGCACCCCACACCACCATTTACTTCGGCAGCGAAGACCCGGGCTTGCTCGGACTTTCCGACAGCATCGACACGTTCAACAAGTACGACGTTCAGGACGCGATTATCTACGTCGAATCGTTTGACCTTTTCATGGCCGCCACACCCACCACCGATCAATGGATCGACGTCCTCGCCAACGTCGCCAGCCATGAGATTGGCCATCTGCTCGGTCTGCACCACACGGCTGATCCGACCGAGATCATGGACACGTCGGCTGACATGCTGCAAATGATGGAACTGCAAACGTTTCACCGCGCTTCGATGCACGACGGGACGTTTTCGGTCGGATATCAAGATTCCGTGGCGACGCTGCTGACCAATGTCGGGCCTTCTGAGTCGTACGATCCGAATGCAGATTCGCAACCCAATCAGCGATTCAGTCAGTCGAACCGCGTGAGGCAATCGGAATCGGGGATTCCAGTTCGCGCGCTGTGCACGTTTGGCACGGCTTGTGAATCAGTCACACTTCAGCAGAAGCGTGCGGCCGTTCAGAATTGATTCACCAACCGAAAAGAACAGCCATGTGGGCGAGCCGGTGAGGTGGTTGACATTTGGGGGGTGCCTCGTACATTGTCATGAATTCCACGGATAGGAAATTGTTGGATTCCCACAGGACGGGGGAGACGGTGGGGGAACGACCCCGGGGACTCCAATCATCGTGGCACCGCCAGATGGACAGATGCGGACTTGGATCGATCAACGTTCATTCACGCCGTACCGATGCACCCATATCGAGAACATAACGACTCACTTAGTCGCTAAGCTGATAACACTGATCACAACAAGGTTTGGAAATGCTGCAATGGCACGTCAATCGTTGACGTTGTTCGGGATGAATGTCGCAACTGGTCACCCGACCACTGATCACAAGTAATCCCTTCCAAATGGCAGCAAAGGGGTAGTCATGAGCGAATCGGATAATCTTGCCAACAAGTCGAATGCGGACGATGCGATCAACCGCGAGGTGGAAGCCGCCATGTCAGCCATGTCTGCTGAAGAGATGGCCGCACTGACCATCGGCGGATCAACGCCCGAATCCAATGATACCGACGCGGGCGGTCCTTCCGGTTTGCAAATGGGACGCATCGTCTCGATCCATGGCGACGACGTGTTCGTCGATCTCGGCGGCAAGACCCAGGGCGTCCTCAGCAAGGCGCTCTTCAAACCCGATGAAGTTATCGCCGTGGGTGAACCCATCGAAGTCTACATCGATCGCCACGACCGCGAATCCGACCTGATTATCCTCTCCCGCAAGGGCGCCCCGCGAAGCGTCGAGTGGGAACTGCTCAAGCCCGGCGACATCGTCGAAGGCCGGATCATCGGTCTCAACCGCGGCGGGCTCGAAGTCAAGCTCAAAGGCGTCACCGCGTTCATGCCAGCCTCCCAGGTGGACGTGATGCACGTGAAGGATATTTCCATCTTCCTCGGTGAAAATGTGCGCTGCGAAGTCGTTGAAATCGACCGGCGCGGCAAGAGCCTCACCGTCAGCCGCCGCAAGGTTCTCGAAAAAGAACGCAAAGCCAAACGCGAAGAAGTCGTCAAAGACCTCGAGGTCGGACAGGTTCGTAAAGGCGTCGTCGGCAACCTGACTGATTTCGGCGCGTTCGTCGATCTGGGCGGCGTGGACGGACTCATCCACATCAGCGAAATGAGCTACCGCCAAATAAAGAAACCGTCTGAAGTTGTTAATCCCGGCGATGTCGTGGAGGTCAAAGTCCTCAAGATCCAGGGCAAGGGCGAAAAGCAGCGCATCTCCCTCGGACTCAAGCAAACCCAACCCGATCCGTGGGATGGCGTCGCTGAGCGTTTCCCCGTCGATTCGACCCACAAGGTGCGCGTCGTCCGGCTGGCTGACTTTGGCGCGTTTGCTGAGTTGGAAGAGGGCATCGATGGCTTGATCCCGGTCAGCGAGATGGCCTGGAATCGCATCGGCAGTCCGAAGGAAGTGGTCGAAGTCGGACAGCTCGTTGACGTATCCGTCTTGAAGGTTGAGCCCAAGCGCAAGCGAATCTCGCTCAGCATGAAGAAGGCCCAGCCCGACCCGTGGGCAGGCGTCATCGATAGCTACACGCCCGACACCGAAGTCGAGGGCAAGGTCACCCGCCTCGCCGACTTTGGCGCGTTTATCGAAATCGCCCCCGGCGTCGAAGGGATGGCCCACATCTCCGAACTGTCCGAGAAACGCATCAAGTCATGCGGTGAGGTGCTCAAGGTCGGGCAGGAGGTCAAAGCCCGCGTTCTTCGCATCGACGAAAAAACCCGCCGCATCGGTCTTTCGCTCAAGCCAGCCGAAGCGGCATCGGCTCCGCTGTCCTTGGACACCGGGAAGTCGGGCCCGCCCAAAAAGAAGAACAAGAAGCTGCGCGGCGGCTTGTCGGGCGGCTGGGATTGGGCTGGCTCGGGATTCGAAGGCCTCGGCTCCTAGGAGGCGATCGGGTCCAACGCCCGTTTCCGCCCCCGCAAAAACCTGCTTTTTCAAAGCCACATGCGCGCTGGCGTTTGCAGAATACCTGCGGTAGACTGACCGCGCGTCGGTGACATTGGCTGACGCATTGGCGCAGTCGAAGCCGGTCAACGGGTCGAATTCTGCAAACCCATACGATTCTTGAGGTTACGAAATAGCTGTGAAATTCTGCCTGGTTGATCGAATTACAGAGATTGAGGCGGGCAAGCACATCCAAGCCGTCAAAGCCGTCTCGCTGGCAGAAGAGTACCTTGCCGATCATTTTCCTTCGTTTCCGATCCTGCCCGGCGTGTTCATGTTGGAGTCGTTGGCGGAGGCAGCCGCTTGGTTGGTCCGCGCCAGCGAAGACTTTGCCCACAGCATGATCTTGCTGGCAGAGGCAAAAAACGTTACATACAAGAGCTTCTTGAAGCCTGGGCATATATTGGAAACCCAGGTAACTTGTCGCCGATTGGCGCCGGGCGAAAGTGATTTTGCAGGGGTGGGATATTGCAACGGCACCGAAGTGGTCAAGGGCCGTTTCTCACTGCGACACTACAATCTTTCCGAAAGAAATGCCGAGCACGCGGAATTGGATTCCAAGATGATACAGCGGGCTCGTGAGCATTTTAAGATTCTGTATGATGCACCCATCGGTGCGACTTTGCAGCAGGCATGAAGTTGTTGCCATGTAAGACCGCAGCACGATGTGTTTCGCGTATGAAATTGACGGGCATCTTAAGGAACGAGATGCCACCACAGATGATGCAAGTGCAGTAGGCAGCAGGAGGTAATCGACGATGGCTTTGAGCCGTGACGAGATATTCAACCGAGTCAAAGACGTGCTCGTTGAAGCGCTGGGTGTGGACGATGACGAAGTCAGCGAGTCAGCCACCCTGACCAATGACTTGGGAGCCGAAAGCATCGACTTTCTGGATATCGTCTTTCGCCTCGAAAAGGATTTCTCAATCAAGATTCCCAGCGGTGAATTGTTCCAGGTGGACTTGCTGCAAAACCCGGAATACGTGGAAGGCGGGAACCTGACGGAACTCGGCATCGCCAAGCTCAAAGAGGCCATGCCCCACGCAGACCTCAGCAGCCTCGACGAAAACCCCGACGTTTCGCGCATGCCCGACCTCTTCACCGTTGGCACGATTGTCAAATACGTCGAATTGAAGCTCGCCGCATAGACAAGCCCATTGGCCGTCTCGGGGCACATGAAGCGTTGCGCCCCGCTGGTGTTTGGGCATCATGTGCCTTTTCAACTGGCGCGTGCTACAATTCGTCCTGTTGTATGACTTCCGACCTTAAACTCGAAGATGCGGTGACTCGGCGATGCGCTGGATTTGGATTGACGCGTTTACACATTTTGAATCGAAGAAACGCGCCCGGGCCGTCAAGAATGTCACCCTCGCCGAAGAGCATCTGCACGACCACTTTCCCGGTTATCCCGTTCTCCCCCCAAGCCTCATGATCGAAGGGATGGCCCAGACCGCTGGCATTTTGGTCGGCGAGGCCTGCGATTTCCGCGAGAAGGTCATCCTCGCCAAAATCCGAAAAGCCGAATTTTCCGACTATTGCGTCCCCGGTGACCAGGTCGCCTACGACGCTCAGGTCGAAATCATCGAA
>JAUIEW010000426.1 GCA_030429365.1 Phycisphaerae bacterium
GATCACGACGGTGCCCTGGCTAAGTTTACTTCATTACTGCAGCACAAACCGCGCCTGTGCTCAAGTCAGTGCCGCCGGAATTCATTAAGAACCCGGAACTCATAAGCGCGGAATGAATTCCGGAAACTGGCTTGTTGGGCCAGTTGGGTCGCTACAGACGCCTTGTTCGGCCCATGCGCACCATGGAATTCGGATGCGCTTCCCCGCATTGTGGCCCGCCATATGACGCTCTGCGCTTCGTGCTCAGGAATTTGATGAAAACGGGCCGGTTCTTGGTCAAAATGCTGGTTCAGGGAGGCGTCAGAGACCGATCTTGCGCTTATAATCGCGCTGGTTTACGTCAACACCACGTCAACCAATCAACGTCTTTTTGCCTACATCTCAAACCGCCTCAACGCACCCAATGTAGTTGGAAGTCGGTGAACAGAGTGAATGAAAACAAAGGCTTATCGGATAAGTGTTTGATTTAAAATAATAAAGCAAAATCAAAGGGTCACGACTCATAACCTGAAGGTCGTAGGTTCAAATCCTACCCCCGCAACCAAATATTCCTGAATTATCAAATGCTTAGTTCCCTAGTAAAACACTGGGGAATTGCGCGTGTTGTTTCTGGTCAACACCAGGTCAACATTTGTCGAGTCCACCACCACTGGAAAAAGTGATCACGCCGCCAATCTGCGTCAGTCCAGCAGATCATCACGAAAGCGGTCCAACAGGTGCATCCGCTTGTGCAGGATCGTCACGATCCCGACGTCCCCGTTCGATAGCCGCTGCCAGTAAACGAAGTGATGGGCGTGCCGGAAGTAGAAGCCCTCCACTCCAAACTCGGCTGGGATGGGGCGTGACACGACACTATGGCTTTCGATCTGCTCGAATGCCGCGAAGAGGTCCGTCATGTAGCGATCCGCGTGCTCGGCACCCCAGCGGGCGCGGGTGTAACGGTAAATTTCATCAAGCCGCAGCGACGCGGCCTCCTGGACGCGAATGGCCACGTAGTCAGCCCCGGTTCCGGGCGATAACATCGGCGGCTGTTAATGCACGATAACTTTCCTCGGGCGCTGCGAACGCCCGCGTCAGCTCAGCCTTCAAACGATCAAACGCCTCCTTTTCAACGCGCTCCTTGTCGCGACGGATCAGGTCGCGAACATACTCGCTGATGTTTTCGTAGGACCCGTTCTCGCCAACGTTCGACGCCACGAATTCGCTCAGCGCGCCGCTGATGCGTACAGTCATCGTCGTCGTCTGGGACATGGTAACCTCCGTTTGCTGTATTCAAGATATGCAAGAATGAACACGCAGGCAAGCTTGGCTCTGACACCTCTAAAGAACCAATTCATATTGCGAACTGCGGCCGCCACCCTCACCTTTGCACAGCAGCTCCCGACGATGCTCTTGATCATGTCGCTGCGTCCGGTGGGGAACAAGGCTGCATGCCACCCGACAAAGGTGCTCGCCGATGAGCCGGGCCCGATAGTTCCGTGTTGCGTCGGGAAGCACCTCGACGATTCCTTCCATTCCTTCCATGTTGCGATCGGTCGGAGGTATGTCGTCTGCCCAGCTTTTGCCAGCCTCACGAGCCTCACCAGCAAGTTGAGGATTGTCCTCACGCTGGCGACCGGCGCATTCCACTAGGCAGCCATAAGAACGTCGAGCGGATCACGGCTGTCAGCTTGTGCATGTGATCAAACCGATGAGACCCGCCCGGAAAGGTCACAACGGGCAAAGCATCCCCAACGATTTGCAGGGTTCTCTGCGGGTCGATGATTTTGTCGCCCATATCGAGGGCAACGAGACCTTGGCCATCCATTCGAAACGGAAGGCCGTTATACGCTTCGACAGTCTCTTCTCGCAGGGCGTACCGCGTGCCGTAGTGTGTTGCCCCCTCGCCGATATGTTTTCGGAGGGAATGTGAAGGGGTAACAGCCGGGTTGATGGCCACATATGGAAAGCCAAGCTCACTTCCGAGCCACGCGGCAAAGAAGCCGCCCATGCTTGTGCCAACGACCAGGTAGTTCTTGCTTGCTGACATGGCTTCCTGAAATGCTTCAAAAACCTCTTTGGGCGGAAGCGTGTAATCGACCGTTTTCCCGTCTACAATTGCGGCGGCACTCAACGCGCACACCTTGTCTTTGTTGCCGTCGAAGTGTGACGCGAAACCATGACAGTAGTAGATGCGATCGACGTTTGCGCTCTGCATGAGAGGTCGAATGCGAGCTGCGATGTCGTCGTGACCGGTTTTGGCTCCGTCAATAACC
>JAUIEW010000145.1 GCA_030429365.1 Phycisphaerae bacterium
CCCTTTTTTTGTCGGCTCGAGCCGAAACTCCACCATCACTTTCGCGTCCGGTTCATACACTGTGTCAGGGTCCACGGCACTTGGGGGCCAAGAAAAAGCGAACAAGCGTTCGTGATCCATCCGCTCGGTCACCGACACCCATTTCATGTGCTCGTAGCCCGGGTAGGTGATGTTTCCGGTGGTTGTTTCCCCGACTTTGAACGGACCATCGAGTCGAACTCGGAACCACTCTCCAAACGCGTTGTGATCCATAATCGCCCGCCAGACCCGCGCGACGGGCGCTTCAAGTTCGACAACCTTCTCAATTCGGTCCTGATCCTTATGGATACTCATTACGCAACCTCCTGGTTGCGTATAACTTAAGCGGCCTATTTCTTAAATGCAACCCTTTAGTTGCATATTTTTCTGGCGAGCCAGGCGCAAAGGCACGCTGGCCGGAAACTGCCCCCCAGGTAGTACAGCACGAAGCGATCAAACGACTGCTTGATCGTCGCTTTGTTCGTGCTGCGCGTCGCGACGATTTTCGCTTCACCGCTGAAACAAGATTGATTCTGTGCGATGTTGGCGGCTGGGGCTCAACCTGCTGGCGGACCGTTGTTTTCGGTGGGTTCGACGTGAACCAATACGTGTGAGACGCCGGTTA
The DNA here is from genome assembly GCA_030429365.1 of Phycisphaerae bacterium. Lineage (GTDB taxonomy): Bacteria > Planctomycetota > Phycisphaerae > UBA1845 > UBA1845 > UBA1845. The sequence continues at coordinate 644 of JAUIEW010000145.1, forward strand.
CGTTGGAGATGATGTTGTCTTGGACCATGTGGCCGATGTGGTGGCCGTCACGCACCGTTCGTTCGCCGTCGACTTCCACGTGAATGTCCACCAACACTTCCAGTCCCGATCGGCGGGCGCGAAGCGTTTCGATTCTTGCGACGCCGGGCGTGGCTTGGGCGGCTTGGTGGATGGCCTCGATGATTTCTGGGGCGCACTGTTCGTCCATCAGCGCCGAAGCTGTCTCGCGATAGAGCTTGACGCTTGAAAACAGAATAAAGCAAGCCACAAACATCGCCGCGACTTCGTCAGCCCAAATCAGTTTCGGTCCGCCAAAGCGCACGATCGCAAGTCCAACGAGTACTGCGGCTGAGCATAACGCGTCGCTGCGATGATCCCATGCGTGGGCGAGAATGACCTGCGACCTCGTTCGACGTGACACGGCCAACTTATATCGAAACAACATTTCTTTGAGCACAACGTTTCCGGCTGCAATCCAAATCACCCATCCAGGTGGCAACGCGTGTGGGCGCGGAAGGTTGCGGGCAGCTTCTGCGATAATCGCCAGCGCGGAAGTGCCGATGAGCACAGCCACCGTCAGCGCCGCAACGCCTTCAATCTGACTGTGACCGTAGGGATGTTCCGGGTCGGCGGGTTTCTGTGCAAAGTGCAGCGCAAAAATCGTGACGCCGGATGTCAGCGCATCGCCGATCGAGTTGGCCGCATCAGCCGCCATCGCGGTGGAGTGCCCCAGAATACCGGCGATGAGTTTGACGATCGCGAGCAAAAGGTTGGCTATAAAACCGAGCCACATCGCAGCAATCGCATTTTTGTAAAGGTGCGAAATTGAGTTGGGCTCGGATGTCGACGCGCGCATGTATGCTCCAGCGAAACCTGTTGCTGCGAATCTTGCCGAACAACTCCGCAGATGCAAGTGATTCGGCGAGGGTATGCGTTGCGAGCCCCCTTTCGGCGGCGAAATGCACCGTCAAGAACCTAACCCAGGTCAATGTCGCGCGTTGGTCATCAGGGAAATGCTCACGGGAGGCCGGAGATCTCCAGACTTCATACGCGGTGATGAAAGTGATTTCAGATCAGTCGAGATCCGCCTGTTCGATTTGAATCCTGGTGATTTCGTCGGGGTGCGCGAAGAATTCATCGAGAATCCTGGGGTCAAAATGTTTTCCTCGCTCTTCCTTCATGATGGCGAAGCACTTCTCCCGCGGAAACGCTGGTTTGTAGGGTCGCTTGCTGCTCAGCGCGTCAAACACGTCGGCAACAGCGGTGATCCTACCTTCAATTGGAATGTCCTCACCCTTCAGCGCGAGCGGATATCCGGTGCCATCCCATTTTTCGTGATGGCACAGGGCGATGCAACCGGCCATGTCCAGAAGCGGCGACGTTGTGTTGGACATGATCTTGTGCCCCAGCTTGGTGTGGCCCAGGTAAGTTTGCTCTTCGCCGGTTGAAAGCTGGTGAAACACTTTCCGTCCCAACTGGCAGTGGGTCTGCATGATTTCGAACTCTTCTTCCGTCAGTTTGCCTGGCTTGAGGAGGATGGAGTCGGAGATTCCGATTTTCCCAACATCGTGCAGGGGGCTGGCGTGTTCCAATAGCTCGACTGTTTCCGGATCAAGTCCCAACCCGCGGGCGATCATTCCAACATAGCGACCAACGCGCACAACATGTTGCCCCGTTTCATTGTCGCGATACTCAGCCGCCCGCCCCAGGCAGTGAATAACATCCAGGCGCGATTGAGCGAGTGCTTCGGTCCGTTGCCGCACTTCATGTTCGAGTCGCTTGGCATAGGCGATCGTTTGGTCGTGATGGATTTTGAGTACGAGTGCGTTTCGAACGCGTGGCATGAGTTCGTTGGAATCGATGGGTTTGGCCAAGAAGTCAGTGGCGCCTGTTTCGAGAGCTTTCTGCTTTGTCGCGTTGTCGTTTGATGCTGTCAGAATCACGACCGGTAAGTGCCTTTTGGACTCATCGGCGCGAATCTTCCCTAGAATCTGAAGACCATCCACCTCGGGCATCATCACGTCCAGAAGGACGATGTCAGGGTTCTCTTTGGTCACGAGCGCGTATGCAGTTGTCGGGTCGGTGGTCGTGACGAAGTTTTCATAGCCAGCCAACTTAAGGTAACGCCGTACCACCTTGATGTTGATGGGTTCGTCGTCGACGATCATGATTTTGGCGGTTTTCGGCGCAGCGCCAGACGACACGTCCGATTCGAAGACCGGGCCTGCTTGATTGGACGGCATGGTCGGCGTGGAGGCTTCGCTCGGGCGCGCCAGCGTTGTGGTGGATCGATTGTCGTTCGTCTCAGTCATACTGCCCTACCTCTGTCAGACTTCGCGAAGTCACGTTTGCGGTGACGTATACATTGGAGGAGTTGTCGGCCCCACAACGATTCTCTTTGACAAGTCGACGAGACCCGCAATCGCAGATTCAATCTGCTCGGCCTCCCCTTCACTGGCGAATTGCTCAAGCCGAGCCGCCAGATCCGTGAGCACGTCAAATCCCACGGTGCCGCCCGAGCCTTTAAGCCAATGGGCAAGCCTGGACAGACCGGTCAAGTCGTTTGATTTCCACGCTTGCTCCATCGCATCCAGTTGAGTTGGAAGCCGCTCGATGAATTCTTCAACGAGTTCTCGAAACTCCGGGTCATCGGTCGGTAACGTGGATGCAATGGCCGCGCCATCCTCGTCTGAGTGACGATTCGATGGGCTGTCCGCTCTGTCGGGCGCTCCGGCAATTCCAAGTATTTCTTCCATGGTTCGCATGAGCCTTTCGATATCGACTGGCTTCGTGAGAAATCCAGAACAACCTGCTGCGAGGCACCGTTCCTCCTCGCCATGCATTGCACTCGCGGTCAGCGCGATGATGGGGATGTCAGCACCTTGCTCGCGAAGCTTCGCTGTTGCGGTGTATCCGTCCATCCTGGGCATCTGCATATCCATCAGGATCGCATCAAACGGACTGGCTGCTGCCAGTTCAACCGCGATCAGTCCGTCTTCGGCGGTGGTAACCTCAAGGCCGGATCGTCGAAGAACAAGCGCGATTAGCTTGAGGTTCGTTTCACCGTCGTCGACCACTAGAATCCGCCCCTGCAACTTCTTGGTCCCTTGGGTTTGTGTGGGAAAATCGTCTTGGAGCATCGCTTCGACCATCTGTGGTTGAAGCATCTTGACCCCATCCAACGGTTCGATTGGGACGCTGAAGGTCAGCGTGCTGCCCAAACCTTCATTGCTTTCAATCTCCAATCTACCACCGAGCATTTCTGCAATGCGTCTACTGATGGCCAGCCCCAAACCTGTCCCACCGAACTTTCTGCAGGTGGACGTATCAACCTGCACGAAGGGGTCGAAGACACTGTTGAGTTTCTCTTTGGGAATACCCACGCCGGTGTCGATCACTTCGACCTGCAGTACAGGGCGTTCGCCGCTTTCGATCGTGCGAATGCAAACCTGCACGCTACCGCTTTCAGTGAATTTGATTGCATTGCCCACCAGATTCACGAGCAGCTGTCGGAACCGCGTTGGATCGCTTTTGATCGTAGTCGGAACAGAAGTGACAAACTTCACCGTCAGGTCCAGGCCTTTCGCGAGCGCCTGAGGACGCAGCATCGACGTCACTTCGGTGATCATGAGTTGCGGGGAGCAGCGGACCAACTCGACGCCCATCTGCCCCGCTTCGATCTTCGACAAGTCCAAGACGTTGTTGATCAGCGATAACAAGTGGCGTCCACTGGCGTGGACGGTATTGAGCCACTCTAGCCGTTCGGCTTCATCGCCATTGTCCGCATTCTGTCGAAGCAGATCGGTAAATCCCAGGATTCCGTTGAGTGGCGTGCGTATTTCGTGACTTATGTTCGCCAGGAATTCGCTCTTGAACTGATTTGCAGTCTCGGCCGCGCGTTTCGCCGCGTCAAGCTGTTGCACCACCTGTTCCAATTGACACGCCGTGGCCTTTTGTTGCTCCAATGCCTTAAGCGTTTCGGCAATGCTGGCTTCCTTTTGTTGTTCGGCATCGAGGCGACGCAGCGCCCCTGCAACGACATCCGCCGCCACTTCCAGGAATCCAACCTCCTCCGCATTCCTGCTCTGATCCCAATCGGTCGGTAAGTAAAATACGAACACACCGAGTGTTTGGTCCCCGTTTCGAATCGGCACGTTGAAATGCCCGTGCGCCTCCATGCCCTCGTACGCGATTTCGTGTCGTTCGTCCACGCAGCAGGTAAATTGGGTTTGACCCGTCTCTGCGGCCCGCCCACACAAACACCGTCCGAAGGGAACCTCTGCACAAAGGACTTGGAGTGGTTCGGCCAGATTCCGCTGTGCTGTCAGAATCAGTTTTTCGGGCTCGTCGCCAACGAGGAACACCGCCCCGTTGCTCTTGATCTTCAGGAAGTCCACGCGGAGAAGCACATCGAGCGCCTGCGATACCAATTCTGACTTGGATGTCGCCTGAACGGTCAGGCTTAGAAGTTCGTTTAGCGCGGTTTGGGTTTGTGCTTCACGGATGACGCGCTGCTCGGTTCTGCGACGTTCGGTGATGTCCTCTTTGACCGCCAGAAAGTGGGTAATCTCGCCGCGACTGTTTCGGATGGGAGAAATGGAGGCCGATTCCCAGTATATATCGCCATTCTTTTTCTTGTTTTCAAATTCTCCACGCCAAGTATCTCCGGCGAGAATGGTATCCCACATCGCAGTGTAGTTTTCTCTTGGCCACTTGCCGGATTTGAGTGTGCGCGGGTTTTGTCCGATTGCTTCCTCTTTTGTGTATCCCGTGATTTCGGTGAACCGAGGATTGACGTATTGAATGGTGCCGTTTGGATCGGTAATCACGACCGTGGCTGGACTTTGTTCGACTGCAACCGACAACTTGCGGAGTTCGTGTTCGGTTTGTTTGTGTTCGGTGATATCCTGACGAAGCGTCACATACTGAGTCATTCGATTGTTTCGGTCCATGAACGGAACGATGGTCATGTTCACCCAGTAAGTCGATCCATCCTTCGCACGGCTACAGACTTCGCCACGCCACGACTTGCCGAGGCGAAGCGTTTCTCGTACGCCCTCCATGAACCATTCAGAATAGCCACCGGCATCGACGAAACGATCGTCGCGATCCAAGAGTTCCCGCAGTCCGTACTGACTGACCCGGCACAGCGACTCGTTGGCGTGTGTGATTTTGCCTTCGGCATCGGAGATGGACACCAGCGCGTGATCGTCCAGGGCGGTGATCAACAAATTTGCTTGATGGAATGTCCGCTGAGTACGCTCATAAATGGGGCGAATCAACAAAAACCACAGCGGCAGCGCACTGCCCACGCTGAGCAGGGCGGCATCGATGACAGCCTCGACCCACCGTTCGACGTTGGAAGGAAGAATGAACGGTAGCAACAACATCGCAACAATCTCGATCACGAAGACCACGGTCATCATGACCAGAATCGTACGAGACCTGTTCCATTGAAACGTGGTGTTGTGCGACGGCGAGTTCATTCAGCAAGAGCCTCGATTGAATATCCACGGGCAACTTCCATGGAACACTTGTGCTTGCACGGGGGCTGCTTCTCAAACACCGAATCGAACGACGGCATTTTCAATTATTCCATCGACATGACGTCTATGGGGCTGGATTTGTCGGCGGGGCGCTTCGAAATTGAACCGCATGGGTGTCCGATATTGCCTGCGTTTCTGACTTCTAACATCTGTCGATTGAGACTGACATCTGTCGCCTGAGAGCACACGCACGATTCTTCCCTCAACGTGCCTTCATCGACAACTGGAATAGGTATTCATCGACGGCTCGGGTTCAAACAGTCTGCGCAGAATTGTCCACGATACGTTCAATACAACCACACATCGGGTGGGTTGTCCGTTCGTGGCATGAAAGGGCGCTACTGCCACTGGCGAAAAAGTGAGGGCTTGGGCATAGACGTTGCGCGCTCCACTCCCAGCCGCCAAGACCGCCAATCCAAAGCCATCGGCATTCCCAAAGTCCTCCGTAACAACTTGGGTGGTGGAAAACTGCGATTCGTCGCGGCGAGACGAACGGGCATGGCAATGATGCCCGAAGCGATCTGCGACCATTGGACAATCACTGCGAATCTCAGAGAATGCGGGCGATCAACTGGCGTGATTACGAAGCGCCGGCCCAACTTTGCACTAAGTGAAAGAACCGCCATGCGCATCCAATCCGTCACACTGCTGTCTATGCTCCTGCTTGCGTTTACATCCTGCACGTCACCGCAGCGGGGTGAGTCAGCCGGCATCAAGCCGGGAATCAACGACGCGTTTCTTGATCCGAATCTCGACGTCGAAACATGGGTCAAACGATTCGAAGTCGAATCTCGCGAGGTCTTCGCCGCCCGCAAAGAAATCGTCGAGAACCTCCAACTGGCCAAGGGCGACGTGGTTGCGGACATCGGCACCGGTACAGGACTATTCGTCGAGCCGATGTCCAAGGCCGTCGGTTCGGGCGGCTGGGTCTATGCCCAGGACATTGCACCCAAGTTCGTTCAACGCGTCGGACAACTTGCAAAACTCAAAGGCCTCGACAACGTGACGCCAGTCCTCGGTGACGAGGACGATGTCATGCTTCAGCCAAACAGCATCGACGTCGCATTCATTTGCGACGTGTACCACCATTTCGAGTTTCCCGAAAAATCACTTGCGTCGCTTTACGCTGCCGTCAAACCCGGCGGCCAACTGGTCGTCATCGATTTTGAACGCATCCCCGGAACGTCGCGAGAGTGGGTGCTCAACCATGTCCGCGCCGGGAAAGATGTATTCCGCAAGGAAATCGAAGGTGCCGGTTTTGAATTCGCAGAGGAAGTTACCATCCCGTCTTTCAAAGAGAATTACTTTCTCCGATTCAAACACCCATGAGCGATGAGCGTGCGAACGATCAACTCCGACTGATCTCCACTACAGCACTTAGCATGCTCGTTGCCGCAAGCATGATCGGCGCCGGTGTGTTCACCACCAGTGGGTTCGCGCTCGCGGACCTCGGCAGCACGTCGCTCGTCATGTGCGCGTGGGTAGTCGGCGCGACCCTCGCAATCTCCGGCGCGATCAGTTACGGCATGTTGGCCGACCGCATTACGGAGAGCGGTGGCGAGTACCTGTTCCTGTCGCGATTCGTTCACCCTGCCGCCGGCTTCGTTGCCGGTTGGGTATCGTTGCTGGCCGGCTTTACCGGCGCGGGAGCGTTCGCCGCGACTGCTTTCGAATCATACGCCCTGCCCGCGGCTTCCCGACCCGAATGGCTGCCCGAAGGCACGCTGGCTATCTTGCTGGTGATCGGCGCAACGGCGATGCACGCCTTAAACACACGTCGGGGCGCGATCAGCCAAAGCTCGTTGGTCGCGATCAAACTGTCACTGCTTGCACTCTTTATCATCTACGCGTTGATCGTCATGCCCACATGGTCCGGCGGCGGAACGATCCCGCATGAGACGCGAAGCATCTGGTCCAGCGTCGGATCGTTCGCCACCTCGGTCATGTGGATTTCGTTGAGCTACAGCGGATTCAATGCCGCGATCTACGTTGCAGGCGAAGCCCGGGACGGCGCTCGCGGCGTCAAGCAGGCGATGTGGAAAGGCACCGCACTGGTCACCGTCTTCTACCTGCTGCTTAACGCGATTTTCCTTTACGCCCCCGATGTGTCATCCATCGCCGGGCAGCAGGACATCGCCGCGATCGCCGCAGCAAAAGTCGGCGGCGCACAACTCGCCTCGCTGGTGCGCATCATCGTTTGCATAGGACTGGCCACCAGCGTCTCGTCGATACTGATGGCCGGTCCGCGGGTATACGCCAAGATGGCTGAGGACGGACTCTTCCCCCGCTACTTCAACGCCCCGATACCACCGCCAACACGATCGGTCTTGCTGCAAGGCGTTGCGATCATCGTCGTCGTGCTCATGACCGGACTCCGCGACCTGCTTTCGTATCTCGGGCTGACGCTTGGAATATCTGCGGCATGTACGGTCGCAACTTTATTCTTCGCCCGACAAACAGGCGACAAAGCCAGCCAACCGTCCAAGTCGAGACACATCATCGCCGGTTACTACACGACGGGCACGCTTGTCCTAGCAGCGCTTGCAGCATGGAATCGACCGGCAGAAGCGCTTGCGACGCTGGCCACGATCGTTGCCGGAATCATTGGTTTTGCGGTAATCCGTGCTTTCGGGACAGCGAGAGGCGGCGCGTAAACCGGCGCGGGAAATGGGCGTTCGTCACGAGCCAACTTTGCGGGCGATGTACATGCCGTAGCTGTAAGCACTCTTGTGCTTTTGATAGACCGCAATTTCTGCTTGCTCAGCTTCCACGACGGCAGCGGCTTTTTCGTTTCCGTTATGTCTCGCGAGAAACTCCGGGAGTTGTCGCTCCAGGGGGCGATAGTAGTTGTCCAGCCAGCATCTTTCCGGAAGGACAAAATAACCAATGGGTGCGTACCCATTGTCCTCAAGAACACCGACCTTCGTCGACGCAGTTGCGATTTCCGGATACATGGAATCCCAATACGTCTGAATCTCCGCAGGTCGCTTGCCCGTGATCCACGTGATTTCAGAGACCACCAGAACGCCTTCCGGTTTCAAGAACCTACGCCACGCACGAACGCCATTTTCAAAGCCCATGTTGTAGATCGCACCTTCCGACCAGATCACGTCGAATTCCTCGTCTACAAAAGGCAACTGGTCCATCGAGCACGCGTGCGTTCTCAGCTTGCCACCCAAGCCCTTGGCGCGAGCGTTGCTTTTCAACACGTCGATGAATGCGTCGAGAAAGTCGACGGCTGTCACTTCGGCATCGAGCGTTTGCGCGAGTTGCAGCGCCGATGCGCCGGTTCCACAGCCGATGTCGGCAATTCGCAGACGCCTTCGGTCAACGAGGTTCGCCAGTTCGATCGCCCGCGCCGTTTCATCCGCGCCGCCGGGCCCCTGCCGTTCTTGTCGAATGTGCAAGTCAACCAGCAGTGCCAATTGCTCGTCGTCCATTGGAGATCCTCGCGCTCGTAACTGGAAACGCTTGTGTCGACGCCCCGTCACGATCCATGGATTCTGCCCCGATCAAAGAAGCCGTCTGACGCACCCTACTGTACAGCGCGATGCACAACCAGCAAACGGTTTGGCGCGATCAACTCGCGGATGCCGATGGTGCACGTCGACAGTGGCGTAGGGCCGCAGCGGTTTGACGTTTGTGTCGCAGATCAAACGCTCACGCGAACGCAATGTTCGCAAACACACACCACACCCCGACGCAAATCGCGATCAACCCGATCATTCCCTGCCTGGGCGCGAGCCTCGTGGTCACCACGTCCAGCTTCAATTGCGCTTGCGGCGCTTTGATGAACATTTTCAAAACGCCCACCCCAAGCAGCAGCCCCAGCGCCAACTCCAACACCGAAGTGCCAAAGTATGTCACCCACCAGATCGGAAAACTCTCAAGCCAGCGCAGTTTCATAAACGAGTTAACCACACCGAATGCGCCAAACACCGCACAAATCGCGCCGAAGATGCCCTGATAAGGAACAATTTTATCCAACAGCGACTTGACCTCCGGCTTTGAAGAAAGCAAGAGACCCGGCGCAGCCAAGACACCCAAAAGCAACAGCGAAATTCCGGCGAATAATCCCATGATCCCATCTCCTAATAGCGAAGGCATCGCCGAAGCACTGCCTTCTCGTTTGAAACAACAAGGGGGCCAAACTTCACGTGTCGAAGCCTGACCCCCTTCCCCCCAGATCACCCTCTCTGCGTCCACCAGGTCGGGAAACGCCTCCCCAAGTGTCACCCCAACACCCAACGTCCCCGACACTTAAGGACGCGGCAGGTCGCCCAAAAGTGCGCCACAAAAAATTCGGCGGTCGAAAGAAATAAGGAGGACCCGAAGTAAGCGCATTGATCGCGCGTCTGGAATCCGGGTATGCGAGGGTTCAACAGAATTCAGAAGTGATTACGGCTGCGATTGCGCTTGCCACGTAGCCGCCTGCGCATCATGCCCCGCGTCGGGCTCGGCTTGTTCCCACGCCGAATAAAGGTCGGCCAGCGCCTTGGTGCTCTCGCGCGTGCGTGGATCGTCCGGCCCCAGACCGTCGGTCAGATCGCGATGGGATTCAAGCAGAACCGTTTCAGCCTGCGTAAAGCGTTCCAACGCAACCAGCGACCGACCCCACCCCACCTTGAACATCGCGTTGGGCGTCTTCGCATCGGGAGCGAGTTTCTGCGAGCGTTCGACGCATTCATTGGCCAGCGCTTCGGCATCAGCTGGCCGGTTCAGACCCAACAGCGCCAGCGACAGATAATGCATCGACTCGATCGTATCACCATGATTCGAACCCAAACGCTCGCGCTGAGCGGCTAACAGTTCCCCAAGTTCGTCAGCCGCCTGCTGAAAATCGCCTTGCTGAACCAGCCATGCCGCCAACCGCGCCCGCACCCGCAGCGTATCCGGATGATCAGCCCCCAGCACCTTCGTCCGCCCGGCGATGCATCGACGAAGCAAAGGCTCGCCGTCCTTGTCTTTCATATCGATGAGCAACTCCGCGAGGCTGGTCATCGTGCTCAACGTGCTGGGGTGATCCTCGCCAGCGATTCTTCCAACAGCTCGCGCGCTTCCTGAAATTTGCCCCGTTCGAGCAACACCAGCCCCAGGTTGGTCAAAACATTTTGAAATCTCGGATGATCCGCCCCCTGCAATCGTCGCCGGCGGTCGAGCAGTTCACGCCATGCCACTTCAGCCCCATCAAGATCGCCTTGAAACGCGTGAACCACGCCAACATTATTCAGCGAAATCAGCGTCTCCGGATGGTCGTCGCCCAACACCCGCCGCCGCGTCGCCAACGTCGCCTCCCAGATGGCCTGCGCATCCTCGAATCGACCCATGTATCGCAGCACACCGCCAAGCGTGTTGGCCGTCGATAGCGTGTCCGGATCATCAGCCCCCAACACACGCTTGCGAATCTCATAGGTGTCCCCAAGCAACTTGAGCGCCTCGTCATACCGGCCCAACTCACCGAGCAACATCCCCATCATCTGCAGCGATTCGAGCGTCTCTGGACTGTCATCGCCCAATTCAGCGCGACGGATCGCCAACGCATCCTGAAGCACCGGCTCGGCCCGATCGGGCAGGCCCAACGCACCCATCGTGCCCGCGAGCGTCTGCAACAGTCGGGCGCGTAGAAGCGGCTGATCTGCGAACCGCTCGTTGATCGCGACGCGCGAACGTTCGAGCACATTCTCCTGAATCAGCGCGAGCGCCACCGATGGAAAGCTGACGTTTTCAAAAATGCGCTTCGCCTCGTCCGCATCCAACCCGTCGGCTGACAACTTCTCGACAAGCGTGTCGCGCAATCGCTCGCCCATCGCGGCCACATCAATCCCGCTAAGTTGCGAACGTTGAAATTCGGCGACGCGTTTCAATTCAAGTTCGCGAAGTTCTGCAGCTTCTCTGGCGCGGTTGGCAACGATCGCCATCCTCGTCGTCACAACGACAGCCGCAATCAGGACCACCACCATCAAGGCTCCGCCCGTCACAAGCGTACGATGACGCTGCGCGAACTTGCGGGCTTGATACAACATGGTCGGTGGACGCGCCTGAATCGGCACGTTGGCAACGAACCGGCGGATGTCAGCCGCCAACTCAGCTGCACTCGGATAGCGACGTTCACGATCCTTATCGATCGCGGTCATGATGATCAGTTCAAGATCGCCGGGAATGTCCTTCGCCACCGTGCTCGGGCGGGCTGGCGCGACGCTTTGAATCACGCGGGCCGCTTCCGGAATCGACGTCTTCGAAAGATCGTGCGGCAGCTTGCCCGTCACCAGTTCATACAACATGACGCCCAGCGCATAGACATCGGTGCGCGTGTCGACATCGTCGCCCACGCACTGTTCCGGGCTCATGTAGTTGAGCGTTCCGATTAGTTTTTCGCGTTCGGATTCAAGCGTGATGCGCGACTCGACCGGACCGAGCGTCCGCGCGATACCAAAGTCGATGACCTTGATCGCCCCCGACTTGTCGACGAGGACATTGGACGGTTTGAGATCGCGGTGAATAACGCCAGCATTGTGGCCGCATCGAACGGCTTCACACACCGCAACGAACATATCGAGTCGCGTGCGAAGGTCAGTGTTCGCGTCAGCCGCATGGCGGGTGATCGGCTGAG
>JAUIEW010000146.1 GCA_030429365.1 Phycisphaerae bacterium
GACTCTCCAGGTGTGCGTCTTGTTGGGCAGCCCCATGATAGAGCCGTCCATCGATTGACCGGACGGATTCCACCATTCCTTTTCATCGAAATTCCCGACGCTCCAGCGCCGCAATCGACTCTGGAATCGTTCGAGAGATTGCCGCCGTTCAACGCGATGTTCGTCGAAGATCGTCTGCTGTTCGGGATTGAGTGCCGAACGAAATTCGAATTCACCTTCCAGCAAATTACCGAGCACCTGCCGATAGACCGGCGTCGCCCGTGCCGCCCAATCAGACACCTTTTCCGGAGTGGGCGGTTTGTCGGCGAGGTTGGCCTCCGCGTATTCGTTCATCAACGGCTGAATGTCGGCGCGGTTGTCATGCATGAACTCCGTCCAACGTCTGGTCATGCTTTGTCGGATTTGTTCGGCTTGTTCGGGGCTTAAGTTGTACGTCTCGGTCGCCTCTTCAATGGATCGCTTCACAAAGAGTTCGATCATGTGGTCGGTTGGCCAAAATCCATCGAGCAACTTCGGATCGGCATTGGGGTCGGGCTGCATCGGTGGCAGCACCGGAGGCGGCGATCTGCGTATGGGCGGCGGCGTTGTCGGATAGGTCGGCGCAATCGGTTTGGGATCGGATTGGGCGCGCACGTCAGATGCACAGACACAGGCGCTCGCACACGCCAGCAAGATGGCCATTCGCTTGCTCATGATCTTATTGTACACCTTCGAGAAAGCATTGGGTGCAGAGGCATCGCATGCCGGTATTTCGGCGATCAATGGCCGCAACTCGAACTGATCGACGCCAAATCGCGCATGATTGTTCGGTCAAGTCCGAGGCGGATTTCCAACAGGCTCTTTGCGGATTGGGCGTCAGGGCGATTTTGCAGCGCTGCACACGCCTCCGCGTCTTTTTCCAGCGACGAGGCCAAGGTTTTGACTGCAACGCAACTCGTCGCGTCCCAATCCGAAACGTGTTGCTCCAGATAGGCTGCAGTTTGCTTGCGCCGATGTTCGATCTGTCTGAGCGTTTCAATGATGCCGTCATCGAGAAGATGATCGCCCTTCGCCTCATGCAAATCGATGAGTCGTTTCAGAACGGTTTCGCCAGTAATCAATCCGGGATACACCCGTGCGCCGCGCTCATGCAGGTTGAGTGCCGTCTCCGCGCCGCGAGCAAGCAGCGATTCTGCTGTCGGTTCGACAACTTCGAGTTCCTCAACGACATAACACTGAAGTGCCGGGTGACTCAATTGCATTGGTTCAAAACGCTCGGGAACTGCCCCCCAAAGTTCTTCACCGCCTTTCTCGCTACGATCGACAATCCCCCACGTGGCCGGGCTTTTCGGTGACCAACCGTGAAGCGTCAGCACCGGCTGACCGTTTTCAATCGCCCGTTGGATAAGCGGCACGTAGCTGTCGGCGAAGTGTCCGGCGAATTCGGCTGAATCGGACAGGCCGTCGCGCGCCCGAGGCGGGTGCATCGCCCGCAGTCGGATTCCGAAAAGCCGGCCGGCCTCGGGCAGCGCAAAATCGTGGCATTCGGCCAGCACCGGGATTTCTTCGCCGGGTAGTTCGCGAAAGAAAAACGCCAATCCAGCCCCCAGCGACGTCAAGATCGCGTTCGCGTCGGGATCACCGCCAGCCCCTTTGATCAGATGGGCCAAACATTCTGCGAGATTTATGGCGGAATCCGGCGCCGGTTTCCGCGTCATGGATGAAGCACTCATGGCCGGATCATACACACCGGTTGTGGGTTGGGAAAGGATCGAGACGCCAGAGGGAGGTGTGAGATTTGAGCGGATGGGCTGTGATTTTCCACAAAATGCCAAGCGGCAATGTGTCCGGGGGCAGGGTGTGAATTTCCGTTCGCAATGGGGCGTGGCCCTCGATCTTGTGTCCAAATGGGTAAGTCGGGAATTTCAGACTCACAGTTTATCCACAATGAGAATTGAGATTCCTGAAACGATCGGAAGTTCAGAAGAAAGTTAGAAGCAAGCCAACGGGGCTTTGGGGGGGTACCGCGGGGCGGTGCCAAAATAGTGGGTGAAGTATCAAGAAAACGAGGAATACCATGTTTCGAATGAAGGTTGTTTTGCTGTTGATGATGGGGATGTCGCTGTGTGCAGCCGCACCGGTTTTAACGGGGTGTGGAACGACGCCAGCGCAAGATGGAGCGGGTGACGACGGAGACGGCTTGGGGGATGGCGGCGGCGAACCGCAACCCCAGGACCAACCGTCAGGAGACGATGGCAGCGGCGACGACGGTGATGGTGGTGGAGAGGTCCCGGACGATTCTGGCGAGCCGGGTGACGGGGGCGAACCGGGTGATCAACCAGGTGATGGGGATCAACCCGTGTCCACCAATGGGGTCGAAGATTCCGAACCCGACGCTGATGGCGACGGCGTGGCCGACGACGAGGACAACTGCCCGGACGCTGACAATGCCGACCAAGCCGACGACGATGGAGACGGTCTGGGGGACGCATGCGACAATTGCCCCATGATCGCGAATGAAAATCAGCTTGACGTTGACGACGATGGCTTTGGAGATGTCTGTGACAACTGTTCGGATGTCGCCAACGCCGACCAGGCTGATGCAGACGGCGACACGATCGGAGACGCCTGTGACAATTGCCCGGATGCCACGAATCCGAACCAACTCGATACAGACGACGACGGCGAAGGCGATGCGTGCGAGCCATTTGAAATCGCGTTTAAATCAGATCGCGACGGCAATGATGAAATCTACGTGATGACCGTTGATGGGCTGCGACAGACTCGGTTGACGACGAATGCAGCAGCCGATGGGCATCCCGCATGGAGTCCCGACGGTGAGAAGATCGCCTTCCACTCCGACCGCGACGGCAACTATGAGGTCATGCTCATGGATGCGGACGGTTCCAACGTGCAGAACCTGACGACCGAGCCGGCCAGCGACATGTTCCCGTCGTTTAGCGGCCAGAACAACGAAATTACGTTTGGTTCCAGTCGCGATGATTGGGCGGATGTCGTTGTGATGGACGACAATGGCGCCAACCAGGTGAATCTGACCCTGGGCGACGCGGCGTTGGAAGGCTATCCGGCATTTAGTCCGTCCGGTTGCAAGATCGCCTTCATCCGAAACGGCGACATCTGGATCATGGATAGCGATGGAGACAACAAAGAGCAGCTGACGCTCCACGGAGCACTGGATACGACTCCGAGTTTCAGCCCGTCGAGCGACAGAATTGTCTTTGTTTCTCAACGCGACGGTGACGACGAAATCTACGTCATGGACAGTGATGGTGCCAATGTGACCCGACTGACGTTTGACCCGGGCAGCGACCTGGATCCCGTGTTCTCGTCCGACGGCTCGAAGATCATCTTCACGACCGATCGAGACGGTAACCGTGAAATCTATGCGATGAATGCCGACGGTACTGACTTGATGCGGTTGACTGACAATCCGGGCGATGATGGCGAACCTGCAACGATTCTTGCGGGCCCGAGCGGGCTCTCTAATCCGTGCCTTGGTTTCGAGGTCATGCCTTAGACGCATCCTCGATTCTTAGGCGAGGGCAAAACATCTTAAGGTCAAAGATCGGACCGGACCATGCTTCCTTTCTGGGGCGTGGTCCGGTTCGCGTTTTGCAACTATTATCCGCGTGTGCAACGAGTGCTTCTTGGTGGGGGGTGACTTTCGCGTGGACATTTATGGTTTGAAGCGGCTTCCGTTTCTCTCACGCTACAACTTCTTCCATGAATTCCATCACATCCTCGCCTGGGGCGTGATCGTTGGGTTGATTGAAGGCAACTTCGCCTCGATCGTGGTTGCCAAGACTTTTGAAGGAAGCGATTTACTCATCACGGTTGCATCCGCCACGCCCATGGCGATGCATATCGTGAGCCTCGTCTGGGGAGCGTATTGCGTCGGCCGGCGCAAGCTCAAGATCTTCACATTCTGCACGACCGGGACGGTCCTCGCGCTTGCCAGTGTCGCGATGACGCCCGATGTGTCGTATGGCGGATGGCTTTTTGTCCTTCAGATGGCGGCTGCCCAGTTTTTTCAGACCGGGGCGGTGACGGTGCGGTCATCGCTTTGGAAATCAAATTATCCGCCGCTTGTTCGAGGACAGATCGCCGCCCGGTTGCAGGTTGCTCGCGCCGTCACGCGTCTTGCAGCCGTTGCGATCATCGCCACGCTCTTCGACGTTGACCCTCAAAGTTATCGATGGATTTATCCCGGGGCGGCCATCATCGGCGCCATCGGCGTGTGGTGTCTTCGGCACATGCGGGTTCGTGGAGAAGTAGCAGAATTGCGCCGCCTGCGTGGAGGCGATCGGGTCGAAGGCGCCTTGACGGCACACGCGAGCACGCAGCGAATTCTGTCGTCGACCCATGTTCTGACCAGCGCGATTCATGTACTCAAACGGGACGCCCGCTTTCGCAGCTACTGCATTGCCCAAATGCTTGCCGGGATTACGAATCTGTTGGTTCGCGCTGTTATCGTTGTCATTCTGACGCAGCAGGTGTTGGTCGGCATGAAACGCGAATACTGGCTCAACATGGTTCTGCTCGAAATTCTGCCCATGCTCTTGATGCTGTCGACCATGCACGCCAGCGCCCGCTACTTCGATCGATCGGGCGTGCTCCGCTACCGCGCGGTTCAAATGATCGGCTGGTTGCTTGCGATCTTCTTTGGCATGTGTGGGACGCTTGCGATCGGCTACATCGATTGGATTGGACCGCGGGCGCTACTGATTTCGGTTGCGTGCTTTTCGGTGTTCTCGATATTCCGGGGAATTTGCCTGGGGGGCGGGTCGATTGCCTGGAATCTGGGCCACCTGCACTTCGCCAACAAGGATGACGCCGAAGTCTACATGGGGATTCACGTTTCGCTGACCGGATTGCGAGCGATATTCATCCCGATGGCAGGGATGGCGCTTTGGAATTGGATCGGGTGGGGTGTCTGGTTGGTTTCATTGGCTTCGGGATCGCTGGCGATTTACTGCTTTCGGATGCTGGAACTTCGGGAGCGAGATTCGGAACCCAGCAAAGCGCCTGCAAGCGGAATCAATGCGGTGCAAAAGCCGGCTATTTGATTTCTACTTTAATCGGAACTGGAATCATTCGGTGCCGTCTCGACGCTGCTGCCGCGGGAGTGTAAAGTCCCTGCGAACCTAATGGAGCGATCCTGTTGATCGAATGCCAGGTTCGATCCAGGCAACTTGTCTCGAATGATGAATGGGCGAATTCATGGACGATGATACGATTATTCGCAGGGTACGCGACGAGCACGAACGCCTGCGCGAAATCACCGACGCACTGAACACGGCGCTCAAGCAAGATGGCGGCACGGACGCACGATCGTGGCTCGCCAACGTGTGCAAATCATTTGAACACTTTCGCGCGCATCTCATCCATCGCATCGCCCTCGAAGAAATCGGCGGGTTCCTCGACTACGTTGTCGAGAAGCGTCCCGATCTCGTCAAGCAAGTCGAGCACCTCAAGCAGGGACACGCCAGGATGATCGAGATGGCCGGCACCACCCTCGGTCATCTCAAGGAGTTGTCCTCAAGCGATACCGATCCGCGCGGACAAGCCCGCACACACGTCAAAATCATGTTGTCGGAAGTGGACTACCACGAAGAGGTAGAGAACCTGCTGATGGTTACGGTCTTTAACGATGACATAGGTGTCGGCGACTAAGACGCGTGCGGGTTGATCAGCATTTGACCGGCCACCACGCAATGCGTCGGTGACAGTTCACTCGCAAGGATATTTTCAAGTGGATCGGCTGGTCCCTGCGGATCAAGCGGGATCGCCACCAAATCTGCCAGCGAACCGATTGGTGAATGGTGCGTTTCGCCCCTGGCGCGAAGGGCGATGATGCCGCTTACCGTTGCCATCCGCAGGATCATCTCCGCCGAAACATCAGATCGATGACGTCGCAAGAATCGAATCTCGTCCAGCATCGAAAGTGACGGATTCGATGCGAGACTGTCGGTTCCCAAACAGACGTTCACTCCGGCATCGAGCATCTCGACGAATGGGTGAGGCGGATGTCCGAATGCGTGATGTGTGCGAGGACAATAGACGACAGAGGTCCTCGCCTCGGCAATCTGTTTGATTTCGTCGCGGTTGACGTAGTTGCAATGAGCCAGGAGCGTATTGGGTTTCAGTGCGAACGATCGGCTTAGGAATTCAATTGGTCGTACGCCGATTGGTTTGTAAGTTGAATCGCACGCACCCATCGATTCGAGGAATTCGCGAAGTGGACCAGTGCCTCTTAAGAGAAACTCTTCCTCCTCCAATGACTCAGCCGCATGGATGCAGACCGGCGCACGAAGCGCTGCCGCGACCACGATGCACTTTAGGAGAACCCCTTTTGTGACCGAGTAGGTGGCGTGTGGCGAAATGCCCATGACCAAATCAGCCGAACGATGCCGGAGGTTCGTGGACTGATTCAGCAACTGATCGGGCCGCTCCATCTGTGAGCCGAGCACTTCTCCGTATGACGTGACATGTGGTCTTACGTCGATACCCGCGATCGTGTTCCGCGCGATGTGGGCGAATCTTGAAATGTCACCGACGTGCGTAGTTCCTCCCATCAGGCAGCTTTGCAGGCCATCTCGCACGGATGCTTCGACTTGTTCGCGATCGGCGTCCATCGATCGCATCTTCGGCGCCAATTCACTTAGCCATGCGACGAATTCGTCAGTGGGTTCGACAGCATCATGAAATGCCCCCAGTTCGAGATGGGTATGCGCATTGACCAAGCCTGGCATGAGAATTGCGTTTCCGCAATCGATGACTGTTTTGTCATTCGATTCGCGATACGTGTCAAGTTCGACGATCCTTTGTGTCGCGATGCGCACGAATCCATTGTCGATAGGGCGGCAATCGGCGTCGAGTACATACTTGGCGCGCAGAATCATACAGACATATTCCCTTTGGCGCGTGTGCGCAATTGACTTGCGGTGATCGTCGCAATGATTGTGGACAGCTATTGGTTGTGGTTGTCGCGAACAAACTCAACAAGGCGTCCGGCTTCGACGAATCCGCATTGCTTCACAAATGCGATTGCTTGTTCGTTGGTTTCGCGGACCTCCAGGCAGACGACGCTGACCGTCAAACGCCGGGCAAGGGCGATGATGTGGCGTGCCATCTCGGTCCCCGCTTTTTGGCGACGCGCAGACTCAACGACGTAAAGATCGATGATGCGGCCTATGTCGCCCACTTGAAACAACGAGCAAACCCCGACCGGTTTCTTGCCATCCATCAGTACGAATGCATCAAGACGATGATCGTCAAGCCGCTCGTTGTCAACCTCGACGCGGGCGTCGCCTTCCGCATCGGTAGCCCGCTGTCCGCAGACTTCCGCAAAGGCCGCGCGCATCGCCCGCGCAGGCAGCACGCGATATTGACCGGGCGATTCCATCGATGCCGGCCAACCGTCCAACGCCATGGCCACGCGATCGTCACGACGAAATCCTGCGGCGAGCAGGGCCGGTTCGATCGTCTCGGGTTTCTGGTCTTCTGCTGGTGCCCAGCGATTGCACGTCAGACCCGATTCGGCGAAATGCGCGTCAGCTTGTTCGATGGCCTTGGCTGCTTCGTCGGCAGAGTCGACCCAGACTTCGCGGAACTGATTGCACTCAGACACCGTCGAAAATTGCGGCGACGCAAAGGCGATCCCGTAATCGAGCGTGGTCTTCTCAGAGACAAGTTCGAGAAACGCTTGGTTGGTTCTTAGAATCGAACCGCGAACATTCGGACCGCCTTCGACAATGTTGAGTGAAAGATCCATCACGACGGCATCCGTTGGTGGTGCTCCGTATTGAGCTGGTATTGGTGGGCGACATTGAGCAACGTCGCCTCCGAAAACGCCGGGCCCATGAGTTGCAATCCGATCGGCAGCCCTACGCTGTCGAAACCGCAGGGCACGCTCATCGCCGGAATGCCCGCGAGATTGGCGGTGATCGTGTACACGTCGGCTAGATACATCGCCAACGGATCGCTGGTTTTCTCGCCGATCTTAAACGCGGTGCTCGGCGTGACCGGGGAGCAGATCACGTCGACTTTTTCGAATGCTTTTTCAAGATCACGACGCAGCAGCGTTCGGACTTTCATCGCACGCAGGTAGTACGCATCGTAATAACCGCTCGAAAGGGCGTAGGTGCCGAGCATGATTCGGCGCTTCACCTCGGCGCCGAAACCTTCTTCTCGAGAGGCCGAATACATTTCGACGATGTCGCCCGCTTTTTCTGAGCGATGGCCATAGTGCACGCCGTCGTAACGGGCGAGGTTGCTGGAGGCCTCTGCCGTCGCAATCAAATAGTAACATGCGATCCCATATTTCGTCAGCGGAAGTTTGACGTCAACCGTTTCTGCGCCGAGACCGCGAAGCGTTTCGATGGCGGCATCGACGTGCTTGCGGGTTTCGTCGCTAAGTCCTTCGGCGAAATATTCGCGGGGGATGCCGATCTTTTTTCCTGCAATCGATTCGTTGAGCGAGCCAACGTAGTCGGCGACATCGGTGGATACGCATGTCGAGTCGCGCGTATCGGGTCCTGCAATCACGCCGAGCAGCAGGGCTGCATCTTCTGCCGTCTTGGCAAATGGTCCGATCTGATCGAGGCTGCTGCCGAAGGCGATCAACCCATAACGCGAAACGCGGCCATACGTTGGCTTCAATCCGACCACGCCCGTCAATGAGGCCGGCTGTCGAATAGAACCACCCGTATCCGAACCAAGGGCGATCGGGGTCATGTCAGCCGCGACGGCGACTGCCGATCCACCTGACGAACCGCCCGGTACGCGCTCGCGATCCCAAGGGTTTCGGGTGATGCACGTCGCACTGTTTTCGGTGCTGCTGCCCATCGCGAACTCGTCGAGGTTGGTCTTGCCGACGACGACGGCCCCGGCATCGATGAGTTTTTCGGTGACGTGCGCGGAATACGGCGGGTTGAATGACTTTAGTATTTTGGACGAGCATGTGGTCGGCGCGAAATCGGTGCAGATGTTGTCTTTCAGCGCGATCGGGACGCCAGCCAGCGGCAAACGCTGCTTCTCGTCGGCAGACAACGCATCGATGCGCTCGGCCTGGGCGAGCGCGTGGTCTTCGCAAACGTTAACGAATGCGCCCAGTTCATCGTTGCGACCGGCGATCGCGACCAGTGCTGTCTTGACATGATCAACCGCGGTTGCGTTCCCTTCGCGGACGGAGTTGGATATTTCGCTGGCCGTGGGCAATGGCGTACCTCGGAAGTGGGGTTATACGGTGTCCTGATCCAGGACTTTGGGTACTCTAAAGAATGAATTCTCACGCTGGGGTGCGTTGGCCAGCGCCTTGTCAGGACCGATCGAGTCGCGAACGACGTCGTCGCGGAACACGTTCTGCACGTTGACAGCGTGGGCTGTGGGTTCGACGCCCTCAACATCCACCTCGCTGAGTTGATCGACGTAGCCCACAATCGCCGACAGTTCTTCGGTCATCGCCGCGATCTCGTCGTCGCTTAGCTGGAGGCGACCAAGCATCGCGATGTGCCGAACTTCCGATTCGGTCAGTGGTTTGGACATCAGACAAGCGTCTCCGCAAATTCAACACAGCGTCGGACCGGGGTTCCACAAAAAAAGCGAAACCGATCGCTCGGATTCGCTTTATAATTGATGACGATGAGATGACGCAAACGAAAGGGTCAGGTTCAGACATCGCAGCCACTCAGTGCACTGTAATCTTCGTGCCTCAGTCGCTCCGTGGCCCAATCGCTCTGGGCCTAAGTCTCTCTCCTTACTTCTTCGCGTCCTCAGGCTTCCAATCGCGCTTGGGCGGTTTCACAACCAAGCCCATGCGGATAGCCTTCGCCGACACCTTGATGCGGCAGACCTTGCCATCGACCAAAGCGCGAACGCGCTGGATATTTGGCTTAAATTTCCGCTTGGTGACGCCGGTGGTCTTGATACCGACACCGCCGAGGTACTTGGCTTTACCACGACGCGCCAGGGAGCGTCCGCTGCGGGTTTTCTTGCCCAGAAAGTAGCATTCACGAGCCATGAATATTCTCCAAACTGCGATCTGATACCCTAAAACCGGTTTTCGGTATCAGGTC
Organism: Phycisphaerae bacterium; assembly: GCA_030429365.1. GTDB lineage: Bacteria > Planctomycetota > Phycisphaerae > UBA1845 > UBA1845 > UBA1845. The sequence continues at coordinate 10,077 of JAUIEW010000146.1, forward strand.
GGTCGGGCAAATATAGGGATCATGGCGAGATTTGCAACCGACACAGCGTCCGGAATCGCCGATTATTACACCGATTCTTGAATTTTGATCGCAATAACCCCTCCTCACGTGTCGTTTAGGGCGGTGGATGATGGAAATGACCCCGACAAGATTGGCTGACCTGATCAAACAGGCCCAAGCCCACGACCCCGACGCATTCGACGGTTTGATCGACGCATTCGGGAGTCGGTTGCATGGATACCTGTATCGGCTGACGGGGTCGCGAGACGAAGCCGACGACCTTCTCCAGGACGTGTTTCTGCGGGTGGTCAAGATGATCGGGTCGTATCGCCACGATCATCGGTTCGAGGGGTGGTTGTTTCGGATCGCGACGAATCTGGTCCGCGATCGGATTCGCCGGATCGGAAGGGGGCCGAAAGTGATCCCTTTCGATGCCCGAGGGCGGCATGAGGGCGACGCGAGTGCGAAATGGACCGAAGCCAGTGACGACGCAACGCCCAATCCCGAAGCCTCGATGCAGTTGGCCGACGATGTGGACGCGCTTCAAAAGGGGCTTTCGAAGCTGCCCGAAGCCGAGCGCGAGGTGATCATGTTGCGGCATTTTTCAGAACTTTCGTTCGCGGAGATTGCCACGGTCATGGGCACGCCGCTGGGGACAGCGCTGGCCCGTGCGCACCGCGGGCTGAACAAGTTGCGTGAGATGTTGGATACAGACGGACTGAAGGCTCAGGTGGGGTAGGGGAGATTGTCAGTTGTAGCTGACTGGCTATTGGACGTGAAAATTGGTGAGCACGATGAATCGACAAGACGACCCACAATTTGAAAGCGATGCGAAGCTCGCGGCTGAGGTCGAACGACTTGAATCGTGGTTCTCGGAAGTTGCGACGCATTATCCCGAGCCCGAGTGCGAGGTGCTCGAACAGGTCAAAGAGTCGGTGGAAGTGGTGGTCAGGGAACAATGCTTGGCAGAAGCTGTTGGTGACGCGTCCGTGCTTGGGGGTGTCAAGACCGCGCCACCATCTGCCAAGACATTGTCCGCAACGAAAGACGCCGTCCGCCGCGAACTTGTGGCGTTATCGTACGAAAATCCGTCGAGTAAGAATTTGTCGAATAGGAATGACGACAGAAATATTCCGACAGGAAATGCGTTTAAGTGGGGCAGTTTGATCGCGATGGCGTCAGCCGCTTTGATCGCTTTTGTGATCCTGCCGAACAGGCCTGGCGCGGATACGCCCAAGAACGTGGTTGATGCGACCGCGATAGACGATTGGGCTTACGTGTTGACGGATTCTGAGTCTGGCGATTCTGAGTTTGAAAGTGATCTGAGTGGTTTGCAATCGGATTTGAATGACTTTGGTGATTCTTTTGTGTCACTTGACGATTTCGCGGACGAACTTGGAACGGATGATCTCGAAGATGCGATTGATCAGTTGTACAGCGACAGTGTTTCATTTTTGGATTCGTAAGTAAGGGTAGCCTCTGAGACAGTATGCTTGAAAACGCGCGCGATAGGAAAGCCAACATCAAAGAGGTGACTTGTGTTGCCTCTATCAAGACTTGAAAGGACGGACCGAGATGTTTACGAACAACTTAAATCATAGATGGATGCCGTTTGCATTCGCGACGTTGGCGCTTGCGTTTGCAACCTCATCGGTGTCAGCAGTTGGTGTCGATGAACCCGTGCCAGATGATGCGGCGGTTGCTGCTGATGACGCTGCGGCTGATGAAGTCGCCGAACGCGGACCGCGTGGCCGCCGTGGATTGGGTCGCGATCGGTTTGGTAAGGATGGACAACGTGGCCGTCGTCGTCCGGGCGCGATGCTTTGGAATCGCATGACTGAAGAAGAGCAAGAAGAGGTCAAGGCCTTTGTGGATCAGTACTATCCGGAAGTTGCCTCGGCGCTGGAGTCGAGTGACGAGGACGGCGGAAAGCAGCGATTGGATCGCAAGCACGCCCGAATGCTTCCGGAGATTCTGCGCATGCACCAGCTTTCGCTGGACGATCCGGAACTTTTTGAAATCAAGATCGCTGAGCAGAAAAGTCGCTTTGAGTTGCGACGCCTGGTTCGCGAATACCGTCAAGCCGATGACGACGCGACCAAAGAGGAGCTCGGTGCCCAGATCAAGCCGCTCGTCGAAGCCGCCTTCGATGCCCAGCAAGCGCGGATGGAGCAGGAAGTCACGCGCCTTGAGAAGCGTCTTGAAGGTCTCCGCAACCACATCGCCAAGCGTGCCGACAATCGCGATGCGGAAATCGAGCAGGCATTCACCGACGTGCTCGATGGAAAGTCGCCAAAAGGTGAGCGATTCAATCGCGATCGGCGTCGCGGTCCCGGCCGTGGATTCCGCGGCCCTCACGGACCGAAAGGCATGCCCGGACCGCCGCCGGATGAACCGCTCGAGATGGACGACGAGATCGAAGAATAAGTCTCCAAATTCTTGCAACGTTTAGCCGAAAGCAGCGTCCGATGCGGTAGCCCAACCGCGTCGGACGCTGTGTTTTTACGGGAAATTCATGAATATCTTGCGCCGCATCTGCAGTCCTCAATCCCCGTTCGCGTTGACGAAAATCCGCTTATTGTGCACAATCCATCGCAGTCATCAGTCCATTATGAGGTAACACGTTTTTATGTTTGACTCACTCACGCAGCGGTTCAGCGGCGTATTCAAGG
>JAUIEW010000147.1 GCA_030429365.1 Phycisphaerae bacterium
CCGACAGCCACCTTCGCATCGGACCGGTTGTTGATGTTCGCTGGCATTGGCGCCGCGATGATCGTTGCCCAACTGATTGTTTCGTCGTGGCAGGCGATCGCCACGGCTCCCCGAATTCGATTTTCACGTCTCGTCGGAGCGAGCCTGATCGTGATGCATCTGATCATCGCCCCATTGGGCCTCGTGACGGGCGCCCACAACGTACGCAAATTCGGCAAATCATCGGAATTGGCAGGCTTGAGCCTGCCCCACGACGAAAAAATATCCAACCAGCGCCTCATGGTCGTCAGCACACCTTCGGGATTCCTTTTTGCATTTGCCAGGATTTACGCAGCGACACAGGATCGGCCCGTCCCGCTCAAAACGCTGACGATGGGGTCGGGTGTTTATGATGTTCGAGTCGAGCGCGTCGATGATCGCACCCTGTTGGTGTCACAAGGGGGTGGCTGGCTCATGCTTCCCGGGCAATGGCCAAGAGACAATCCGGACGAGTTTGCGTGGGTTGGAACGCAGTACTTGTTTCAAACGTTTGACGTGCTATTTCGCGACAGGCAACCTTTCCGCGTGGGCCAGCGCATCGACCTTTTGGGCTGCACACTTGAAATGGTTGAACTCACGCCAGACGCTCGCCCAGCAAAGGTTCGCTTTCAATTCGATAAAGCGCTCGAAGATGATTCATACCGCTGGGTTTACTGGAAGGACAACGGTTTTGCCGAATTCAACCTGCCGGCCATCGGCGAATCCGTCACGTTACCCGCGCCTCGACCAACGCTTTGAGCATTGATCGAAAGCGACGGATGGATAACGTGACCGTTTGCCCGACTCGTTTCGTTGGAATCCGGACCTATTTCAGAATCGTCACGTGCCCACGGTGCTTGTGACGTTTGTGTCCTTTGCAATCCTTCATCGGTTTGCCGCATTTTGTACACTTCTGCACTTTCATTCCCGCGCCGCTGGCGAACGAAGCACCATCACCTGATGAAACGCCCCCGCCCGAACCGCCACCCGTCGCAATGCCGCCAAACTTCAGGACGGTCACGTGGAAATTCGGATGATAGCCATCGCATTTCGATGAATTGCATCGGCTGCATTTCTTGGCCAGGCTCATCGATCCCGATGACACGCCCCCGCCTCCGCCTCCTGGTACACCGCTCAACTTCCAAGTCCGCGGGCCGCAACCGGGACCGCTGCGACAGTCGCCCTTGCAAGCCACGCAATAGACGCATTTGCCGCCGCAGTCGGTTCGTCCGCAATTCTTGCACTTGCGAGCGAGGCCCACGTCACCGCCTTCGCCGCTTCCATCGGGTTGAGGTGAGACGATGCCCGAATTGTTGGAGCGCGACGAGTTGTAGCCCGGTCCTGAGGAACTCTCCATGGCCTTGAGCACCGTCACATGTCCATGATGACGTGAAGAGGCGACGCTCGAAGACGCCGGTTCAACATGGGACGGGCAATGGTCAGGCGCTACGGCACAACGCCCGTCCGGGCAGCGATATGGTGCAGTCATGGGGCAAGTGTTGTCGCCTCCACCACCGGCGATGTTCACTTTCTTGGACAGGTCGGCCCCTGCCTTGAATCTCACGACATTCTTCGCCGCGATCTTGATCTCCTTGCCGGTCTGCGGGTTTCGACCGGTACGAGCCGCCCGCTTGGAAATCGATTTCGATCCAAAGCCGACAAGCATCACATGCCCGCCCTTCTTGAAACTGCGATCACCACTCTTCGCGATCGCGTCAATGAGCTCGCCTTTGTTCATCAGTCCGAATGGATCAGAATTGGTCCACGGATTATTGCCGCTATACGTGTAGGCGTTTCCGTTGTTGAGGTTGTCCGCCCACGCGCCCAGCGGGTCACGCGTGATGAACCGTCCCGAAATCGGATCGAGATAACGGTTGCGGTTGTAGTACAGCCCAGTTGCATCATCGTATCGCCGTCCGGTGAACAGGTACGGGTTCCGCACGAACGAACTTGGGATCGAAACGCCGGCCGCATCGAAGAACTCAGGCTCGCCATAATCCTGATACTCGTATCGTTCCACGACGAATCCGTTTGAATCCGACAGGGCCATCACGTTGCCCATGTCATCGGTGTGATAGTAGAAGTCGTTCGTGCCTTGCTGCATCTGGATCAGGTCATCAACGCCAGTTCCGTAAACGTAGGTTGTCGTGCTACCGGTATTGTCGGCTTCCTCGATGACATGATGGCCGTCATAGTAGAAAGTCGTTTCCGTGGTGAAGATCGCCGAGTTTTCCTTCTTGGAAATCCGCCGATCGAGGGCGTCATACGCATAGGTCGAGATGATTCCGACTGACGGGTCATCATGCGTGATCAAGCGATCTTTGTAGTCGTAATCCATGAAGATCGGCGGACCGCCAGCTGCACGCTCGATGAGGTTGCCATTGCCGTCGTACAGCCGGCCGTCGCATCCCGTGCTTGTGTACTGATTCATCTGAAAGTCGGCGGGTGGATTGGCGCCGTTCATCGTGTACGCGCCCGGGCAGTTGTCGTTGAAGACGACGATTCTGTTGCCTGCGTTGTCGAGTTGATACTGCGTGTCCCGCACGAGCGCCGGAACGGCTGTATCCGTTTCCACCGTTCGCGTCAGTCGATAAATCGAATCATATTCGTATGCGTGCTCAAGCCGATTGGTGTGATCGTTGCGGATTCGCTTGTTGTACTGCGGGTCCCACTGGAAGTCGCGGACGTCGATTACAGTGCCTGAACCGGGATGCTCGTGCAGAATCGTTGCCGGCATCTTCACACCGAAGTCACCTGGAGGGTTCGGAACGCCCGAAATTCCATCGTAGAAGATCGTTGACGTCGTTCCGTTGGAATTGCTGCGGAACTCAAGTCGATCCGGACCAACATACATGCAATTGGAAATCGTGCCAAAGGAATCGGCGATATTGCTTACGCGATCAAGTTCATCATAGACGTAGTCGAGTACGCGGCCCCCTGGGTAGACACACGATGTCATGTTGCTCATGCCGTCATACGTTGACGTGATCACCACACCATTCTGCGATTCGTTGACGACGTTTGACAGCGAATCGTATTCACGCGTCACCGTTGAATCATCGTCAGCGGCAAGGACAAGTCGATCCAAACCGTCGTATTCAAACTGTTCGAATGTCGTATCGGTGGAAACGCCCGGACCAGCCGTGATCACCTTGCCCCTCAGACGATTCTCCAGGTCATAGGTGTAGTCAATCTGGGTGCCATTGGCATCGGCGTGGTGAATCTTGTTGTCCCGGACATCGTACAGATAAAACTCGCTGGTTCCGTCGGCATAGTTTGTCGAGGTTAAACGATCGAGCGCGTCGTATTGATAACCAGTCGCGTTTCCATTTCCGTCTTGCTGGAAGATCAATCGCGACGAATCATCCCACACATTGACGTTCGAAATTGTTCCGATGACTGCGCCGCCTCCCGTGCCCGTATTGGTCAGAATCTGATCTGTTGCGGTGAGGCGATTCAGTCCGTCAAATGTATGGATGGTCAAGTTGCCCAGCGCATCGGTTTCCTCGGTGATGAGGTCGCGACTGTCGTAAGCATAGAAGCGCGTGTTGCCGAAGCTGTCGCCCTTAATGGTCAGTCGATTGATTCCATCGTAGTCGTAAGTCTGTGTAAACTGCTGATCAGGAAGCCCGAGGTCAGACTTTTCGGTCGTATTCTCGCCAATCAGATTTGAATTGGGATCGTAAATGTATGTGATGCTGTTGCCTTTTGCATCGCTGCAACTCGAACGGCGGTTGGCCGAGTCGTAAATGCAGGTCATGCTGTGGTTGTTGTCGTCGATCACCTGAATCACGTGCGACGAATCCGAATAGATATACTGTGTTGTGGATTCACCATCGGTGATGGGGTTCTGCGACGAGTCAAAGAATTTATCGCCGCGAATGGTCAAGCGATTGATCGCGTCATATCCAAAGGTGGTTTCGCCGAGTCGGACGTTTCCGGCATTTCCGGGAACGTCAACTTGCTCGCCTTCGTCGATGATTTGCACCACATTATCGTTGGGGTCATAGGCAAAGCGCGAAACGTTGCCAAAACTTGATCCCTTAACGGTCAGGCGATTGTGGCCATCGTATCCGTACGTTTCTTCATTGGGAGTCAATCCCTGAAGTCCCTGACCGTACAGCGTGATGATCCCGTTTGCGTCATAGTCGTACTGATCGGTTGATTCGTCGGGATTGCCTGCCCCCCGCGTGGTCTGGAAGACGAGGTCACGTTCGTCGTAGAGCGTAGTGACCGTGTTGTCCGGCTGCGTGCCGTTGGTGGCTTCGCCCGAACGAACGATCGTTTGATTTCTGTTCCCGTCGTATTCAAACTCGGTCACCACGTCTTTGACCGGATCGACCTCCTCGGTTTTGCGCGTCACATAGTTGAGCAGATCATACTCGTAGACTGTCGTGAAGTGCGTATTGGGATCAAGAATGCCGCTTGCGTCGCGGTTCTCTTTGTCAACCCGCACAAGATTGCTGTTCTCGTCGTAGAAGAATAGCGATTCGTAGCGAGGTCCCACGCCCAGGATCACTTCCTGCGACAGCGACTGCACAATCTCGTCGAGTGCGTTGTAGACAAATTGAACATCGTTGCCTTTTGGGTCAACGGTCCTGGTTGTGTTTCCAACCGCGTCGTATTCATACGTTGTTGTCAGGCCAAGACCCGGCGCATCGATCGTTTCGCTTTCCAAATAGCCGTGCTGGGCGCCGGCTGCCTGCGGGTAATAGTCGAATTTGTCCTCACGTCTCACGCCCGATCCATTGTCAGGATGGCGGTGCAGCGTCAACTGACCAAAGGGGTTGTATTCATAATCATCCACGATACTTGGAATCTGACCGATCGTTTGCAGGCGATTGCCGCGTTGATCGTAAAAGTGTTGCGTCTGATTGCCTCGCCCATCGATCCACAATGTCAGCAAGCCGGTGTCGCGATTGATGTTTGGATCGTATTGAAACTCTTCGGAAATCGTCGGCTGGGTTGCGCCGCGCGGTCCCGCAATTCGCGTCCGATGACGGAGTTCGCAGCGCCTGCGTTGCGGCGAGAAATAATCAAGATCACCCTCGTAGACCAGTTCAATCTCATTGAGTTCCGGAGCGATGACGCGGGTCAAGAGCGATTCGTCGTTGTACTCATAACGCGTCTCATAGAAAGCGGGATCCGTCGGCCGAAGTGGATTAACCGGGCGGTTCAAGACGTCGGTGGTCGGCAGTGTTGGCGTCGCCCGTCCGGTGTAACGACGCACCATCGCCAAACGGTTGCGATAATCGAAATAGCATTCTTCGACGTTGCCGACGCGATCGTTGGCGTAGCAGACGCTTGTTGCGAAATTGTTGGACACGGACGGCGTCTGGGTGCCGTAGGAGAAGGTCAACAACTCGCCAGGATTGCCAAGCTGCTGACTGACCAGTCGATCGAACTCCAGGTCGGCCGGGTTGAGCGTGGCAGCATAGGTGTTAACCAGAAACGTTTGCCCGCGCGGATCGGTGACTGTCAGCACGTTGTGGTTGAGCCGCGCATCGCTGAATCCTTCCGAGTACGTGTAGACCGTCGTTTTGCCAAGCGGAAAGTCATTGCCATTGGGTGTACCGACCACGGGCGGAGAAGTCACCGACTTCAGATCGCCGGCATCACCGCCGACATCTGGATTCTGATAATAGCTGTAAACGATTTGGCGGCCGGCAAAGTCCGTAATCGATTGGATCAATCCATCCGCGTTGTAAGCGATTGAGATGAGCCGCGAATTGACCGCTGTGTCGAGTGTGTCGCGGATGCCCGTCAAACGACCCGTCCCCGGATCATATTCAAAGGTCATTCGGTTTCCGTTGCGATCAATGATCGACGAGATCCGTCCGTCATCTGGCAGCCCCGCAAATCCCTTGAAATTCCAGGACGACCGATCCTTAAACACCAACGCATAGCCATTGCCCTGTTGAACCAATTCACGAAACGTTTCGGGATGTGTCCAGATGCCATTGGGCGACACGCAGTATTCATCACTGCGCCCATCACCGTCATGCAATATCAGGTTTGAACCATTTTGCGTGAGGTGGATGTTGTAGGAATGATCCCAGCCATTGCCCATGGTCGTGTTCGCGCCAATTCTTGAGCGATAGCGACGACGCCACTCGAAATCGAATCCGCGTCCACGAATCAGAAGGTCGGTGGCAGTCATGTGGAACTCGCCGGAGAACATGTGGACGGAGTCGGTCATCGATGAACTTGGAATCGTGTGCTCCGGCGGCGAAGGCAACGCGGCGCTTCCCGGTCGCGATGTGGCTGGCTCATCTTCTCGAACCGGCAAGACGCAACCAGCAATCAGTGATGTTCCCGTAAATTCCTGATGAAACAGCTGCGCGTCCGCGAGATCCACGCTGCCGTTGGCGTCAAAGTCGTAGCATTGACACTCGGTTGGTGCGACACTGCCAGGTCCGCCCATGCACGCGCTGAAATCTGCGTAGTCGTCGAGCGCGACGCGACAATCCCCGTTACCGTCCCCGCTCGATCCACACAGCGAAGCCGCCAATCCAGTCTGGGCAAAGCCAAACGCTACCACCAGATTCATCAAGTGACTGGAGTGTCGAGCGAAACGTGATTCCATAGATCAACTCCTCAATTGGACTTTGGTTTAGGGCATTCGTACGGCCGATGGGGCAGAAGGCGTGCAGCGTGTCCGTGTTGGATCTGTCAACGCAACGTCGACCTTGTGATCCAAGAGACCAGGCCAACCAGCACGCAGGTTTTCCCCACCTACACCATTGCTAGGCGCATGCCATCGAATCTTTGACAGGTGCAGCGAATATCAGGACTTAGAAACTCGACGTGGATCGATTTCGACCGACTTGGAATCATGCCCAGCTTGGCTTGCTCACACCCAAGACCATGATCGTAGCCAATCGAGGCAGCCGACCGCAAGATCTTCGCCACATTCCGGACATGTTTCGTGGCGTGAAATGCGTGGCAACCGCATCCGCAATCAAAGCGTACGCGGCGCATTCGAATTGATTATAGGACGCAATCGGAGTGACGGGTTTTAGCCAACGGCGAGGGGAATCATCGTCGGACTTGGGCCATCGGTGTTGATCTGCACGAAGACATCGTCGTATTGCTTCTTGAGATAACCTTCCGAGTTACCCCCAGCCAAGTGTGACCATGGGAAAACTTCGCCATCCGGTCGCTCGCGGTGCGCGTACCATGCCGGATCGACACATTCCGCCTCGAACGCACGCTCCCAGATGCGGTTATCAAACTGCTCATCCCACCCGTCAAACCGGGCTCCTTCGCGCCACGCTCGCTCAATCACCGGACCGAGCTTGCGATCCCCCCGCGAAAAGACTGATTCCAGAACCGATCGTTCGACGTTGTGCATCTTGATACGAACCGCCGACTTGCGCGATCGCTCCATCGCCCGTAACCGCCTGCGCACGTCGTGGAAGTATTCAGCTGGCGGTTGGGCAGCCCATTGGAAAGGCGTGTGCGGTTTCGGAACGAGCCAACCCACCGACGAATTCACGGCGGCTGGATGACCTGCTACGGGAATGCGAGCCCGCGACACTTCGCGGCTGATATCCATGATGCCGTCGATATCGTCGGGGCGTTCGCCCGGGAAACCAGCCATGAAATAGAGCTTGACGCTCTTCCAGCCGGCTTGATACGCCTGGGTCACGCCATCGATCAGATTGCCGTCGGTGACGACTTTGCGGATGGCGGCGCGCATGTCGTCGCGCGCGGCTTCCACTGCAATCGTCAGACCCGACTTGCGCACGCCATTGACCATCCAGGGGATGTTTGAAAGCATCTTGTCGACGCGCATCGACGGCACTGAGATGCTGACCTGGCGGTGTGAAAACTCCTTGTCGATCCGTTCGGCCAACTCCGGAAGATAAGGATAATCGGCAGTGGAAAGCGACAGCAATCCGATTTCAGTATGTCCGGTGGCGCGATACGCCTCCTCTGCTATTTGAAGGATTTCATCAACGGTTCGCCGACCGATGGGCCGCTTCGTATACCCTGCGTGGCAAAACCGGCAGCGTTGCGGGCAGCCGCGCATGATCTCGATTGAAATACGATCCTGCACCACCCGAACATGCGGAACCAACGGTTTCACCGGAAACGGCGCGTTTCCAAAATCAGGAGTCTGGCATCGGACGATCGCATCGGGCAAGCCCTCTTCCCGCGGTGTCACCGATTGAATCGTTCCATCGCCGTTGTACTTCACGTCATAAAGCGAAGGCGCGTAGGCCCAGGGAAAGCGCTTGGCCATCAACCGAATCATTTCGCGACGCGGCACACCGTTGGCTCTGTATTCTTTGTATGCGCTGAGGATTGCGGCCATCGACTCTTCGCCATCACCCAACACGATGATATCGATGAAATCTGCGACCGGTTCCGGATTGTCCGACTGCGGTCCCCCACCGATCACCAACGGATGCGAGTCGTCACGGTCGGCTGACCTCAATGGAATATTGGCCAGATCGAGGATCGTCAGGATGTTGGTGAAGCCCATTTCGTATTGCAACGAGATGGCCAGGATATCGACGTCGGCGACGGGTCGGCGCGTGTCCCAGGTGAAAAGGGGAATCTTCTTTTTCCGCATGACCGCTTCGGCATCAACCCACGGGCAATAGACCCGCTCAGCCGTCACACCTTCCGTGTGATTGCAGAGCCAGTAAATGATCTGGCAGCCCAGATGGCTCATTCCGATCGTGTAAGCATCCGGGAAAGCGACAGCCACCCGCACCCTCGCGGCTTCCCAATCTCCAGGCTTGGGAAGCTGATTAATCTCGCCCCCGACGTATTGCCCAGGCGTGGAAACGTACGGGAGGAGTTGATCGCTGACCAATGCCTGCAAATTACCCATCTTGAATCACCAATCCTTCGCCTGTGCGAGGTTAATTCCATCCTGCCCGACGCCATTATAGGGGCTTAGAGCAGTCAAGCCACAAATACCTTAAGGCCAGCCGTCTACAGCAACCAGTACGCAGGAAGAGCCGCCTTGGCGACGTATATCAGGTTTTCGTTGCGATGCCATTCAGCCAGCGATATGCTTTAAGGCTGGTGGGTCAATTTCAATGAGCGTCAATTGCGGTCAACCAATCGGTGTCGAGTCGAAATTGCGGAATCGGTGCGCGCCCTTGGCGGCGTTTACGTTGGTCGAACTGCTCATTGTCACATCGATTGTGGTCATCCTGATCGGCGTGCTGATCCCCACCCTGAATCGATCCATCAGGGCTGCGAAATCGACGGTTTGCATGGCCAACCTCAAAGACCTCTACCGAAGTATGGACATGTACCGCACCGACAACCGTGGGTGGCTCCCAGCCGTTGAAGGTGACGCGGCCAGCCGGTCCACTGCGGCTTGGTCGGCGGCGCTGTTCAAATACAACCCGGCTGGCCGAGGCGTCTTGATTTGCCCTGAGGACCCTTGGGGTGAGATCCTTCGGAACAGCTACACGCATGGCGAAGGCAACGATGACTTTCCTTCCAGCTACGGGATGAATGATTTCATCGTATCGAGCCCCAATTCATTCCTCGCCAACTTGGGGCGCGTCTTGCCCAAGCGTCCCGACGATACGATTCTGTTGGCGGACATGGGCCCGGATGAAATCTTCTTCGCTTCGGAAATCGAAGGCGGATCACCGGCGCCGTCCCGCAACTTTGGACGACTCAGCATCGATGATGGTTTTCAGATTGGTCAGCCGCCGGACCAAGAATTTCTACCCTGGCTATCCGGAAGACATTCGCAAAAAATCAATGCCTTGTCGTTGAATGGGAACGTAAAGTCCATCAATGTAAATCCGGTGCTCCAGCGCGACATCGAAGCCTATTACGCTGCCTGCGCAAATCAGGATTGCACGATCTGCATCTATCTCGAATTACCGCACTATTCGTTTTACGAGTCCAACGCATTCTGGTGGACCGGTCCAGTGCCGATTCGATGAGTATCCAAGTCGCCTGTTATGGTTAGGCCCCGAATCGGTCAAGTTCCGTACTCTCGCTGGTTGCGCGTCCCCATCATCGCAATCTGTCTTATTGCGTTACTGGTGCTTGTTATTCGCCTTGCGCAACCGCTGGAGCCAAGGGCGTCGAAGGGACCTTCAATTCAAAGCCGACTCGTGGAGTGGGTCTGCCAAGAGAATGCCCAGCACAGGTTTCGCAAGCACTTTCGATTTGAATCATTGCAATGCCCTACCTGTGGTGGAAAATGCGAAATCCTATTGGACTACATTTGCCCGGAGCACAAGGGACCATTTTCTGTCTTGGTGCGCTTCGCTCGCGACCCGAACAAAACCGGCACAGACGACGGCGCGGTCGTCCGCGAATATCGTTATCTCGATGTTAACAATTGGCACGCGTCGAACGGTACTGTTTTGTGCCCCAAGCCGGATTGCACCCTCATTGCACGACGCGCAAAAAAGTCGTGGGCAAGTGCCAAAACGCCCTCAGGCCCCGGCGGTCAGCCCTGACGGGTGCTGTAGCCGCATAATGCCACTAAGTGGCACTTGTCTACTCCGGCTGAACCTATGGGCTATCTTCCCTATAGGTGACCTGAAAACGCGATGCCGGCTGACGAATCACTAAGGCTTTGGCTCTTTTGAACCGATGCTCAATTCAGCAAATGGTTGCATAAACTCCGCTCTGCCGCGTCTCCGGCAGAATTCAAACTCGAGAGGCCAAAATCCATGGACGTCAGACTAATCAATCCTTTTGTCAACAGTGTCAAGCGCGTGTTTGAAACGATGGTCCACGTCAAGATGTCCGTTGGCAAACCCTATGTCAAACCAGACGATTGCGCGCCGTCAGAAGTGTCAGGCATCATCGGGTTTTCTGGAGATGCTGCTGGTTGTGTTGTGATTAGTTTCTCGAAGAAAGTCGCGGTGGCGGCGGCATCGAAGTTTGCGGGTATGGAAATCGGCGCGGACCACCCGGATTTTTCGGATGCCATCGGCGAGCTTGCGAACATGGTAGCTGGCAACGCAAAGATGGAGTTCACGGATGTAAACATTCGAATTTCGCTTCCAAGCGTCGTCATCGGCGACAGCTTTGTGGTGAGTAACTCCAAGAATTCACCGCGAATCGTCATTCCGTGCAAGTGCGAGCTGGGGGAATTGCTTGTCGAAGTCGGAATGGAACTGGGAAAGAAAGACAATGGTAATGCGGCACAGTCAACCAAGGCTGCAGTTGGAGTCTAATTATATGAAAGTCATGCTTGTAGATGATTCCCGTACCATCCGCAACATTCAGAAGAACGTGCTCAGCCAATTGGGGCACACGGATATTCTGGAAGCAGGCGACGGCGTCGAAGCGCTCAAGATCCTTGAGAAGGATACGCCCGACCTGATGCTCGTCGACTGGAACATGCCCAACATGGACGGTATCACGCTCGTCCGTAAGGTGCGCGAGACAAACAAGAAGACGCCGATCATCATGTGCACGACCGAAGCGCAGAAAGATCGCGTCATCGAAGCCATCAAAGCCGGGGTCAACAACTACGTCGTGAAACCGTTCAACGTTGAATCGCTCAGCGAGAAGATCGACCAGACCATGGCAAAGCTGCAACCCACCTAGGGAGCGTCGGCGGGCGCCGGTTCAGACCAATGGGACGAACCGGCACGCAATCAATGGTTGCTCAACACGGACGCCATTGCGAAGCCGTATCCGAAGCATCATTTGGGTCTTTCCGCGCCCCACCGGAATGATCATCAATCCACCACATTTGAGTTGGTCAACCAACGCTTCAGGCATCGTTTGACTGCCCGCTGTCACCAGAATTCGGTCAAACGGTCCGGCGTTGCGCCACGCCTCGACACCATCGCCGCTTCGAAACGCTACACGACGATCAAGTTTGAGACGCGCCAGTCTCTGTTCGGCCAAATGCGCGAGATTGGCATCCAATTCAACGGTGTAAACGGACGCAGCCAATTGAGCCAGAATCGCGGTTTGATATCCCGTCCCTGTTCCGATCTCCAAAACCCGATGCGAGGACTCAAGCAGAAGCATCTGGGTCATGTATGCCACGATAAAAGGCTGCGAGATGGTCTGGCCAGGTCCCACTGGTAATGCTTTGTCTTCGTACGCCTGGTCGCGACATTCCGTCGAAACAAATACTTCACGCGGAACGCGCAGTATCGCGTCGAGCACGTCCTTGTCACGCACGCCGCGCGCCGCGATCTGATTCCTGATCATTGCACGCCTCAGCGATTCCGAATTGTCCAATAGCTCGGTCATCGATCTTCTTGCTCGACAGCCTGTGCGTGATCGCGAACAATACTTGCGAATTGGCCTTGCAACATGATAATCAATGCGGCCGGTATTGCGATTCATTCACGAATTCGTGCATTATCGATTCGGAGTTGAGCGTGCCACGACAATCAGTCCATCCCATTGTCACGCTGACCACGGACTTTGGCGTGCAAGATCACTACGTCGCATGCATGAAAGGGGTCATCGCTCAGATTTCTCCTGATGCACGAGTCGTGGATGTAACGCACGACATCGAACCCCAGAACATCATGGGCGCGGCGTATGTCCTGTTTAACACCGTTGGCTGGTTTCCCCCGGAGACGATTCACGTGGTCGTGGTCGATCCCGGGGTCGGCACACCTCGCGGAATCATCGCGGCCCGCTATGGTCACCAAACTGTCATCGCACCGGACAACGGTATCATCAGCTTCGTTCACCATGCATTCAAAATCGAAGAAGCGCGAATCATCAATAATC
>JAUIEW010000427.1 GCA_030429365.1 Phycisphaerae bacterium
AGAACCAGGGAGTCCAGCTCACCTACGACGACGCCGTCATCGACGCCATCGCAGCCCGCTGCACCGAAACCGAATCCGGCGGCCGAATGATCGACGCCATCCTCACCCAAACCGTCCTCCCCGAAATGTCCAAGGCATTCCTCGAAGCCATGATGGACGGCAAGGAAATCGAAAAGGCAACCATCGGCGCCAAGGACGGAGACTTCGTCTACGGCTTCGAATAGCGCCGCCCATCCTGGTGCCTCTGCTTGCTCGCATGCAGTGGAGACACTCCCCGCGTTCAGACCCCAGCAATGTCCATTCCCCTGCGACGGTCGACTCCTGTCAGGATGACGCCGAACAGTGCCACTGGCTGTAGTCAGGTCGGCCGTTGCTTCTGCGGCAACGAGCAGGTAGGCTAATCCGAAAGTAGGACTGCGGTGCCTGCGGTGAATTTCGCAGCCAGCTAGAGAGAGAAAGACATGAGAACGGGTCCGAAAAGCATCACTATGCTGCTGCTGTGGATAGGTGCATGGGGCCACGGTGCACAAGCCCATGGCCCCCTCAAGTTCAATCGCGTTGCGGTGACGAATGACCCACTCCCAGGCATCGGGAGTGGATACAGGTTTGGGGGGACCTTAACGCCCAGCATGAACGAACGGGGCGCACCCGTGCTTCCGGCAGGCTTCTCAGGTCCAGACGGCACCCAATCAGGCGTGCTCATGCGAAGCCGTGGCGAGATCCGGCTGATGCTTGAAGCAGGTGTGCCAATGCCAGCCGATCCAACTGACGCGGTCTATCTCTCGACACGTCGCCACGCCGTACAGGGTCGCAATCGGATGGTCTCGCTCGCGTATGTAGAGGACCCGTCTGGACGCGGCTTTGACGAGGCAATTGTTGCAGGTCCGATCGGAAGAGCACGGGTTGCGGCGCGTCAAGGGAATCCCGCCCCCGGAGTGAAGTTTGATTTCCGTGGGATGGAGACAAGGCCCGTTACGGCTGCCAACGGCATGATCGCGTTTGTCGGTCAAACTGGCCCGAGCGACCTCTCGGATAGAGGTATTTGGGTGGGACAACCGGGCAACTTGGAGGTCGCGGCGCTGCGCGGCGAGCCCGCTCCCGGATTTGACTCTTCGGCGGCTTGGCATCAAATCCGTACGCCTGTGATGAGCGATTCCGGCAAGATCGCGTTTCACGCATCTACGACGGCAGGAGCCGGAATCTTCACAAAGCGTTCCGATCATCCGGTCGAAGCCCTTGTCACGACCGGTCAGCGGCCTCCGGGCTTGCCCGCGAGTTGGAGTTTCGTTGAATTCAATCGAGGAACGTCGATCAGTCCCGACGGACGACTCGTCTTTTCAGCTGCCGCCCAGCGAAATGATGCTGTGCTGCCAGGCCTGTGGGCGCAAGGCGAGTCCAATGATGTTCGGCGCGTGTTCTTTGCGAACGATGACCTTCCCGGCGCACCGACAAACGCACGAGCGAGGTTCGTTGCGCACCCGTCGATGAACACAAATGGCTCTATTGCATTCGAGGCTGGGTTCGAATACGGAGGAGGCATTACTGCTGACAACGACGCGGGAATTTGGGTGGAGAGGAACGAGCAGATTCAACTCGTGGCAAGAGAAGGAGAGCCAGCACCGGGTCTTCAAGACGATGTCTTTCTTAAATTTGGCAGCGGCAACCCTCAATCAGGATTGAACTCCCGCGATCAGATCGTATTCTCCACTTCTTTGCGCGGGGCTGGCGTGAATTCTGACAATGACGTTGCCTTGTTTGGGTGGGATCCCGCTGGCGGGTTGATGATGATCGTTCGAGCAGGCGACCTGTTCGATTTGGCTCCGAACGATCACAGAACCATCGAGTACATTGACTTCTCGTCCGAGCATGAAGTAGGAAGGAACCAAGAGTCAGGCGTCGGCGGAGGCAATCGTTCGCTAACAGATGCCGGGAAAGTGATCTTCGGTCTCAGATTTACTGATGGTACATCCGGCGTGTTCACAACCCACATTCCCGCACCTTCGACCTTGCTTCCATTTGCTGGCATATCGATAGCGGTTGCAGGGCGGCGGCGCGGGTCCGTGGCAGGTGCGGGAGCCTGAGCCACCCTGCGTCTCGCCGTTCGACGCCCCGAACCCGAAGAGCCGACCATCAGTAGCCGAGTATTCGAGGCACCCCCGGAAACGTGGAACACACACCCTCGGACCCTGAATGGGTCCTCATCCCCTGCGACCCACGCTGCCCCTCACATCCCACCA
>JAUIEW010000428.1 GCA_030429365.1 Phycisphaerae bacterium
AAAACGCATCATGAACGTCGCCTGCGCCGCCAGCCCAAAAAACACCCAAGGATCGCGAACTGCTCGAACAAGCCGATCCCACGGAGTTAATTTTTGTTTGACGGTGCGCTTCAGGTTTTCCGAGAAATCAATCCACTCGGTCACTTCCTCGTGAGAGAGTTCGCTTTCCGCGACGTGCTCCTGAATCTCTTGCCGAGTCCGTTCAAATTCGTCCGCAGATCCTTGCGCGCTCAAGACAGCCGGGCACGCACCCAGCACGACAAACGCCAGGGCGATCAGGAGAACTCGATGAATATCACGCATTGCCAATCGTCTTCCGTGAACGTTCAAATATGCCGGCACCGACACCGCTGCGTCGCGCCAAAATCGCACGGTCCGCAAGTCGGTTTGACCAGACCTACGTCATGTCGATGCGGGCCCGGAAGTTACAAGAGAGGCGGGCTTCTGACCAGTATTGGAGGCCGAAATTCCCAAGTTTTGGCAATGTCAGCCGTATCGAGCGGGTATCGGTAGACGCGGGGCGCGTCCTGTGAATTGTTTGGGACGGCGGGACGCGTGGCTAATGCGGTTTGGTTGCGCGGATAATCATTGTCTTGCTGAAATAGCGGACGAACGTGGTGCGCTGAAGCGTATCCACGCCCTTGGCGATCACCGGGGAGAACCGGTGGATCTTCGACAGTGCATCGAGACCCACACCCTGCATGTGCATGTTCTCCCACCGCCGAAATAGCGGCTTGATGCTGAGCGGATTGACAAAAACATGCGGGTGCTGCTTTCGGCGTTTGCGGAATCCGGGCACCAGCAGTTGGCAGGCCGTCCCGCGTGCGGCATTTCGCAATTCGGTGACGAGAACGCCGCCGGGTTTCAGCACACGATACATCTCGTCGAGGAGGCCTGGCCAATAGCAATGCGGAAAGAGATGAAACATCCGCAAGCTCGTGAGGACATCGACCGAGGAATCGGCAAATGGAAGCGCAAACGCGTCGCCTTGCGAGAATTCGATGTCGTAGTGGTTCTGCTTTGAGGATTGCGCCGCCACCTCGAGCATCCCTTTCGAGATGTCGATGCCGACCATTCGATGCTGGCGGTTCTGCTGTCGAAGGAAAAACAGGAAACGTCCAGTGCCGACCGGCATGTCAACGTGAAGCGTGCGTTTATTCGTTGGACCAATCAGCGCATCGACGGCGCGATGGGCGTGGTCAAAATAGTAATGCAGCGACTCGGTGGTCGAACGGTCATTGTCATAACGCGGTGCGTTGTGGTCATAAAGATGAATCAACTTCGAGCGAAGCCCGTCGAGTTCCATGGATTCTGTTTGTACAGATTCTTCTTGTTTCGAATCGAAGGTGATGGACATTTGTTCTCGCTCTGGTTGCACGACTGACAGGACCGTTCATTCGAAAGCACCGCCATTTGGCCGGAGTCGGGTAAAATGGCAGCGAACTGCTTCGATTATCGGCCAGGGCGGGAATTGAATTGAGAGGGCAGGTGCACGTGTTCACTGGTGCTGAACAGAGACCCCTCGGCGGTAGTGAATCAAAGGTGCCCAAAGTCTTGCTGGAACGGGTCGATACGTCGAGATTCGCTGAACCATAAGCTCATGATCAGTAAAGCGATAAGGATTTCGACATACTTGTACGTTTGAAAATTGACTTACCCATGGACGAGGCCTAGCATCGGGCGAAAGTGTGTCGAAAGCGTTTCGCGAAATGTCCAGACGCCGAAATGTCCAGACGCAGTGATCGGCCAGGAACATATCTCCCCAGGGACCGGACGTGGCAAAACAACAGTCTGCGATAAACAGTGCGGCACAATCGACTTCCGCAGTGGGAGCGGCTGCGCAAGGTGTGGCGTCTGAATTCACGGACGAAGGCCTTCGATTCCTCAACGAACTCTCACCTGTATTTCAACTCGATGACGAAGCGGCTATCCGTGCATTCATCAGCGCGCCGGCATTCGGTTTCAATCCGAGAGATTTCCTTCATCACGAATCACCTCAGGTTGTTCAGACGGCATCAATGTGTCTGGGGCTGACGGGTCGCTTTGAAGATGCGGTGAAACTGGTCGAGCTACTTCACCACGACGATTACTTCGTCGTCCGCGCTGTGGAGAAATCGATCTGGTCGATCTGGATGCGGGCCTCTTCACCCAAGTGCGTCAATTTGCTGAAGCAAGCCATGGACTGCATGCAGGCTGCGCAATACGCAGAAGCCGAATCGC
>JAUIEW010000148.1 GCA_030429365.1 Phycisphaerae bacterium
CAGAGCAAACCGCCAGACTATGAATGGGCTGCTCGGCTTCTGAAGTCCATTCGCGTAGAGTTTGTGCGAGTAGCGAGAGCGATGGCACGAGGAATAAAATTGTACCGCCCGGAGCTATCGCCTCTGCGATCTTAAGGGAAGTGAAGGTCTTCCCTGTACCGCAAGCCATTATAAGCTTGCCCCGATCCGCGTCGGCTAGTCCTTTGGTTACGTCCTTGAGCGCATCCAACTGGTGCGGTCGGAGCGATTTCTTTGGCAGGCATTCGAGCGATTCAGGCCGTTTTGCGTCGAACCTAGACCAGTCAATATTGCTTTCGTAAAGATCGTGGATGCTTAATCGCGTGATTGGTTTTGTTTGATTGAGGGCATCCTCAGCGTTCTTGCCCCATCGGTTCGTCGTTGAGACGATTATCCCGGACTTAAAAGGCTCCTTGCCTGCGGCAGTGAAGAAGGAATCAACATCCGATTTAGCAAGGGTATGGTCCGGCAAGTAGAACTTGCATTGAATCGCCACATAGTCGCCAGTTGCTGCTTCTTGGGCGACAAGGTCGATCCCCACATCCCCTACGTTTCCCTTGTCTGGCCAATCGTTCCACATCCAGACCCTTGAGAAACGATCCGCGTAAATAGCATCGAGTTCAAAGTATCGAAGCATAAGCCGCTCAAACCGATCACCGAGTTCGCGATTTGATCGGGCGACTTCGCGAAATTGTTCGAGGATTTGGTCGAGCGCGGCCGTCGCGCGGATGCTCTCAGTTTCTGGCGACTTGGCGCTTGCCTGCGATTTGTTGTTTGATTCTTGCATGCTGCAGAGTTTAGCAGTTTTCGATAGCGGCAACCACAACGACTTTGCCCCCGAATGAACCGTCACTAACTAAGCCAGAAATGGATTTTCCGAACCGTTAGCTTAAGCATGCAAATGTTATTAAGATAGCGATGATCCATGTCATTCTAGGCTGGGTTGATCGATCAATTGGAAAGGTCCTTTCGTGCCACTATTCGAATTCCAAAGCGAAGGAATGAAGGAAGTCCCGGCCACGACGTTTTCGGCTGCGAACCTCAAGGAACGCGACCACTTGCAGCGGGCTCTTCGCAATCAAATCGACGTCCTCATTCCCGATTCGATGGTGTTGGCTGAGGAGTTTTCGAATTGGGAGGATTCGAAGCGGCGGATTGACCTGCTCGTCTTGGATCGCGACGCGAATCTCATCGTCGTCGAGCTGAAGCGCACGGAAGATGGCGGCCATATGGAATTGCAAGCCATTCGGTATGCGGCGATGGTTTCGGCGATGACGTTTCAGCAAGCCGTCGAGGCCCATGGCCAATACCTGATGAAACTGGACACCAAGGATGACCCGCAAGCGCGGATTCTGGAATTCCTGAATTGGGATGAGCCGCAAGAGGACGAATTTGCCCAAGACGTGAAGATCGTCCTGGCGTCGGCTGACTTTTCGAAGGAAGTGACGACGGCTGTCCTTTGGCTGAATGAATGTGGGCTGGACATTCGCTGCGTCCGCATGTTGCCGTATCAATTCAACGGGACAACGCTGCTCGACGTGCAACAGGTGATTCCGCTCGTGGAAGCCACCGAATTCCAAGTGAGCATGCGCGAGAAGGCATCAAGGGAGCGAGACGCCCGCCGTCGCAAAGGTGGATCGGCTGACCGCAACCTTCGGTTCTGGTCAACGCTGCTGGCCAAGGCCAACCGGGTGATTCCCCTTCACCAGAATGTTTCGCCGTCTACCGGTAACTGGATCGCGGCGAGCGCGCATGGCACATATTACACCTATGCCTTCGCGCACGGGGTATGCCGAGTCGAGCTTTACCTGACGAAACCCGACGCGGCTGACAACAAAGCGATCTTCGACGACTTGCTCAATCACAAGTCGGAAATCGAAAGCGTCTTCGGTCGCCCGCTCGACTGGCAACGCATGAACGACCGAGCCGCGTGCCGGATCGCAGCCGAGATCAATGCAGGCGTCGTCCACGACGAATCGACATGGGATCGCCTGCAAAATGCGATGGTCGAGGGAATGAAGCGCCTAGAAGCCGCACTGCGACCCTACGCTCAGAAGTACCGCGAAGGCGAGTCGCCCAAACTGTAACCCATTGTCGGGCGTAAAGTTCAGCCGGTCACTTTCATTTTATCACATCGGACGTACCCATTCACGCGAGCCCGTGCACCCCAATGCGGTTGCGGACTTGACTACGCTGCATAGAATTAGTGTTCAATTCTTAGCCTTGGGGCGACCCGCTCCGCGGCCTATCAGCACAATCTGCCTTGCAAAAGAGATGGAGCAACGCCAGAAATGATTGCCTCAAAGAATGGAAAAAACAGATCTGATCGCCTAAAGCAACTCGCCGAGCAAGTACGCGGGCTCGTATCAACCGACGAGCGCCGAGAGTTGTTTCTGGAGTTAACACTTCAGTGGGCAAATGAGTGGACGGAATTCCAACGAAGTCTTGAATTTTGGGAAGCCGAACGAAAATCGCACGAGAAGCTACTGCGAGACGAACAATTCCTTAAAGGCGTTTGCACAATCAAGCGTCCTGCGGGATGGCGGCTTGAGGACTTTCCGGCTGTTGTTGAATTTGCAGAGGCATATTGGCTGCACGATCGAATGTACGATGTTCATTACCGATACGAGCGACAACCGTCCATCCAAGGATACACGCCATCGAGACTGTGCTATGACAGAATGCCCGAATACACAGCCCCCCTTCCGTTACCAAAGCGCGACCTCAAAATCTGTGAATGCTACGTGATAGCGGCTGCCGTACACGATGCCGTGTATCCGCTGGCTGGCGCACAATTGAACCCATTTGACGTGCGAACCGAATTCATCCGAAACGGTATCGAGTTGAGAGCGCGTAATCATGATTTTCAATCTTTTGTTGAACTCATTAAGTCGATGCCAGACGATGCTT
This sequence comes from Phycisphaerae bacterium, assembly GCA_030429365.1. Lineage (GTDB taxonomy): Bacteria > Planctomycetota > Phycisphaerae > UBA1845 > UBA1845 > UBA1845. The sequence goes on from JAUIEW010000148.1 coordinate 2,929, forward strand.
GGAACTGTATTGAAGTGATTATTGATCGCGCTGCATCGCACTTTGAGCGTGCCGCGAATCCGCCGAAACCCATCACAATCGCTGAGTATGAAACTGAGACTCTGCGCTATCTCGCCAAACAAGAAGTCAGCCTCGAAGAACGACTTGGGCGCGATGCCCCGTCACCTGACGACCCCTTAGCCGATCCGTCCTTCCGTGAATGGTGCCGGGCAAGCATTGCGACGCCGCATGCCCCTCTATATGGTGCGACAGAGAGTGCAATCATAACCCAGTTGATTGATCGTCTCGGAATGCCCGATGAAAAAACGTTCAAGATTGCACTCAAAAACTTGAAGGCTAACGGTTGTATCAAACGGGTCGATCCATACGGCCACGACGCGCAAGTTCCCCCTGAAGGCGTAACCGTCCTTCGAGTAGACGGCCCGGAGCACTATCAAAACAAGCGAATGACCGAGTGGCCATGCAACTGCGATCCGATCTATCGGATAACCCCCTTGGGCAGTCAGCAACTTGAATCAATTCAGTCAATCAAAGGCAACGTGGTAAGACCTAATCGGAGCGGTCGGCGACCCAAGTATGACAAGGTTGAAGACGAAAAAAGATGGTCGAAGTGGGAACAAGCACACGAGGCCACCAAAATAAGCAAGGCCGACTACGCCAATGAGATAGGCGTTACCGTCGATGAGCTGAATAGGCTCGGCGCAAGGGTGCGCGGGTACCGACGCGAACGCCAAAACGCCTGATGCTCGGAAGGCTGTCAATTTTTTTCTGTTTTTTCGCGCAAAAAAATATCGCTCTTCAGTTGCTTTCAAACAAGTGGTTTTCAGTCGCCAAGCGCGAAATAACTGCGCGAAATAATCCATTCGAATTCTTTCGTACGCGCGCACAGTGATGATTCAAACGTCGGCGGAACGGTTTCCGCCAAGTCAACGTTTGGAGACATCGCAATGCAGTATCTCAAATCCCCTCAACAAGACACGCGAGAGCTGTTGGACGTGCGGGCTGTCGCTGAGTTGATCGGCTGCTCGTCCCGCAACGTCTATCGATTGGCCGAATCCGGTCAGATACCAAGCCCAGTCAAGATTGGTGGACTCGTACGCTGGAATCGCGATTCGTTGGACGACTGGATCGACGCCGGTTGCCCACATGCATGCAACGGAAAGGCGGTGGCCGATGCAAACGCCTAAGCAAATCGAGACAGCGAAATTGACGCTGAATGCGAAAGAGGCAGCTTCGGCGATTGGCATATCCCCGCGACTGCTATGGACGTGGACCAATATGAACAAGGTGCCGCACAAGAGGATAGGAAAACGCATCGTCTACCCGGTAGCGGCTTTGGAACAATGGCTTAATGCGCAGGAGGGGGAACGATGATCGGAGAAATGTGCCCGCCCCCCGCTGGCACGGGGGATACGGGCGAATACTTGGTACGTGCTGATTATCCATCCGAACGGTCTACAAATCAAGCGCTATGCTGCGAGTTGCAGCCGACTTTGCACGCCGGTTTTCCCGGCTGTCCGCATCGCGATCAAAACCCTTACGCCAGAATTGCGGAACAGGTAGCGGAGGGCTTTTGCGTTGATCGAGTAGAGGCGTGTTTAGGATGCGTGATTCGCAATCACGCGCACCCACGGATTGTGGCGCTTCGGTGTCGATTGGGGGTGCCCTATGGCAAATAGCACGAACCGCAAACTGGCAGCCGCGATTCAATACGCAGAACTCGGCTATTCTGTGTTCCCCTGTGTACCCAACGCCAAGAATCCAATCACGCCAAACGGATTCAAGGATGCTTCCAACGATGCGGACGTTGTAACCGAATGGTGGACGAAGACGCCAAACGCCAACATCGGAGTATGCACAGAAGGGCTACTCGTGGTGGACGTTGACGGCGACGAAAACCCTTGGCCGAACGACGAAACCAAGGCGATTGAACTAACGGCTGCGCCCATGGCCATCACACCGAGGGGCGGCAGACATTTCATATTCAAGCAACCGCAAGAGCGGGACTTTCGCAACACAGAGGGCAAGCTCGCACCCAAGGTCGATACCCGTGCAAACGGAGGCTATATCGTCGTCGCACCGTCCAGTGTCAATGGTACGCCTTACAAGTGGGTTGAGGGATGCGAACTTGATATTCCGCCCCAATTGCTGCCAGATGTTCCAAGTTGGTTGTGCGAAGACTTGGACCGACTTCAAACCAATCGCAGCAACGCGACCGGTTCAAAGTCAGTCGGATCAATTTCGGCTGGCGAGCGCAACGCAACGTTGGCCAGTATCGCGGGCAGCATGCGTCGGCAAGGTCGATCCGAAACTGAAATTGTGGCGGCTCTCAAAGTAACCAATCGCGAGAGGTGCGAACCACCATTGGACGATCCGGAAGTTGAGCGGATCGCCAAGAGCATCGGACAATATGAACCTGACAAGGCGACGGTTGATCGGATTGAAGGAAGTTCAAATAATACCAATCCCACTATCAACCCCGCTCGCTTGTGGAAGCCCTTCCCGACCGAGTTGCTTCCTGCTGGGCTTGCTCAGTTTGTTCGCGAAACCGGGACGGCCATCGGCTGCGATGAATCGATGGTCGCGCTTCCAATGTTGGCCACCGTTGCGTCCGCGATCGGAATGACCCGCGAAATTGAACTCAAGAAGGGCTGGCGCGAACCACCGGTACTGTGGTCAGGTGTTGTGGCGCGAAGCGGAAGCAAGAAATCACCCGCTCACTACGCCGCAACCAAGCCGCTCCAAGACATCCAGAACGATGCGTTTCGCGAACACGATCACGCAATGGAAGACTACAGTATCCAGATGGCGGAGTATGAGAAAAAGCCGAAGAAGAGACGCGATCCATCTGAAGAACCGCCTATGCCCATCGTCGCCCGCTTCGTCGTCAACGATTGCACCATTGAAGCACTTGCTCCGATTCTTGAACAAAACCGGCGCGGTGTGTTGTGTGCGCGTGATGAATTGAATGGATGGATTGGAAGTTTCAGTCAGTACAAGCCCACGAAGGGGTCAGATGTTCCGAATTGGCTGCAAATGGCCAACGCCGGGACTGTGACAGTGGATCGCAAGACTGGCCCGTATCGCGTCATTCACATTCAGCGAGCGGCAGTGTCGGTTTGTGGGACCATCCAACCGGGTGTGCTGGAATCCTCTCTCACAGATAACTATTTCGAGAGCGGATTGGCGGCGCGCATCTTGTTTGCCTATCCACCCGAGCAAAAGAGCCAATGGACGGATACGGAAGTCGCAGACGATACACTCGAATGGTATGCGAATCGGGTTAAATCACTGGTCGCATTGCAGCCCGCAGTAACGAGCAATGGCGACCTATACCCGATGGCGCTCAAACTAACCGCCGACGCCAAGCGATTGTTTGTGCCCTGGAGCGATCAGCACAATGAGAAAATAATCGACACCGAGAACGATCGGATCGCAGCGATGCTGGCCAAGTTGGAAGGATACGCGGCGCGGTTCGCGCTGATATTCGAGTTAGTCAAGAATCCCGACGCGGTGGAAGTTTCGTCTGATTCGATGCAACGGGCGATTGCATTGGCGGATTGGTTCGTCAATGAGGCGTCGCGCATCTATGGGCGATTGGGTGCAAGTGACGAATCCCGCGAATTGCATCGACTTGTGGACGTTGTTTCGCAAATGGGCGGACGAGTCACTGCTCGCGATTTATACAAACGCTCAAGGCGATTTCGCCCAGCTGCAAAGGCAAAGGGAGCGATTCTCCGATTGGTCGAAGCCAAACTTGGTAATTTAGAAGTTCAAGCATCGGGACCAAAAGGCGGACGCCCGACAAAGTGTTTCGTGTTGGCGACCCCGGAACTCGAAACGGACGACGATGAATTCGAGGATTGACGGAGCGCCCCCGGAACCAAAACCTGCAAATCCCCCGTTCTGTGACGCCGTAATCTTCGGCTCGGACGTTCATTGCGACGAAGTTTCGGGGGCGCGGATAGGGTTCCGGGGGTTTTGGTTCTGGGGGCGCGTTATGCGAGCGAATATTCAGTTCTCAGAATCTGTTTGCCCGATTATCAATCATGTGATATCGTTGATATCAGATAAGTAATACTCAAAGGTGAAACAAATGATAGACTTGGCTGAACAACTCCGCGATGCCGCTCGAAAGTCTGGGCTTTCAATGCTTGCCATGAGTCAAGAGGCGGATATTCCCTATGCGGCTGTGCATAACTTCGTTGCAAGGGACAAAGGTCTGACGCTTACGACGGCGAGCAAATTGGCGACCCTATTGGGAATGGAACTACGACCCGTGAAGCGAAAGCGGAAGGGATAGACGATGACTAAGCGACAACGATCACGGGGCAATGGAAGCCTTTATAGGCGAAACGGGCGCGGGAATTGGATCTGCCGTTGGTTTGACGCTAGCGGCAAGCGGTGCGAACGCTCGACGCGTACGACAGACCGTACGGCGGCGCAGAGGATACTGACCAAGCATGTTTCAGATGCCCAATTGCGGCGCGATGGCGTGATTGACGCCCGAGCGGATCGGTACGCGGTTGAGAACACGAAACCGCTCGCCGAACATCTTCAAGATTGGATCCGTGCGTTGACAGCTAAGGGCATCACGCAAAAGCAAGTCGGCACGTTGCGCGTGCGTGTCGAAGGACTGATTAAGACGACGAAATCCGAGCGGCTTAGCGATCTATCCGCTTCGAGCATTCAATCGGCATTGGGAGCGCTTCGCACTGGCGAGAACGCCCTATCGCTTCAAACCGTCCAGCATCACCTGCGGGCAATCAAGCAATTCAGCCGATGGCTAAAGGCCGACGGACGACTGCGGGATGACCCGCTCGCCCATCTGTCGGGATTCAATGCGGCTACGGATCGACGTCGCGAACGGCGACCGCTCGACGCCGATGAACTGCGTTGGCTGATTCGCGTGACCGAAACCGCAAAATCTTGGCGCGGCTTGTCCGGGTTGGATCGTGCGATTCTCTACCGCGCTGCAACCGGCACAGGATTCCGCGCATCCGAACTGAGAAGCCTGACACCGCGCAGCTGTCGATTGCACGATGACACACCGGGCGTGGTGTTGGCTGCCGGATCGTCGAAACGTCGCACCGAAGACTATCAACCGATTCGCCAAGACTTGGCCGACGCGCTCGCCCCATGGATCGAGAACCGCAAATCTGACGAACCACTTTGGCCCGGGCGATGGAATGAAAAGGCGGCTGTGATGCTCCGTCGCGATCTGAGGCTTGCACGGGCTCGGTGGATCAAGGCTGCCCCGAGCCGAGCTGAACGACGTGTGCGAAATCAGAGCGGCTTTCTCGCCGTCGTGGACGATGCTGGTCGCGTTGCAGACTTTCACGCATTGCGCGTCTCATACATTACCGCGCTGGCCCGAGGTGGCGCGTCTGTCAAAGCCGCTCAGGAATTGGCCCGCCACAGCGACCCCAAGCTGACGATGAACGTTTATACCAGCTTGGGCATTCACGACCTGTCGAAGGCATTGGACGCCCTACCCGACACGTTCGACGACTCACCACAAACCGAGCGGCTACGCGCTACCGGCACATACGACGATTCATCGAAAAACACGCCCGGGCGCTATCGCCCGAAACCCCGACACTTCGAGCGCGAATCGGTGCGATTGAGTGCTATTGAGGGATCGAATCGTTTGGAAAGTGTCGCAAGGTGTCACGCTCAGAAAACCCTTGCGACAAAGGGAAAAACGCTTGATTTGAAGGCTCAAAACTCAAAGCCACCGGTCGGACTCGAACCGACGACCTGCGGTTTACAAAACCGCTGCTCTACCAACTGAGCTACGGCGGCGACTTGGTTGGGCTTGTGACCTTGGGCGGACGCTGGGGCAGCATCTGCCTGTCTTCTTCGTGATTCTAGCGGGTTTGCATTGGTCAGCAAGGGTGATTGTCCCTGCATTGCTCGGTGGTGTTGCCATTTGATGGCTCGGCCATCGCAGCCCGGTATGGCGTCATTCCCGGGTTCAACTGGTGGCTACTGGACACGCTACACCGCACGCACTTGGCATGTTGTTGCAGGCACCCGTCAAACTGCTTCGTTGGCCGCTCGCTATCGGTCAGTACCGTAGATATCAGACTCGATCTCCCCGATGAGCAGTTCCGGACGCGCGCCCTCCATCGGTATCCCCGGGAGGATCGGCCCCACTCTTCTTGTCGATTTCAATTTGAACGTGCCATCTGGCAGCACGATGACTTCTCTTACTTCACCTTTGGGCGCCGCTTCGATCCAATCACTCCACTCATCTTCTGGCCTTTCATGGACTTTGGCTTCTTGCGTCGGCTGACTTTCCACTGACCTTGCCGCCCCACGACTGGCCACGACCATGTTCGACCAATAGGGGCCACAGACGCCAAACAGGAGGTACGTCATCGCCATTCCTCCCATGACGCAAAACACAACGCGAATCGATCTGTTCATCGACTTGGTCATTGCGCGCCCTTTCAATCTGAGCGTTGGCTCCCGCCGGTCGGCTCATGCCCGTCATCGGGCGACGATCCATCTCTCCGTGTTTTAGAAACCACTGTAGATGATTTCGAAGACGGGTTCCGTGATATCAACAACTTCAATCCCATACGCCCCACCGACAGACTTGTTTCCAACATCCATCTCGATTTCAAGTCGATCTGATCGGGTGTCACCTTCGATCAAGAACGTAAGTTGGGTCCCGGTTACTGAATCAACGTTCTTGAATTCGCTGCATGGCGGATCAATGAGTTGTGAACCCTGACGCGTGCAATCAAAAAATTGGGCTTCAACCAGTTCCACCATGCCATTGCTGTCGGCGGTGTACGTTGAGCCATAAAACCCGCTATCGGGATATCGAATCCGATGCACCGTAATTTCCGGAACCGGCTGACCGCTTTCGGCGTCGATGATCATCAAGCGCACGACCTGCTCGTTCTTACCGCGCGAGTTGTAGTAACAGCCACTCGAACAGGCGGCTCCACACAACGCTCCAATCATCAGGATTGCACATCGACGTTTCATCGATTGATACATCCAGACCACGAGTTATTCGGCACTCAAGTCCACGGGTTCAGAAATTGACACGATCTCGATCGAGTAGATCTCACCAACTTCGAAGTTCCCTACTTGCAATTCGAGTTCAATGACATCACCCGTGCCGCCCTCATCAATGACGTACTTGCCCATCGTTCCGGTCACCGTGTCTTCGTAGACGATTGAATTGCAATTTGGGTCGCCCAAGGCGACACCGCACGAAACGGTTGTCCTTTCTTCGATGTCGGCTATACCGTTTGCACTGCTGACAAAGACCCGGCCCGACACGTTTCCATCGGATTCGTAAATTCGAAAGATATTGGCATTAACGACTGGATCATCGGTTTCGGCGTCGGTGATCCTGACTTTCACGGTCTGCTTGTATCCAGCAACAACGCTGCAACCGCGACAGATGGTCAAGCACAGAAGAACCAAGGCCAAGGCGACCAAGTACGGCTTTCTTCGAAGCTCGGATTTCTCCATACGCATCGCATACACCTCGCCAATAGCCGGGTGATCTTAAGAACCATATCCGCCTGACGTTCGCCCAACCACGAAACGCGGTCCAATCAAAGAATACTACATCTCCGATATGGTCCAAAAGGAAATTGATCCGTTGGCTTGCAAATGGCCAATTTCAGGCTTCAAGCACGATACGGTATCTCGCCTTCCCGGATCTCAAGTGATCGAGGGCATTGTTCACTTCCGACATTGGAAACATTTCGCATTGCGGGGCGATGCTGTGCCTTCCACAGAATTCCAGCATGGTCGCGATCGTCGCGGGGCTACCAAGCGGTGAAGCTGATATCTGCTTTTGTCCAACGATTAACGGAAACACTTCCACCGCGACCGGTTCCAGAACCGCACCAACAAAGTGCAATCGACCTTTGGGGCGAAGCGCGCCAACGAACAGCGGCCAATTCATGGTGACATTGGCTGTCACAAGGATGAAGTCCAGTGTTCCGGCAATCCGCTCGAGTTCACCGTCGTCGCGAGAACTTACAACCTGGCGAGCGCCATACCCAATGGCGTCTTTTGCCTTGGCCGGATTCGACGAAAACGCCGTCACATCGCATCCCCATTTCGACAGGAATTGGACGGCCATATGTCCCAATCCGCCGATGCCCACGACGCCGACGCGGTCGGTCGGTTGAATATCAAATTGAACGATTGGATTGAAGACGGTGATGCCGCCGCAAAACAGCGGGCCTGCCGACTTTGCATCGATCCCGTCGGGCAGCGGGACGGCCCAACCTTTGTGGCACCGAACCTTGTCGGCAAAACCGCCATGGCGTCCGACGATGGTCTGTTCGGCTGTCGCGCACAGATTGTGATCGCCATCGTTGCACAATTGGCAAGTCCCGCAGGAACGCGTGTACCATCCGAGCCCGACAGCCTGCCCAATCGAAAGATGATCAACGCCTGATCCTTTCGCAGCCACCTTGCCAACAACTTCATGGCCGGGAATCAGCGGAAACTCGGTGATGCCCCAATCGTTGTCGAGCATCGAAAGATCGGAATGGCAGATTCCGCAGTAATCGACCGCTATTTCCACGTCGTCCGGGCCCAATGGCGCGGGATCGAATTCCACCAGAGACAGGGTGCCGCCCTTTTCACTGGCCGCATAGCCGCGAAACATGTCTGGTCCTCCTGCTAGAAGATAGGTTAACCGTCAGTCACCTCGAACATGTTATATCTCTGTAGAAGAACCGGCTAGAATTGCTAAACTGTCGGCCAGCACACCGTGTATTGAACTTCGTGTCCATGGCGATGGAGAATTCGAGACGTGAACATCTCATACCTCTATATCATTGCGGCCGTTCTCGCGCTGATCGTATTTATTCGCATCCTGAAATGGACTTGGAAGATCGCCTGGGCAATCATTTTTGTTGGGGCAATTGCGTGCGGATGGCTCTGGTTGCGCGATGGGAAGTTTCCCTGGCAATAGGTCAGAGATTCCAACATTGGGCTTGAACTCCCCGGGAAACTGTCCCATAACCCCGCCCTCCCTGATCCCCGGGATTGACGGCTTTTTGGTTTCAAATCCAATCGGCGATGGCGTAGATACACTTACGTTGGTGGTGTCGCCCACAGATCTGCAAAAAACGCATTTGTCACAGTTGGCTTCTGCCGCCTAGAATATCGCAACATCAGCGAATAGGAAGTCGCGCCGATCGCAGCCTTGGGGGAACGGCCATCAGGCATCGGTTGGGCGTGATGCGTGCATGGGCCATCAACTCGGTGTCAAATACTGGCACAACCACAGGATAGCCATTCAGAAAACGGGGTATCGCCGCATCATGAATCTCATGACACCAAACCAAGAAGCGATGCCCCCCACCAATCGCATCCAACTCGCCAAGCAGAAGATGCTTGAAAAAAACAACGCGTGGATGCGCGACCACGATCCGAGCAAACTCTACACCAGCTATATCCATCGCTGGCGCATCGAGCGCATCGCCGAGTTGATGAAACCAATTTCCGGAAACGTTCTTGACATTGGCTGCTTCGACGGCACCATCGCCGGCCAACTCATCGCCCAAGGCAACAAACAGGTATATGGTATTGACCGAATGGCCAGTGCCCTGAAACTCGCTGCGGAGAAAGGCGTCAAGACCTTTGAACTTGACA
>JAUIEW010000429.1 GCA_030429365.1 Phycisphaerae bacterium
CCTGCGATACATGGGTGTCAGCACATCCGAATCTTTAATCGTGGGGCCATTGAGTCCGTCAACGACGTACTTTTGGCGGGTGGATTCGGTCAATCCCAACGGCGTTCGTCGCGGCAACGTCTGGTCATTTTCCACGTACGCAAGCCACGCCGACTTCGATGGCGACCACGACATTGACGAACACGATCGCCGAAACCTCTTTCAGCGCCCCCTTGGTGACGCCACCGGGGATGGGGTCATTGATTCTGCGGACCTAGCGGTCATCGTATCTGCCCTTGGTTTCAGCGACGTTGATCGGCCATACAACCCAGCCGTCGATTACGACAGTGACGGCACGATCACGCAAGCGGACCTGGGGATCTGGCATTGTTTATCGCGACAAGCCGGTAGCAGCCTGAGCGGCGATCTTGATGGCGATGGCGAGTTGAATGACCAAGACATTGCGTTGTTTGTCGGCTGCCTCAACGGGCCCGCGATTCCGATCGAACCGGCGTGCTACTCAAGGGACTTTGAGTTTGATAATCGAGTTGATTTACACGACGTAGCGATCTTTCAGCGGCTATTCGGCGCAGCCCAACCGTAGGGGTTCCAACCATGATCACATTGAAGCGAAACGGTCTGACCTTGATTGAACTCGCTGCCGTCTTGACGGCGATGGGCGTGGGCGCGCTGGCCGTCTCATCCGCGCACAGTTCGCTCAGCGAAGACGCAAGGGCAACCAAATGCCTGAGCAATCTCCAACGCGGCATGAACGCTGTGTTGCAGTATACGACCGAGTGGAATGGTGTTCTCCCGGGCCCGGTTCACCCCATGATATTTCGGCAGAGCAATTCGCCCGGTAGCGGATTCGTTGAGCGACACAAATCGCTATCCTGGCATGTTGCCCCGTATATCGCACCGGATGCACCCGGGACGAGTGATCCGAGTGTTCCCAACCCGATCGTCGATGAGCTTTTCCGTTGCCCCACCGCAACAATGATTTCACCAGACGACGTTTTCAGCAGCGGTGGCTGCAACGCGACGGTCAAATTCAATTATGTTTGCAATACGTGGGGCCCCATTGGCCACGCAGGAACAACTCTTCGACAAGAGGCAAACCAGACCGACCCGCCGCACTATTTTGGACTTTGGTCCCTATGTGATTTCACGCCCACGCGATCGGACATACGCTGGTGGCCCAAACGACTCGACTCCATTCGCAACGCAAGCGATGAATGGGCGATCGGCGATGCGTGGTACCGAAGGATCTTGGGTGGCGGGAGTCGTGGTCCGCAAGTTCAACAATGGTATGGCACGTTTGCGCCTGAAATACAAAGCTACCTTGCTGCTATTCCTTCAGCCCCCTATCACCGGACAAACCCTCGAAATGCCATGTCGCATCGTTCACAAAACTCTACCACACTGCCAGCCATCGAATTCGAAGGTGAAACGAACATGGCCTACATGGACGGTCACGTCGCTCCATTCGTCGGATCATGGACCGGTCAGGGCAACGGCGGGACGGTAAACCCGTATTGGGAATTCGTTGGCGGCGAGCACTCCATCGTAGAGACATGGTATCCTTAAGGCGCGAGCCTGATCTTGAAACAGCGGTGATCCCTGGTCTTGAAGTCGCAAGCGGTTAAGCGGGGACACGGAAATACAAAAGGCCCGCGAACGGGCAACGTAGTGCGCCGCCCGCGGGCTTAATCAAGCTGTCATCTCCCCAAATGCAGCTTTATGGCTTAGTCGTCTGATTCACGAAGATCGACCGGCTCGCCGAGTCCGTCTGTTTCATCGGTCTCGTCTGAGTCATCCGAGTCTTTTGCGGCATCCACTTCGTCGAGTTCCCGAACAGTTGACATGTCGATGTAATGCACACCATGGCGTTCGTAGATCGTGCCCTTTATTTCTACGTTCTTGAGCGCGAACTTCGAGATAGTCTTTCTGGGGCCTTTGATCCCTTGCCCGATGAGCATCAGTCCGTCTTCGGTCTCAAGGGCCGCAGGCACCCCCGCCTTGATGCAGTCGCGCGAACACTTCGCCTCGTCCCCTGATGGAAACGTGCCGGTCATGAAGCATTGCAAGTCCACGACCCGACCTGTGACCACCGCCTCCTTGGGCGCGGCAGCCTTCCGCTGCTCTTGATCCGCCTGAATTGCGGTAACGAAACCGACAGCGAGGCACAATACGCCCATCAAGCAAATGAATCTGCTGTTCCTGTACATCTCT
>JAUIEW010000149.1 GCA_030429365.1 Phycisphaerae bacterium
GACGTAGCCACCGATGATCGAGCAGATGAAGCCGGGGTGCGTCGGATCGCCGCTGTGACGCACGTCGAGGATCGGATCAATCAAGTCGGGGTCGGATGCAACGCAGCCATAGCCACCGCTGCTGGACGGTGTCGGAATCAAGCCTTCGCGGCAATCCCAACCGTAGTTGAGACCGCTCGGTGCGCCGAACGGCTCGAAGTCGATTTCTTCGCGGGCGTCCTGGCCGACATCACCGACGTACATGTCGCCGGTCAAACGGTCGAAGCTGAAACGCCACGGATTGCGGAAACCAACGGAGTAGATTTCGTCGCCGTACTTGTTGCCGGCGGGGATGTATGGGGCGGCTGCATCGACATCAAGTCGAAGCATCTTGCCGAGTAGCGAGTTCAAGTCTTGAGCGCGGTTGAGCGGATCGTCACCACCGCCACCGTCGCCCATTCCGATGTAGAGCAAACCGTCGGGGCCGAACTGCAACTGGCCACCGTTGTGATTGGAGAAATCCTGATTGACCGTCAGGAGAATCAGGGCGCTACCGGCGTCGGCGACATCGGGATTGGCCGAAACGGTGTATCGTGCGATGACCGTGTTGCCGGAGTTGTTGGTGTAATTAACGTAGAAGAACCCATTTGACGCATAGTTCGGGTGGAAAGCCATGCTGAGCAAGCCGCGCTCGCCACCGGATGAGGCGAGCGTACCAATGTCCAAGAATGGCGTGGCCAGGACAGAGCCATTTTTGAGAATTTTAATCTGACCTGAGTTTTGCTCGACGATGAACAAGCGATCGGGATCGCCCGGAGGAGCAGTAACGCCGACCGGTGCGCTCAAGCCGCTGGCGACTTCGACGGCTTCGATCGGAACGTCGACGAACGTCTGGCATTCGTCCGGGATGCTGTTGGCGTCGCAGTCCTGGCTGTCGCCGTTGGCGAGGTCCATGTTGTCGTCGATGCCATTGGTGTTGCAATCGATGATGCCCGTCGGGCCTGTGGATGCCGCGAGGACCGCCGTCGGCGTGCCCGGCTTGAAGATGCCCAGCGAGACCTGGGTGGCCTGCGGCGGACGGTTGGCATCGAAACGGAAGTTATACATCGTGCCCCAACGGATGGCGTTGGCGTTTGTGTTCGTGGAGTAGCTGTCGGTCGACCAGGTAACCGCAGCGCCGGAGAACGATCCGGGCCAATCGGTTTGATCGAAGGGTTCGCCACTGTGTGAGTGCACATCGTGGAAGCCGATGTTGGTTACGGTTGCGGTTGAATCGATCGGGACACTGAACGAGTTGATCGAACGATCCGAGTTGAGGTTTTGAACGGCGTATTCATAGTGCCACATGCCGCCACCGAGGTCGGTGGACTTGGCAGCGAGGATGACGAGTCCCTCATTGGGGATGCGGACATCGGTTTCGACGACGGAAGGATCGTTGTCCTGCCATGCGCGAATACCCGATTGTTCACGTTGTGTTGTCGAGGCAATCGCGATCGACCAACTGCTACCGCTTCCCGAGACCGTGATCTCGCGGTAGGACGCATTGTTGTCGCCGTTGCCGGCCGCTGCATCGTCAGATGCGATGTAATGTCCTTCGACAAAGTACGTGCCGCCGCCGTCCTGAGCGGGGTCGAGGTCGGAGATCGGAACTTGCAGACGCTTGTACGTTGAGTCGCCGGTTGAGCCTTGGTTGCCGTCCGTGAACGGATATGGGTAGAAACCGGTGTGGGCATTCACTTCCCAGCGCGGTCCGAGGCGCGTTTGCGAACCGTTGAGTCCGCAGCAGTATGGGTCCGAACATCCAACACCGAGCACGCTTCCGCCTTGTCCACTGCATCCGCATCCGCAGATGTTTTGAGTCAATGCGGTGAAGCCGTGTTTCAGCCAACTCTGGCCAACCTGTTCGTAGCGGCCGTTCTTGAGGCGGTACATGTTCTGGGCGATGACCGGGTGTTCGTTGGTGGATGCGACCCATTGCAGGTTTTCGCTTCCAATGTTGCACGAGGTTGTCCCGACAGCGAATGCTTCCATGCCGTCGAGGCTCGAGTAGTTGCTGACGTCGATCAGGTCGCCGACGATCACGTCGGTGCCGGGAAGGTCACATACCGTGCCGCCATTGCCGCCTCGCTCGGTGCCGACTTCGGGACGCGGAGCCGGGCGGTCACCGCCGACCCAGGCCAATTCGGCTTCCATCGTAAATGAACCAATGGACCGGCCCGCGAGTGACGCATCGTTGAACTGTTTGGCCAGCGCTTCGCTGATAACGACTTCCATGCCCTCTGCCAGCAGCGTTTGTCGTTCGATGTCGAAACTGACTTTCATCGGGTTCAGTTCAAGACCGGGTGCGTCGCTGCGTGCGCCGTCGTTTTCGTTCGTCAGAATGATGGACGAAGGCAGATTCAACTGAATGTCTAAGACGTATGCTTCCAAATCACCCTTGGCGATGTGAATGCCCGTTGTGTGGCGGAGGTGATTGGTGTCGAATGTCTTGATGCTTCCGCTTTCGGTCGACAGGTGGACCGGATCGTTCGCGTTGAAATCAAGCGTTGCGCGTCCGAGCGGTGTTGCGGAGCTGGACACGTTTGATCGGCTGACCCGCATTCCCATTTGGGAGAGTGCTTCCTGGTCGAATGAAATCGCGGTGATACCTTCCACCGCCGACCACTCGACATCGGCGTTGGCTGTGGCGCTGAGACACGCCACGATCAAGAGGGTGCTGCATACAGCTGTCATTCGGTGGGTCTGCATGTTGGGGCTCCGCTGGTCTCGTTTGTTTCGCATGGACATCTGGTCCGTTGGTCCTGTTATGAAAAGGGTTGTCCGTTGCCTTGGCGCTGTTGCGGACTTGGATTCGCGATGCGACGAATCGCACCGGTGTGTTTCGTTTTCCCCGTCGCTAATAAGAAATTGCAGGCACAGAGCCTACGTGTGGGGTGGGTTCACACTTGAAAATTCAAACAGTTTTCTTGCCATGGATCGGATATCACCAAAATAGCGTTATGGCGGCGGCGAAACAAGCATTGTGGCAATTACGCGTTTTGGATACCCAATGATTGTTTGTTGGTAATATTTCGGAAACAAAGAGTGGCCGATTGATTTGATTTGTTGCATTTTGCGGTGGGCGAAATGACGCATCCCCCCATTGGAGCGACGCCGGCCGGTTTTTGAGTCGTTGATTGTTTGCAGGTAAGAGTTCGAGTGCCATGATTTGGCACTTTTTGAAATGGAAGTGTCTTGATGAGTGATTGCGGGTTTGGAAATGTACTTGTTGTCGGTTGTGGTTACGTCGGTTCGGCGATTGGCAGCAACCTGTCGGCAGCTGGCGCGCGGGTGATTGGTTCGACGACGTCGCGAAAGCGGTTCGATGAGATCGCAGCTGTCGGTATTGAACCGATCCTGCTTGAGGCGGGCGATGCGGAGGCGTTTTGTCGCGCGGCGCGGGGGTGCGATGCGATCTACCTGTGCGTGGGAGCTGGGCGGTCGCGATCTTATGGCGATGTGTACGTGCCGGCTGCCCGCAGCGTGATGGCCGCGACCAAGGCAACGGGTGTGCGGCGGGTGATTTACACATCGTCGACCGGTGTGTATGCGCAGGATGACGGGCAGTGGGTGGATGAAGACAGCGACGTTTCACCGAACAGCGAGAACGGAAAGATCCTGGTTGAAACCGAGCAGATTCTGCTTGAGCGCGATCTGGCGAACGACCATTCTGCGCGGGTGGATGTGTCGGTGGTGCGACTCGGTGGGATTTATGGACCCGGTCGGGAATTGTCTGATTTTGTGCGCAGAAGTGCGGGTACAACGCGAAACGATGGCGACGGCTACGTCAACATGATTCACCTCGAGGATATTTGCGCGGCGCTGGTGTCGCTGCTGGACGTTGAGCACCATGGCGTATTGAATCTATGTGATGATGAACCGGTGACCCGTCAGGTTTTCTACGATACGATTGCAAAGAAGCATGGCCTGCCCGCGATTGAGTGGGCGGCATCGGAAAACGGGTCGTTGGGCAAACGCGTTTGCAACAAGCGGATCAAGGAACTTCTTGATCATGAATTGAATCATCCGACGCATTGTTAGGCTGTATGGGTGTTCAACGAACTTGGTGGGCACGGCCCACCCTACGGATGACTGCGCACTTGCACGTTAAGAGCAACACATTGGCTGCTTGTCCTTGCTGCGGGCTTGTGCAGCGGATCGGAGAGATACCGCCGCGCATGCGGGCATGTTGCAGTCGATGTCATACGCGACTTCATCGGCGAATGGGGTCGTTGCAATGCAATCGGCGGACGGCTGCCTTTGCGCTGGCGGGATTGGTGCTTTATCCCGTGGCGATAAGCCTGCCGATGATTCGCGTCGATCAGTTCGGTCACCACAACGATGCGAGCATTTTGGAAGGGACGGCCACGCTGCTGTCCGGTGGCCACATACTTGTTGGCGTGGTGGTGCTGTTGTGTTCGATCGTGCTTCCGTTGGGAAAACTGCTGTCGCTCTTGACGTTGTCCGCGGGCGGTTGGTTGATGCGGCGGGAACATCGGGCGCTGACGTATCACTTTGTCGAGTTCACGGGCCGATGGGGCATGCTCGATGTGTTGCTCGTGGCGATTTTGGTCGCGGTGCTGAAACTTGGCGATATGGTGGAGGTGTCGGCTGGTCCGGCTGCCCTTGCGTTTACGGCGTGCGTGGTGCTGAGTCTGCTCGCGTCGGCTTCTTTCGATCCACACAGCCTCTGGTCTGACAGTGACCTGGTGACGGCTGACGAAACTTCGGACGACACATGACTTCCCAAGACGACAACAATTCAGCCGACCTGCCCAGCGCTGTGATGCGTCCGGAAGGGCGGTCTTCATTGATCTGGATCGTGCCGCTGTTGGCTGCGCTTCTGGTCGGTTGGATCGGGTATCGCGCGTGGCATTTGCGCGGAACGGTGATCACGATTCACCTCGACGAAGGTTACGATCTGCGGGTTGGCGATGACGTGCGCTATCGGGGGATCGCGGTCGGAACGATTCGTTCGATCGTGCTGAGTCGTGATCTCGATGGCATTGAAATACAAGCCGCGTTGCAGCCGAATGCATCCGGTCTTGCCAGAGCGGGCAGCCGGTTCTGGGTGGTTCGTCCGCAACTGGATGTGACCGGGGTCGCTGGTCTGGAGACGATCGTCGGGCCGCGATACCTCGCGGTGGTGCCGGGCGATGGCCCGCCGAGTGATCGGTTTGTCGGGTTGAATGAACCGCCGTTTGTTGAGTCGATCGAACCGGGCGATCTGGAGATTACGCTGGCGACATCACGGCGCGGGAGTCTGCGGGCCGGCGCGCCGATGCTCTATCGGCAGGTGCAGGTTGGGACCATTCTCTCGGTGGGATTGTCGAGCGACAGCGCGAGTGTCGAGGCGCGGGTGCGGATTCACAAGCCATACGTTCGCCTGATCAGGCCCGAAACGAAGTTTTGGAATGCGGGTGGGTTTGACGCGACCATCGGCATTCGCGGGATGAGCATCCAAGCCGAGTCAATCGAATCACTGCTGGCGGGTGGGGTTGGTCTCGCCACGCCGCCGTTTGCTGGCGAAGTCGTCCGCAACGGACATCGCTTCATGCTGGCTGACAATGCCGACGAAGAGTGGCTTTCCTGGGCGCCAGCAATTCCGATCGGTAGTTCGCTGTTGCCCGTTGGTGCGACGGTGCCGACGCCGATGCGGGCGGTGATCGGTTGGAAGGAAGGCCGGTGGATTAAGTCGGATCGATCTCGGCAGGGCTGGGTGTTGCAAACGAAGTTGGGATTGCTCGGGCCGGCGGACCTTTTTGTGCCGGGCGAGGGGGAAGGCACGGGTGAAGACGCGGTGCTCCTGGAGGTGGCTGGTAAGTCGATCGCCCTGAAAGGCGATCATCAAACATACGTTGGCGGGTTGGCCGTCCTTTCGGAACAAGTCAGCACGAACGTTTGGCCGTCATCCAAAAGGCGCAACGCAACGATGCCGGAAGACTGTCTCGTGTTTGCCGATCCCGCATCCAAACCGCTGCCGTTGGCAGCTTCGCGCCTGACCGAAGATGGAGGCAAGTGGCGCATCGATTCGGCGCTGGGGCTTGATGAGGTGTGGCACGGCGCGCCGGTCGTGGCGCGGGCGGACGGCATGTTGGTAGGGTTGCTGCTGGTTGAGGATGATACAGCCCACGTTGCGCTGCTTTCGACGGAAAAGGTCGCGGGTTCGAAAGAATAGGTGCGCAGCGCGACTTTGGTTAAGGTGCGCAGCGATCGTGCCGCCGCTCTGTGAGCAGTGGCTTCCTTCCGATGATGATTCGCGCTTCTGCACTGCTCACAGAGCAGTGGCACATCTTCGCGGCATAAGAGTTTACGCTATCGCGGCGATCGATTGGCCGCATTCGGGGCAGGTTTCCCCGGTTAGTCCGACGAGCAGGTATTCGCATTTCGTGCAGCGGGGTTCTTCGAAGCTGATCTCGATTTTCAATTCGCAGTGGGCGCACCGACTTTTGCCGGGGTCGAGTGATTGCCTGATTTTGCAGCGTGGGCAGATCAATTCGATTTGTCCGAGGTGATCGTGCGTTTCAGCGTCTGCGGCGGCGAGTTTTTCGGCGCGGGCGTTCATTCGCCAGAGGACACAGAGGGCGATGGTTGCGAATGATGCGGCAATGCCCGTGGCGGCGGCCAGTCGACCGTAAGCGTCGTAGTCGATGGCGTGCCAGCGCATGATCTCATCGGTGAAGATAAGCGCCAGGATGATTCCGGTGGCGGCTGTTGCGCCAATGCTGATTTTGCGGACCCACAGTTGGTCGGTCTTGAGTCGGCAGAAACAGGCGAGATTCGCGTGGGCGATCACCGCAGTCAGAACGGTTAGATTGGCGATGAACGCCTCTGTCGATTTTGCCCTCGCCAACTGCCATATCTCAAAGAAGGCTAAAACGAATGCGGCTGACCCGGATACCACGCCAATGAATCGCCAGCGTCGAGGCGGGAGTTCCTCATTGCCAGCGAAACTTAGGACACTGAGGCCGAGTAGAAAAAAGAAGGTTGCGGCCATGATTCCGCATTCGTCGTCGTAGGGGGAGCGGTATCCGAGCCAGACGGCAACCTCGGTCATGATGAATGTCACCACAACGACGCCGATCCCACACCATGCGGCAGCCTTCCCGAATCGCGTGTGCGACGCCCAAAGCAACCCGACGATGAGCAACGTCGCCAGCGCCACAAACAGCATGGTCAACCCGACCTGTTCGTCCGTTTGGTACGTCCCGAGGAATCGATCCAATTCCCAGATCAGTGTCAGCATGGCGAGATATTCAAACAGCACCACGAACATCGACGCGAAGCCGGCGAACTTGAAGCTGGGTTTTTCGGCCAGCGCCGATGTCGGAATGAGAAGTGCGCATGCGATTGCAGTGAAGAATCCGGTTCCAACAACCTGCCACGTCCACGACGATTCGACGAACGCGACCGCAACGATCCCGAGTCCGCCCGCGACGGCGAGTGACCAGAGCATGATGCGCAGGAGCAGTTGTTGGGTATTCAAGGTCGAAACTCCCATCGATTGCTGAATAAGTAGGATGATTCTACCGCGGCTCTGTTGGCGTGTCGCCGAATTGTTGAGCCATGTGCGAAGTTGCTTGCCCAGCGCTGGCAGAACCGTGCTGGCTGACTGGTAGCGATGCTATATCATGCAACAGTTATACGCCCGCTCGTCCGTACGGTTCTCACAAATAAGCGATAAAGTCATGCGAACTTGTTTGTACATCACTTGCATTCTAACAATGGCGCATTGCGTGGGTTGCAGCCTGCGCCAGCCGACCTCGTTTCCTGTTGCCCCGATCGCGGTTGAGGCGACGACCGATGGCGGAACGCGCACGGTCTACGACACCGATGGCGATGCGGTCGGTGATTATGCCGAAGTTGCATCGTATGCTGGCCGAGTGGTTGAACTTGGTTTTGACGCTGGCGCAGATGGCACCTTTGCGGAGACGGTCTGGCGCGATCCGGGCGCGACGGATCGTTGTCGAAGGGTCTTCATCATTCTCGACAGCATACCGTTTCATCTCGTCGAAGAAGCTTATGCCGGGGGGCGGTTTCGTCATTTCTTTCCGCCGAGCCGGGTGATCGTGCCGTTTCCGGTGATGACGGATCTTTGCCTCAACGAACTGTTCGGGGTGTCGCCGGCGACGGCTGTCGAGACGGAATACTACGACGGCGCGCGACTTCGCGACGGTTGGTTTGGGTATGCCGAAAGTGACAACTCCAAGTGGTTGTCGAAGGTCGATGTGAACATTCCGTTTTCGGATCATGGGCACGTTTACATGGATGCGACCAACTGGTTTGACCATGAGTTGGCGCTTTTTGAAACGGCGATGGCGAAGGGCGATTGCGGTGAGACGATTTGTTATTCGGTGTCGACGTCGGCGCTGGGTGTCAGTCTCGGGCGCGATGGGCATGTGGCTGGGCTGGTGACGTTGGATCGGTTCTGTCAGGCGCTGATGCATCGTTTTCGCGGGGATATTGAGATAACGCTGGTGTCCGATCATGGGCACAACCTGCGCGAGAGTCGGCGACTTGATCTGCGGCGGGCTGCAACGGCGCTTGGATATCGGGTTTCGCCGACGTTGCGGGCGGTTGGCGATGTGGTGGTGCCTGAGTTTGGGTTGGTGTCTTGTGCAGGGGTTTATACGAAATCGCCGGAGCGATTTGCGCGCGACTTAGCCGCTGTCGAAGGTGTTGGGTTGGTGGCGTTTCGGCGGGCGGATGGGGATGTTGGGGTTGTGGATCGGGATGGGGAGGCGGTCGTTTCGGTTTTACAGACAGAAGATCGTAATGGTTCTTCAGTCCCCCACCCTTCCGCTTCGCTCAAGGATGGGGCACCCAGCGGGGCGCTAGCGTTTCGTTATTCTGTGTCGCGCGGTGATCCGCTTCGGTTGGGTTCGATCCTGGCTCGGATGCGGGCGGCTCACTTGGTCGATCAAGACGGATTCGCAAGTGATGCGGACTTGCGCGATGCGCTTTCGGACGCTTATTATCCCGATGCTTTGTATCGACTGCATCGCGCGTTTGATGGTTTGGTGAAATATACGCCGGACGTTTTGGTGTCGTTGGAAGACGGCTGGTATGCCGGCAGCCCGTTTATGGCGCAGTTTCTGTCGGAAAAGGCAATTCACGGGAATCTGAACGAGAACAACTCGTTTGCGTTCGTGATGAGTACGGCTGGCGCGTTGCCCGCGACGATGCGGATGGACGAGGTGATGGGGCAACTCAATCGCATTGGCGCTCTTCAATCGGAAGCGTCTTGCGATCGGGACTTGACCCGCGGGCCGGGGAATGGCTTGCCCGTTAAGTAGAGGTCGCACTTGAGGTATTTTGCGATCAGGGCTCTGCCGCGTTTGAGTTCGTCGCGCCGATGGCGGATTTCCAATCGTTCGTTTCGATCTTTGAAAACCTGGGCGATGCCGTCCGCGTCGATCGAGCCAAACCACCACTTCCGCAGGTGATCCACTTCTGATTCGCCGATGTTGAAATCGTCGAACACGTGCTGCGCATCGGAGGCCGTTGCGATTGCCATCGTTTGGACGACGTGTCGAAGTTGATTGAATCCCGCAAGCTGGATGGCCTTCATCGGCGATTGGGCGGCTGCGAATATCGTGTCGACCGCTTTGGGGTCGCCGTTGATGGTGTCTGATGCAGCGGTGTTGATGGCGTTTAGCGTTTCGGGGATCGCGGGAAGCGGCGGCAGTTCGACGTCGTGATGGTTCGATTCCATGAACGCGATCTGCATCGCGCCGCATTCGTCCGAACTGACGATAAACAAGCTGCTCGGATCGTTGAGCGGTTTTTCAAAGCGAAACAGCAGTTCAAACACGCCTTCGTCCGTGGCTTTTGTCACTTCAACATCAAATCCGTCAGCCGCAAAGGTGTCGCCGGTCTGAAGTTGGCCTCCGCTTCGGAATCCGTCGATGAGGAACCGCCCCAAAAGGCGCGAGAAGTATGGTTGCGAGTCGACGGTCAGGGTGAAGCGGTGGGCGTCGAGTTGGGTGATGCTTGACGGCTGATCCATGCGCGGAAGGTTCGGCGCGAATGTCAGGACGTGGCACTTGAGTGCGTCGTAGTCGAGGTGATTGGCGTCGACCAGGTGTTCCTTGGCATAGACGGCCGCAAAGGGGAGGTTGATGAAATAGACGTCGGTCGTTTCCGCTGAGACCGGTTGGGCGCGGAGGCTGGTGGCGACGTACTGCTCGCCGTAGAGAAGACCTTTCCATAGGAGGCGGTTGACTTTCAGCATGCCGATGCACAAACCCATCGCGACGATCGCCAGCGTGGTTGTTGCGACGTACGCGCGGCGGGATTCTCGTCGGTACGCGACAGCCGGTCCGAGGATCAAGCCGATGGCGGCTGCCACGCCACAGATGTAGCCCGAATGGGGCGTCGCGAGGACGGGGATCATTGGAGCCATCGTGAGCAGGATCCAGAGCGGCCAAATCCAGAACCCGCGGGCTTTGCGGGACACGGCGACATAGGTCGACCCGACGGCTACGACGATGCCGAGCATGAGGACGATGTCGAATGGGGCTTCGGTGAACGGGTTGATCCTTCCCGTTGGTCCGACGGCCATCGGTGAAAGCCAGACGGCGCTGCAGACAAAGTGCAAGAGCTTGGCCAAACACCACAGAAAGAAGCCCGGTTCGGATGATCGGCGAACGTACACGTCGGGCATCGGTTCGTAGTAGTAACCGAGTCGCCAGATCAGAAACGCGATGCCGACGACAGCGAAGATGACGTAGGCGATCTTGCGCGTCCAGGCGAACTTCCATCCGCCAAACGCGACGTCCATCGCGACGAGAATCGCGGGGAGGATGATGGCGTTTTCGCGTGAGAACAATGCGCCGACCCACAGGATCACGGTCAGCGCAAGCCAGCCGCGGCGCACGGGCGATGCGGTGGTGGCTGGTTCCGTCGCGTTGATGTTCATGTCGAGATTGGACGCGCGGGCGTAGGCGAGCATCGCGGCCAGCAGCAGCACCGTCTGCAGGATCATGTTCTGGGCGGCGAGCCAGGCGACCGCGTTGACGCTGAGCGGGTAGACGATGAAGAGGATGCCGCCGAACACCGACCAGAATCGTTGCCGGGTCATGCGATAGCACAGCGCGCTGATGAGAATCGCGCCGATCCAATGCAGCAGCAGGTTGACGGTGTGTTGGGCCAGCACGCTTCCGCCGGTGATCGCGTAGACGATTTTCATCAAGGCGACGGAGACGGGGCGCGAGTATTGAAACTGAACGGGATGGTCCTGCCACCACAGGTCGTAAAGATCGTCGCTGCGGATGGTGGTTGCGTCGAGCAGTTCGGAAAACGACCAGCCGCTTTCGCGGAACGTGCGGTAGTGCCAGTTGTCGTCGAGGCCGAGGCCGTCGTGGAGCGACCAGCCATGGGCGAGGACGACGGTGACCCCAAGAATGACGCAAGCCGCGATCCGGTGCATCCAGATGCTGGCTGGTGTTTTGGCGTCGGCGCGAACGTCGGCGGGTTCGATGGCCGGGTTGTCGTGGTTATGGGTTATGGGGGAGTCCACCGCGAACAGATTCCTCGAACTTGCGAACCGGTTGGCGTTTGAAGAGATTTCGGTCCACCTGGACCCGCGCCGATTTCATTTCAGTGTAGGCATCTTCGGCGCAGATGCGACGTTTTGCAATGAGATAGCAAAGAGCCATGGTAGCCGCCCGTCCCCGACCGGCTTTGCAGTGGATGTAGACCTTGATTTGGTCGTTTGAACATTGGCCGATGAATTCGACGCCGCGTCGAAGGTTTTCGATGGTCGGGCAGACGAGGTCGATGGTGGGCAGGCGCAGTTGGCGAATGTTGAATCTTGTCAGTTCCGCCGTATGCCCGGCGAATTCGTCGCACATGTTGATGATCGCGCCGATGCCTTCGCCATGCAGGTCTTCGATTTCGCGCCGGCGGGGCATGCGACCCAATAGAACGGTGTCGTCGATCCAATCCCAGCGATGCCATCCACCGATCATGCACATCAGATCGTGGTAACCCAGCGACGGGTAGAACATCAGCTTCGCGAATAGTCGCTGGAGTGTATCGATCATTGGCGTGTTGCGCCGCGCAGTTTTGGAAGCAGGCTGATGCCGTCGATACGGGGTTGGTTGTCCAATCGTTTCAACTCGCCGAGCATGTCGAGGACCGTGGGCATGACGTCGACCAGTCGGGCAGTTGATATCTCGCTGCCTGAGGGAATCTGCGGTCCAGCGAAGTACATGGGGATGCGCATGTCAGCCGCCAAGCATGAACCGTGCCCGCCCTTTTCGATGTTGTAAAACGACCAGTCGCCTTCCGCGAAGAGGATCATGTCGCCCGCCCGCGCCGCCGCGACCGCCACCGCGCCGGCCGCCGTCAGGTCCGGGACGAACGACACGGTCGTGCCGGCCGGGACCGCGCGCGCCACCTCCTCGCCCGTGACCCGCGGATCGGGCGCCTCGCGGGCGACGTAG
>JAUIEW010000430.1 GCA_030429365.1 Phycisphaerae bacterium
GCAATCGGCGTCAAAGGCCGCTACGACGGCCTCTTCGACCAATCACTCGGCCTCGAAACGGTCAAAGACCACATCAAGACTGACTACGTCCCCGGCCAGTACGGCGAACCCGCCCACCTCGACTACAAGACCAACCTCCCCGGCATCTACGCCATCGGCGACGTCATCGGTCCCCCGTGGCTCGCCCACGTCGCATCCGAAGAGGCCATCCTCTGCGTCGAGCGAATCGCATGGCGTGCCGGCAAGCTCGACCACGAACCTATTCCAATGGACTACTCAGTCATCCCCGGCTGCACCTACTGCCACCCCCAGGTCGCCAGCGTCGGCTTCACAGAAGAGGCCCTCAAGGCCAGGGGCCTCAAGGCCGGAACCGACTACCAGGTCGGCAAGTTCCCTTTCAGCGCCCTCGGCAAGGCCATCGCCGCCAACCACACCGAAGGCTTCTGCAAGATCATCCGAGGCCTCCCCCGAGGCGAAATCCTCGGAGCCCACATCATGGGCGATCAGGCCACCGAACTCATCGCCGAACTCAGCCTCGCCCGCCGTCTCGAGGCGACCAGCGAGGAACTCATCGTCACCGTCCACGCCCACCCAACCATGCACGAAAGTGTGCACGAAGCCGCACTGGCGAGCGAGGGCCGAGTCATCAACGCATAGTCTCCCAACTCGAAACTACGAAGAAATACTATCCGCATCATTTCGCTCGCCGCCACAAATTGGAGCCACAAACCTCAGATGGTGCTGCTCCGTAACGACGTCACGCTGGCGCGATTGCCATGATCGACCCACAAGATCTTGCCAAACACCTTAAGGACTATTCTGAATTAACGGGTCAAACATCTGACCAGTTTATCTGTCCTCTCACGCTAGAGCCATGCGCGTCGGACACGCTCATTAACGGCCATATTCTCAACGCCCGACTCAACGAAACGTCGCGTCGAAGGGTAATCCAGTTCGGTGCCATCGACCACTTCTATGGAACGCGAGTCGAGCCATCCCTTATTCGCTTCTTCAATCTACGCCGACTCTCGCTTGCCGATGTCTTGGCAGCCAGCAGAGAATTGCGAATGGAGTTTGCAGATGGATCAACAGCCCCATGCTTTGTGACCTATGGAAAGCAAGCAAGGGCGGCCACAGATCAGTTTCCAACTACTACCGCCAATCTTAAAGACGCGTCAGTGCCAGTGTTCGTTCGTGTTCCTCGCGATGATCCCAGATTGAGGGCTCCGATGCAGCTTGCTGTAGCTGAATCATTTCTTCCTTCTCATTGGGTTGCCGCAATGCTAAAGGCAGGGGTGCTTGCTCTCTTCGATATGATCGGCTATCGCGCCGTTCTTGATCCAATGGGGGACGCCGTGCGTCAACCTCTCGCTCGCTATTTTCGAGACAATGGCACACGCGACCAAGCAGCCCATTATTTTCGGGAGTTCCATAATTCGATTCGCGTACTCGGGCTTGGAACCCAGCCGTCAGACTTGGGCACCAAATACGCCCCTGTTGATTTTGACACGGTATCAGACCGCATTCTGTTGCTGCATTTTGCTGGTACTTCGATGCGTGAAATCTTCGCGGCAACTTGTATTTTTGCAATCGATACAGTGACAGTTACGGTGAGTCTGCCGCAAATGACGGATGGGCAGGACGCAGCATCAGCGTGGCGTCGCTATCAAGCTCTTCTGCGGAACGACAGTGATTTGGTCCAGACGGTTCATCGGGCAAAGTATGAAGGGGCTCGATGGAACGTTGAGATAGAACCTCTGCGAGCGCATTTCGGCGGCGCGGAACAGCCGAGCGAAGCAAGTGATGAGCTTCACGACCCGTGTTAGAATCCGGTGTTTGAGCCACGACTGCCCGATGTGCTCGAGGCGGCCATCCATATAGCGGAAACAGTTTTGACCGATCACGGGGTGAATCGATCCGCAACCGCTCCCCCAAGTCATCGCCGTATCACCGATGTTGCAGGATTCGGTACCGACCGAGAAGGTATCGATCCAGACGCCGTTGACCTGCTGGCTGGAAGGATTGGAAACGCTCGGATAAAGATCGCCAACGATGACGTCGGCACCGCTGGCAGCATTACAGTTTGTGCCGTTGTTGCCGCCGCGCGGCGCGCCCAAGCTAACCGGACGACCAGGATCGTCACCGCCAGTCCAGTTAAGACTGAAGCGGCTGTGCATGTATCCGAACGAAGTGTCGGTGA
>JAUIEW010000150.1 GCA_030429365.1 Phycisphaerae bacterium
GGGCCAGATGGCTCATCATTGAACGGACCGTTCACGGCAACCAACATCGTAGCAGGCGCACTGTCAAAATCGTCACAGGTTTCGCCACAATCATCCGCTGCTGGATAGGGGCATGTCGGAGCCACGACGGACGACGATTCGTATTCGAACTCGCACGGCAAGCACCGGAATTGTCGATTGAGCCAGACGCCTTTGAGTGGCGTGCCGCCGAGCGTCCCGATGCAGTAGTCTTCACCAGATGTGCCCGGCAACCCCGTGTCTTGGCATTCGTACACATCGGGCCCGGTGCCCGTCTGCACGCAGCAGCCACAATCGGGCGGCGGTGTACAACAGCAACCGAGCATCCACTTGCCTGCGGCAGTAATCAATGCCCTACCGGTCGCAAGACTGATCGATAGCTTCGCCATTAGTCGCATTCCTCCAGCTGTGGCTCGGAGACCTGCGAAATAAAGAAGCAGCCATCGGTGCTGCTGTAATGAATGAAGACTGGCGTGTTGACCGCAATCGTGACTCGTGGCGGGTCGAAAGATAAGTCCCAGCCGGCGCGTGCCGTAAGCTTGGCATTGCCAAACGGGGCGCCACCTTCATGGATGACCGTATCCGACGTGTATTCGTCGGACGCATAAAGACCGTCTTGCACCCAAGGGTAGAAGATGTCGTCGTTCTCATCGGTCGTTGGTGCACCAGAGATGAGCGCTTCGAAGCCATGAGACTCACCGCTGACGATGCCGTACACGCCACGTTCCGCGCCGTCGTCCTCGGCAACCGGTGATGTCATGGTGCCGATCTGCTGGACCCACACACGTGCACCCACGAACACGCCGGTCTCGCCTGGCATCGAGCGCACGAGAAACACGCGCGTGTCTTCGATATCAAGCACCATCTGATTCGCCTGGATATCCATCCGCCGGGCGGTGAAGAGGCCGCTACTACTGAGCTGCGATTCGATTCGCATTAACATTAGCGGCGGCGTGAAGGCAAACGGCGCGAGTTGCACCTCAGACAGAATATTTAATTGATCATTGATAGATCGTTTGAACTCAGTGAGTTCGCGGTCTCGGAGACCGAACTGTCGCTGTAGTTCACCGACCGCGCGAAACAGCGTCGCAAATTTGTTGGCCAATGCGTCAGATAAACTCATCGGCCTCCCTCACCTAGTATTTGTGTGTCGTCGCGATTGAACTCAACAGTGGCCGTCTCACCACTCATAAACTTGACGGTAAAGGCTCGCATCGGAGCCGACATTGATTCGAAGCCCGTGGCAATCCCGCCAGCCGTCGCGATATTTATGCGCCGGTCGAGTCGCCAAAGATCATCAGGAAGAGGATCTTCGACGGGAACCGACCCAATTACTAATGGTTCTGTAAATGCCCGGAATGCTGCTTGTGCATACGCTTCTCGCGTTACGCCTGCGGGCACCGTGATGATCTTTTCAAACGCGCATGTCCGCTTGGCGATTTCGTATGCGCGACCAGAGAAACCAGTACCTGGAACGCGCACCTCCGCAATAACGATCGGAGCTTGAGCAGAGAAGTTATTGGTGTACTTCATCTTGGCCAGCGCCGGTTTGACATGCCCAGGATCATGCGCGTTAAAAAACCAAATCTTTCGATTCGGTATGTTTCGAATCGCGGGCCAACGCAGAAGGACTTTCTTCTCAGTGGTGTTTAGATCAACGATCTGGTTGCGCTGCCATCCATAATCGGGATCTTCATTGTTTGGCTGGGTTCGAACCAATGCCACACGTAACGAGTTTTCGCTGATCTCATCACTAGGATCTTCGTAACTGAATCGACGATAGACATGCGAATTGTCGCCTTGCTGGTCACCACTGTTCCGAAGGTAGTAGTCAGACCACGTCCACTGGCTCGCTTCGTCATCAGTCCAGTCGGGAGAAAGCTCGACTTCGCTTTCGAACTCGACCTCTGCCTCACCCTGAGTGTTGCCCTGCAAAACGCGCACTGCACCACAACGATCGTCGAGCGACTGCTGAATTGCCAACGACAATACACGTGTTGAATCGATTAATAGTTGATACGGCGACGACGCGTAGAGATTCACGAAGGTGTAGCGTGACAGGCCTTCGCTCGCTCCCGGCAGCATCACCAATGCGACGCCTGGTGCTGCCGCCGCTATTCGGCGCAATGCTTCGTCAAACGACTCTCCCTGTAGAGTCACTGGAAATGCTGGCAACGACGCCGCGCCGCCGCTAAAGTTGACCACTTCTTCCAAACCGACGCGTTCGGCCGACAGCTGTGCGCCAGCCAATTCCAATAACGACGTCACAATCGCACCGACCGTGTTGCCGGCCAATGCGATCGACTGGTTGTCATTCTCATCGAGCACCGTGCCACGGCGCAACAGATTCGAATAGTCGAACGCGGTGTATTCGCTATACGGATAACGATCGGTCGCCCACGATCGACGCGGCAGGCTAGTCAGGCCTTCAAAGACCAGCACCTCTTCGCGATACAACACCACCTTGGCATCTGCACCAAAGCGAGGTGTGCCGGGATCGCCGTACACGCGAAAGCGCAACTCCGACGGTCCATCGTAGCTGCGTCGAATGTCGATCAAATTGATCACGCCGTCTTCGACTGCCGACGCCAACGGCGGCCCATCGAGCACGATCGTGTTGTTGACCTTCATTCGATAATACGGCACGAGCTTACACCTCAGAGTATCGCGGCGGGTTTTCGCCGACAGCTGTGATCGCAACGCCCGGTCGCCAAAGACCTCCGAAGCCGGGCGACGGCATGGCGGACTCCACACGATTGATAACCCACTGATCCAACTCCACCCGGTCGCTGTCGAAAACAGCGACGATGTCGCCTCGTCGCCCTTGCAGTTGTTGAATAATCTCCAGCAGTCGTGCTGCCGATATAGGGCTGGACCCCAACAGCGTCACCACAAAGCGATACGACCGCACCAAATTGCGACTGTCGGCATTCACAGCAGCGTTCTGCTGAAACAACCCGACGCGAAAGTTTGCAGGCGTCAGCAGTTCGTTTACGGGCTGTACGACCATCAAGTACTGGCCGACTTCGTCGCCGTTGAATGTGAGTGTGTGGGCCACGCATCAAATACCAAAGATATTCCGTTCGATGATCACGGACTTGTCCTGTCGATTAATTCGTTCAACCAATACGCGTTCAGCAATAGCGGGCAAGCCTGGCAAGTCTACGTGAAACGCCACGCCAATTTGCCGCGCGATATTGCGGTAGTGAATTAATCGGTCGACGATTTCTTCGCCGCGACGAATGGCAGCTTTCCCAGTTCGTCCGCCATTTGTCGGACAGCCTCAGCATCCTCCTTGCTGAGAAGTCTCTCTACCATGTTCTGAATGATCTTGAACGGAGTTCCATTAAGAACGAGTTGTTGAGAAAACAAATCGATCTGTTGTTCGAATTTGAGCAGGCCAATGAGATCGTTGATCTTGCCTTTCGGAATTGGTTTGTTATCAGCGTCAAGTAACCCGTCGACACCGACGACTTTCTGAATGGATCGCTCGAACGCCGCACTCCAATCAGTTGTAAGCAGATCTAGGATCGCCATGCGTTCCGCACCATTGAAGTACAGGTGCTTAAATACGACGGGGCTATCCCCAAGTGAAATTTCGAGATCGGGTGGCGTGTTATTCAAGTCAATATTCATTCTTCACCTCTATTGTTTTGCAAAGCCTATTGCGGCAAGCCTCTGTTCGAATCCGCCCGCAGCGGATACAAGCTGATCCAATAGAGCAGCAATCAACTGCCCCGTTGAAGTCATCATTGCCAACGACTCAACTTGCTTGAGGGAGTCTTCAGCAATTTGTTTCAATTTCGATCCGTCATCACCACGCATCTGCTGAATGCGTTGATCGCGATTAACCTTGTCTTCTGCCAACGATTGATCGATCAAACGGATTTGTTCTCGCAAAGGATCAGTGGATTCTTTCACTGTCCGCTTGAATTCTTCGTCGAATATTCGGCGGCGATCACGAGGCAGTACGTCACGACCATCAGCTCGCAGGCGACGGATTCGTTCGATTGCTCTTCGTCGCGCCTCTGCACGCACACCACGATTACCGGATTCCATTAGGTCGATTGTGTTGGTGATCCGGCTACGTTCACGGCGGCGACGCTGACGTTCCGTCTGTGTCAACGGGATCAGCGAGTCCGCGTCAACAAGTGGCTTTAGGCCAGCCTTGTCGGTCGAGGCGTTTGGGAAATCGGCACGGAACAAGCCAATCTCTTTTCGCGTTCGATTGAAACCCAACGCGTCAGCGATGAGCCGACGACCTTCGTCGCCAATACTGCGAAACAGATCGCCGGGTTGCCGTAAGAAATTGCCACCCGCAATTGCAGCGCTGGCTGTTAATGATGGGAATAAAAGTGCTGGGTTTGCGCTCTGACTTGACGCCCATAACCGACCGTCACGTGGGTTGGGATTTGCACTGGGCGTAATTGGGTAGCCGAGCCAGAACCGAACGCGATACTCTATGAGTTCAAAGAGCCTGTCGAGGAAAGGGCGGCTTTTATCCTGTGGTGGCGTATCAAAGATCGACAACACGGATGGCGAATCTTTCGACTTACTTGATTCGGTTCGGTTTTGATTTCGTCGCCTTTTTTCCCAGTCTTGTCTCCATTGCTCATGACGTTCAGAAATCTCTCTTCGACGCTTCTGATAATCCGCTTCTTCGGTGGCGGAGTTTCTAGGGATAATCGACTCAGAGCGACTCTTTCTTCTCCGACTTTCGTGCTGTTGTCGCTTTCCACTACCCAACGAAGACAGATCGATGCCCAACAGCCCCAGCATCCCGGCCATGTTAGTCTTTATATCATCCCAAGTTTTTCGAATGCTCTTAATTACACTATCGATCATTTCAGTAATGGGCTTCCCAAGTCGCTCAATCGCTTCGAACAGAACACCAACAAATCCCTTACCAATAAGAACGCCGGCATCTGTCAGCACCGCGCCACCGATTCCTAGCAAGCCGCCACTCTTTCCACCCTTCTTCCCGAACAAAAGTTCAGACAACGAGCCACCTTTCTCAAGGTGGTCTACAGTTCCACCGACGAGTGACTGAACACCCGCAAGCATGTCGCGCAGATCCTTGCTTCTTGCGACAGCTGCAATCAACTGATTCAATGAACTCTTCAGTGAGTTCTTAATGCCCTCCAACACGAAGAATGACTCTTTGCCGGTCACACCGATGTTGCCCATCTGCTGATTCATCTCGGCCAACGCTTGCCGAATGATCTCTGCCTTCTGGGCCGCAGGTCCAAGCGCATCGAATGCGCCTTCTCCGTTGATCGAATCAAACGTGCGGCGCACGCCATCGATGCCATCAACAAGAATCCCGAAGTCATCGAGGAACAAGGTGCTACCGCGAGCCAGCCCGGTCACGAGCGTATCGATAGCCTGTCCGGGATCTTTGCCAGTGGTGATACTCTTACGCGAAGCGAAGTCGAGCAGCGTTCCCAGCTGATC
Organism: Phycisphaerae bacterium; assembly: GCA_030429365.1. Taxonomy (GTDB): domain Bacteria; phylum Planctomycetota; class Phycisphaerae; order UBA1845; family UBA1845; genus UBA1845. The sequence continues at coordinate 5,473 of JAUIEW010000150.1, forward strand.
GATCTGTATGTTCGACGCCAGCGCGCGGTTGGCGATCTGTTGCGCCTTAGCCAGAGTCAACGTGCCATTGGCGGCCGCGACTAAGGATTTCGCGAGTTCTCGTGCTTGCTTTCCTTGCTTACCGGTCAGCGCTTCAAAGCTCTTCTGCTGCGCCTCCAGTCGCAACCCGGTATCAAGTATCGAATCGAGGCCACCCAACAGCGGCTTCAGTCCAAGATTGAAATCACGAAGGAAGCCCAGCGCTGCACCACCGAACTTAAACGGCGCTTGAACCAACGCCGCGGCCTTCGTCGACCAACCTCGAAGCGATCCAAGCGCATCAGCGAGCCCCGACTCACTGTTGTCGATCGCGTCAATCTTGTAGCTAAACGAAAACTGCGTCATACCATTCGCTTACAGGCTGAAGATATCCCCAATGGCCGAACCAAACGTCCACACGGTCGGTGCCGCCGCTTCACCAATTCCCGGATCGGTGATCGTGATCTCTTGCATGCGCGTGCTGCCGTCGTTGCCGAGGTCGTGCGTTTGAATCGTCGCGGCCGCGATCGTCTCGGTGACCGTCTCGTTGGCAACGCCGGTCGCATGCTGAATCACCACCGGCACTTCGTCGCCGGCAGCCACGATCGCACGCCACGCATCGCTGCTGAACTTCGCACGCAACGTGATCGTTTCCTGCAACATCCCCTCAACGATGTAGATGCGTTTCCCGGCTGCATTGAGGCCGCCCAAGTCGAGACCGATACTGATCTGCCGCCGATACGAAACCACGTCGTCGGCGGCTACGCTGTCGATCGTGAAGCTGGCCTCTGAAATCTTGAAGTGATTGCCCGTGGCCGGCGTGCCGGCAGAGATGCCCGATGTTGCCGCCGGCTGCATGCACTCAAAGTTGAGCGACCCCGTGAGGATATACCCATCATCCGGATCGCTGCCGCGCGTGTACTCCATCGACAACTGATTCGCGATCGCCCCCAGAAAGTTCATCTGATCGACGCTCGGTGCCGAGTGTCGAATCGTGAACGATGGCATCACGCCGCTGCTGCGCTTCGTCAACATCTGGATGATGTCGCGAATGGTGTTGGAGTTGAAATCGGGTTCGAGGCTGGGCGATGCGGTCGAACCGATCTTCACCTGCTTGCTAGTGTACGGGTGAGTGGCAGAGCCATCGACCTTGCCGGTGCCGTGCACCAACTGACGCGAGAATCCCTGACCGACAAAATTCACGTCCCATGCAGACGAAGCAGGCGCTGTGCCGCGCGTCGATTCGAGGCCCAGCAGAACGATTTCCTCTTTGAAGTTTCCGGGCATAGTTACCAGCCTCCCTGCCGGTGATCAGCGGTCGAACAAACCGCATCGCTTACCAATTCCGCCGACTGCGTTAGGCGCTTTGCTTGTTGCGCAGCTTCTTCAAATCCGCTTCGATCAACCGTCGATCGTCGGCATATGCCAGATCGAACGGCTGCTTACTGTCGATCAACGCCGCCGCTTTCTTCAGCGGTACCGTGTAGATGTGCCCCTTCGCAACAGGCCTGCCGAGCATTGCGTTCATGCCTTCGTCCGGCGGTCCTTCGAAACACATCAACACGAAGCCATCGGGCACGACGAGACGCGTATCACCATCCGCTTTAGATGTTGTCTTGGTCGGCGCGTTGTCGGGTTTCTTGTCGTCAGCCATCTGTCAAATCTCCATCACGGCATCACGCCGTCGTTAGGTCGGCCACTTTCACATAAGCAATCTGCGTGATATCGAACAACTGCTGAAACTCTTCCGGTTCAATAATCGGCTCTCGATCCAAACTTGAGGTTCCCAACAAGCACAACTCTTCGACGCGCAACGGCAGGAAGTCATCCGGGTTGATCGGCTGCAGATCGTTGGTCAAAAACTTCTTCAGACGCGTCAACGCCGTGATCAATATGCCTTCCAACAACTCCGATTCGCTCACTTTGATTGATCCCGAACCAACAAATAACTCGTGCCGTCGCACGATTTTTATCTCGCCGTTCGCATAGTTCGGTTCAACACTGTGGTTGCTGGGAACCAATCCCACCCGCGTCTCCATGTTCGACTCATCTTCAAAGTTCAGAGGGCGCGCGTCGGGAAACTTGTCGAACACATAGATGTCCTGCACACCCACGATTTCGCTCAGTCCGTCCGCGTTCTTCATTTGGTCGGATATCGCAGTGCGCATCGCGGTCAAACCTTGAGCCAGCGTCGGCATCAGTTCATCCCTCCCAACCCGCGCAGTCGGCGCTCGATATCTGCCGCAACCTGATCCAACAGGAATGCTTTGGTCGCCGTGTCGAAAACCAGATACGGCCGTCCCTTAATGCGCACGCGCTTGACCAATGCAAACAACACCTCACCCGCAGGCAATGTGCGGCCGCCGCCTACTTCGCCTTTGCGGATGAACTTGCCATCCGCCGCGCGCAAGCGCCCGGCACTATCGAGGAACGTGCCGCCGCCAATCGTACTGGCCGCTTGTCGCGCCAAGCGCACATCCTTCGCACGCACCAGTGCCGGCCCCGTCCACGAATGCGAGCCGATACGAATTTTGGCGTTCGGCACAAACTTCAACGAATCAGAAGGCAAGTCGCGCGGCCATACACCGCGCCGACGCAACGACGCGTCGACGGGCAGCGCCAGATACTTGCGCTTGGGCCGCACCTCACCGCCGAGTTGTTGAATCCGTGCATACACCAAGTTCGATCCCACCGTCACCGCGTTCGCGTCGAGTTGCATCGCCAGCGACTTACTCAACCGAAACGTCGTCGGTCCCCAGTCGCGCTTGCGAGATCGCAATCGCCGCCGCGCTTCGCGCGTCATGTAGATACCAAGCCGCCCGAGCACGCGCCGTTGATCACCACCGAAGCGCCGCAGTTCCTTAAAGGCATTCTGCAGTCGCCGCAGGTCTTCGCGATCGGGCGTGATGGTCAGTCCGACAGCCATCGACCTACGGCCATCCCTTCATGCTCGCGTTGGTAAACACCTTTGGCTCGCCGACGACGGCCGCGTCCGCGCCGCTGCTGGTCGGTGCCGGCAACTTCGCCGACCCAGGCAGCGCTGCTCTGCCAGCCGCAATCAACTCCAACAAGTCCAACCACCGTTGCGTTACCGCGACGACCGCTTCGCGTAGCGACTTCGATCGCGTCGGATGCAGGGCATAGGCGTCATACGCCGCCACCGCACACGTCATCGCCTTCATGGTCACCGCCAGATCGTCATCGAGCGTCGTATCGATGGGCGTCTTATAGCGCTGCCCCAGTTTGGCGTTGACGAAGCCATGCGCATCGTCTAGTCGCGCCTTACCCACGGTGTCATCCGCAGTGGTCAGCGCTTCCAGATCGGTGAGCTGTGCATACAGCTCAACTCCGATGCGCGCTTTCAAGTCGGCGATGGTGGCGTATGCCATAGCGATTACTTCTTGTCGGTGGCGCCTTGGTTGCCCTTGCTCTTGTCATTGCTGTTGCCGGTCTTGTCGGCGTCAGCACTCTCTGTCTTCGACGCCTTCGACGGCTTCGATGGCTTCGATGGCTTCGCCTCCGGTGGGTCCACTTCCACCAATCGCCGATCGGCAGCCAGTCGATCGGCCACCGACATCTTCAGCGTGCCGCCGACTTCCTTCAGTTTGGCGTCGGACACTTCGACCGGCTCCGCGCCGAAGGTGATGCCGCATTTGCCGTACACTTCGCCGCGCACGGTCTTGTAGAACTTACTCATCTGCAATCTCCAGTTATGAGATATTGATTCTGTCTATTCCCGATTCTGCGTGATCAACAAACTAACGATGCGTGCGACGGCTTAGGTCAACACGTCGAGTTGCCGCAAGATCATCGCCTGCGACACGACCATCTCGTGCTGATCGAGATGCACCGACACCAGGTCGGCGCGGGCCGATTCGTCGGGGTCGCGCCAACGATGCGTCGAGAACGCAACTCCTGTCGTCGCCAAGCTGCGAACCTGTCGCAGCGCCGTCTGCGCATCCAGATCGTCACCGGCATTCGGATCGACGTAGAGGTAATACGCTTCATCGCTGTCCCACAGGTCGGCGATTGATGCGGCTGCGCCTGGATTTGCGGTGTCTTTGATGATGCCTGGGGAGATCACCTGCATGTTCTCGATCTGCGGAATCATGCCATCAGCCAACAATCCGCCGCTGGTGTACTTGAGCAGTTCGAGGATCTCCGAGTCGTTGAACACCACCGTGCGCACACTGGGCGGCAGAACGATGACGTTTGGCAGCATTCCACATTGAGTGCGGAAAGCTTCTCTTGCCGCCAGAATGTCAGCACGAATCGTCGGGCTGGATGCATTCCACTTCGTCGATGGTGCCGAGCGCGTGTTGCTCGCGGCAGACACCATCGCCTGAATGCGCATTTCGATGCCGAGCCGAATCTTGTTCATCAACACTTTTACGCGTCGACGCTCAAGCGATCCGGGGTTCGGATGGTTGTTGCGGACTTCATCCGCAATACGACTCTTCAAGCCGCGATAGGTCACCGATGCGGTGGCAAACGTCTGACCGAATTTGATCTCGTTCGCGGGCGTGCCCGGCGCGCGTTCGTCGCGTGTGTCCGTCTTGATGTCATCGCGATCCCAGACCGAGTATTTGAAGTCGTCGCGCGTTACCTGCGCAGGCGGCGCAATGCGGTCGGCGATGTAATCGCCGCCAGTACCCAGTTCCACCGACAAGCCGGTTAATACCGGATCGGGTGCGACCGTCGTCGTGCTTCCACCAATTGCTGTCATTGCCGAATCCTTTCGAGTCGTTCCCGGCAGTCCGTGCCGGTGAAAAAAGTCAATTGTCTAACTGCCGTTGTCCTGCCAGATCGAATGCGGGTGCCAATTCACCATCACCAATTCATTGGCAGCACCCGCCGTCAATGCCCGTCCGACGATGTGGCGATACGCGCTAAACCCACCCGCCGCGATGTAGGGTCGCACGCCGCCGCTTTGAGCCCATACCAGTTCACCGCCATCAACCGCCAACAACACCCGTACCGGCAAGAGGCCTTCCACCAGCAACACCGCCGGCTGTCCAGCTTGCACCGCAAACTCCGTCACGCCGACCGGCCACTCCGCGGTGGGGCTGATGGGCAGCACGGTCTCCGGATCGGTGCCCAATCGCACCGGCGTGTAAGCGGCGATATCCACCGTCGCCACGCGCGTCATCCGCGCCGTCACCATCACATCAGCAAAACTCAATGCCATCGATCGGCGATCCTTTACTCAGGTGCGAAGGGATTAAGAGGCGTTGTCACCCCAGGTCGAGTACGGACCCCAACGCACCATCACCAGTTCGCCGTCGGCGGCGTCGGTAAGGGCACGACCGATCACGTTGTAAAGCGTCGTCGCCGTCGTGCCGCGCGCCACCACCTTGCCGCTGCCGTCGCTAACCAATTCGGCGTTGGGTGTAATGGTGCCGCCCGCTTCGATCTTGAGGATGCCGCCGCACTTGATCACTGCTTCCTTGCCGCTGGCATAGGTAAACTCGGCCACGCCGATGGCGACGGGGGCGGTGGCGGACTTGGCGGCGACGGTGGCGAGCAGGACATCGTCCACCCCGAAGGCGGCCGCGACGGCCAGCGCGACGACGATGGCGGTGACCGAGCCCGCGACGAGGGCGGCGAGCACCGGCAGGGCGGCGCGCTTCAGCAGCGGCGCGTTCCGCCAGAGCGGCACGGCGAGCGAGACGGTCGCCGGGCCGAGCAGGAAGTGGACGAACTGCGCGCCCTCGAAATAGGCCCGGTAGGGCGTGCCGGTGCCGACCAGCAGGACGGCCAGCAGCAGCACGGCGATCAGCACGGGGTTGGCCCAGGGCTTGCGGCCCACGGCCAGCGACAGGCGGTCGCCGATCCAGTAGGCGGCCAGCGTGGCCGCCAGCCAGACCAGCGGGTCGCGGGAGAGATAGCTCCAGATCAGCGCGGCGTCGGTCATTCCGGGGCCGATCCGGTCAGCCGGGCCACCAGCGTGAAGGTCAGCGCGCCCACCGCGATGGCCGCCAGCGACGAAACGACGAGGGCCAGCAGCAGCGCGGGCCCGGCCGAACGGATCACGTCGAGCTGCGCGACAAGGCCGACGCCCGCGGGGACGAAGAGCAGCGACAGATGCGCGAGGATGCCGTCGGCCACCGGTGTCACCGTCGCGCGCAGCCGGGGACTGAGCGCCAGCCCGGCCACCAGCGCGATCATCCCGAGGACCGGACCCGGCAGCGGCAGCGCGAGCGCCTGCGCCGTGGCTTCGCCTCCGAGTTGAAACAGAAGGATCAGGGCGAGCGCGGCGATCATCGGGCCTCTCCGGGCTGGAACATCGGTCGGGCCGACCCTGCCACGCGCCGCCGATCCCGGCCAGAGGCGGTTCGGCTTGCTCGCCCCCCTCCGTAAGATTATTGCAGGACAAAACGTTCTTCGGGAGGACCCGCAAATGACCGCACGCTTCGACAAGTCGAAACTTCCCAGCCGCCATGTCACCGAGGGTCCGGCCCGCGCGCCGCACCGCTCGTATTTCTATGCCATGGGGATCACCGAGGAAGAGGTGCACCAGCCCTGGGTCGGCGTGGCCACCTGCTGGAACGAGGCGGCGCCCTGCAACATCGCGCTGAACCGCCAGGCGCAGGCGGTGAAGATGGGCGTGAAGAAGGGCGGCGGCACCCCGCGCGAGTTCACCACAATCACCGTCACCGACGGCATCGCGATGGGCCACGAGGGGATGCGGTCGTCGCTGGCCTCGCGCGAGGCCATCGCGGACACCGTCGAGCTGACGATGCGCGGGCATTGCTACGACGCGATCGTCGGCCTCGCGGGCTGTGACAAGTCGCTGCCGGGCATGATGATGGCGATGGTGCGCCTGAACGTGCCGTCGGTCTTCATCTACGGCGGGTCCATCCTTCCGGGCCGGCTGAACGGGCAGGACGTGACCGTGCAGGACGTGTTCGAGGCCGTGGGCAAGCACCAGGCGGGCAACATGTCG
>JAUIEW010000431.1 GCA_030429365.1 Phycisphaerae bacterium
CACGCTCGATTTCGTCTGCCTGCGTTGCCACAACGGTGTTGGAAATGCCTTCGAGCTGACGACGACGTCGGCGTCGGCTGTGACCACGACGATGCACCCGGATGGACCGTAGCCTGATACCCGGCAAACTTTGTAATTGCTTGCGTTTAATTCATTTACGCGCGATGCATTTTGGCGTACAAAACCTGGGTCGAATGGTCGCTCTCTTGGCGGCTGACGACCCAGGTTTGCTTCTGCCGTTGCACGAATGTCGCCAATGCCAGACGATCGGCACGCAACTTGCCAATGGCCGTATTGAAGGTTAGCCAGAGTCGGCAACCTGTCGTTCGCTTTTTGTCTCTATGGCAGATCCATGAGATCCCTACGATTTCTGAATCGATTTAAATCTTGTCTCGGTGCATTCGTCTGCGCAACCCTGATTGGCTGCGTTCCGATTGATTCGACGCCTGACCCACCTGGCGGAGGAAACAACACCGATCCCGGCTATGTTGGGTCAGCCGCCTGCCTTGCCTGCCATCCCGGTTTGAGCGAATCGCACCGGCATCACGGGCATGCCCAGGCGTTGACGGCCATCTCGGGCAAGTCGCCCGAGTTCCCCGAGACCATGGTGGGCGATGGCACGCCCGATCCTCCACCCGGACTGCAGTGGACGGACATCTCTTGGTTGGTGGGCGGATATTCGACATCTGCGAATTTCATCGATAACGACGGGTTTATCCTGACCGACGAAGACTCCGGGCAGCGGGTGGCGTCCAGCGCCGGACGGATACAAGCCGTAAACTCAACCGGATTTAACGTTGCGGCTGGCAGCGATTTTGGTGGAACGCCATTTGCATACGACTGCTTCCGCTGCCATGCCACCGGGGCAGAATCGTTTGACGACAACGGCGGCAGGCGACAGGAGAATCGAGCGGGCATCGGCGGAACGTGGGCCGAACCTGGCGTGCACTGCGAAGCGTGTCACGGACCGGGCAGTGCACACGTTGGCAGTCCGCAGACGGTTGTGCTGAATGTCGATTCGTCGGTGTCGGCATGCGCGGAATGTCACGCCCGCGATGTTGGATCAGACGCAATCGAAGTAATCGACGGATTCATCGCGGCGTATCAGCAGGCCTCGGAACTGAAAGCGAGCCCGCATTCGAATTTCGGATGCACGGTCTGCCACGACCCGCACGTCTCATCGATTCAGGATCGAGAGCGCGGGATTCGCAACGGTTGCACGACGTGTCACGTCGATTCCAACATGGCCCGGCATATGGACAAAGTCTATGTGCAAGGCGACTACGTGGAATTCATGAACTGCGAAAGCTGCCACATGCCCTTTGCATCGCGCAACAATCTTTCGGCCGACGCCAGCGTCACCGGAGGTTTCGGCGCGAAGATCGGCGATGTGCGCACGCACGTGTTCAAGATCGACGTGGAATCTGGGCATCTCGACGCACTTTTGACTCAAGATGGCAGCCGTATCGCGCTCGATGAAAATGGCAGGATGAGCGGAATCACGCTGGACTTTGTGTGCCTGCGCTGCCACAACGATCAAGGCAACGCCTTCAGGTTAACGGATGAGTCAGCGGGTGGAGTGGCTCCGGGCATTCATGACTTTTGATCTCAGAGCGTGGTGATGGCATTGGGCGGCGCGGCGCCGAACGAAAGGATGCGTTTACGAGTATGCATGACCTGTGGGGTCTGCGTGCTCATTGCTCTTTGCGCTTCCAGTCGTGTCCTCGCCGACGAACCGGCTGAACCCCAGATTGTAGAACAAGTCACCGAGGCGAAACCCGACGAGACCCAGTCCAGCGACGAACCTGTCGGCGAGCCTGAATCTTCTGCAACAGAATCAGAAGAATCCGTCGCACCACCACAAGAGTCCGACGCCCAAGTGCCAGATGAATTCGCGCCGCCCTCGCGCATCAAGCCCGGCTGGTTTCATCTGAACTTCAATGCGGCGTATCTCGAATTCGAATCCGACACCCAGTGGCGCACCGTCGACTCATCGCGCCTGGGTTCAAGCGTTTCCGGTTTACCGCTCTTCAGACGCGCCCTGAGCAAAACCAAACAACGCAACCGCGACCTGCGCTTCACCGAACGATTCGGGTTGAGCATGAGCGGCGATATCATCGACCCGAACCTGATCGACTGGTCCGCCGACTTTTCGATCGGGCTGCGGCAAGGGAGTTTCCGCGAAGAACTCTA
>JAUIEW010000432.1 GCA_030429365.1 Phycisphaerae bacterium
CGCCGTTTCTCGATGCGCGCGTCGGCGTCGACACAGATGCATCGTGAAACGCCGTCGGGGCGAGCATACGAATCGGCAAGGCGTACTTTGGGTGCAATAACTAGTACTACAGCGCTAGGTTGAGTCCCATTCGCATCGCGGGAGCTGTGTTAACTTGACACCCTTTTTCCTTAGTTTTCGGCGAGTTGTCTTCGTGTGGCATTTGCGTGCAAGGGCGTTGCGTTGCTGCGTGTATTCGATCGTGCTTGCAGTGTGCTCCAGTAGCCTGGTCGACGCCCGTCCGCTAAGCCACCAGCTCTGGACGAGCGCGGATACTGCGTCGTGCACTTGGTATATGGTTAACTCGGATTTTTTCCCCCCGAAGTCGGTGACGGGTTCGGGCGAGGAACAAGTAACTCACACTCGAGAGAATCAGGTGCCGCTTCAAGCCGATGTATCGGCGGCCTTCCCAAGCATCCAGTCCGATGTCTTGTTTCTGATCTTGAAAGCAACGTTCAACACGCCAGCGAGAAAAAGCGACCAGCAGCAACTGGCCAATCGTCGTATCGCTTGGCGCGTTGCTGAAGAAGAATTTCACCTCGTCCTCGTCCAGCACGTTGCGAGCGACGATCAATTGCCAAGTTTCAGCGGGCAAGCCTTTATTGTCAGGGCGGATGATCGTGGCATGCTTGACTTCCCAAACAATCGGACCTTTCTGGCCGTCTTTGACGCGATATCTTTGCCACGCCTGATCGCGAAGGATGGGATGCTCCTTAAGAAGAACATCGATTCGCCTGGGCGACGGACTGTTCTTGGTCAGGCGGGGAATTCTACGCGGCCGACCGGTTCGTTGGGTGCGACGCGAAGTGACTTTCGGCATCTCCAGCCAACCAGTCAGGTTGACTGGGACTTCGCCAACGAAAAGCTGTTTTCGTTGGTCCAAGGCCCGCAAAAACGGGCCTTTCGAGCCGTAGCCTTCATCGAAAGTCAGCCACTGGAACTCGACCCCGTTTTGCCGGGCACGCTCGTAGAGCTCCAAGGCGATTTCCCATTTTGGGCGGTAAACCATGCCATCGGGTATCCCTGCTTCACGGCAACGCGGACGGTCATCCGACCAACTCTCAGGCAGGAACAACTCGCCATCAACCAGGCAATGAAAGTCATCTTTAGCGAAGGCCAAGTGAACTGTCACGATCCCATTCTCTGTTTTGCCGGCACAACCACACCATTGTCGCTGCACGCCCGGCGTCTTGTCTCCTTTCTTGACATCGCTCGTTTCGTCGATGACCCCAATCGTTTGCTTTCCACCATGCTCTTTCGCTACGATCTGCTGCAACCTGTTTCTGACCGCGTCTTCGTCCCAACGGTGTTGGCTGAGAAACTCCTGCAACGTGCGGACCGGCACATCCGCCGCCAAGGCAATCGGCTCGACGCTTTTGCGCGGCAAATTCGACAATTGCCCTTCCACATAAACCGGCATATGTCCACGAGTATCCTTACGTCCAAAACAATCCGAAAACCGATTTAAATAACGTGTGAGTTCTGGTTTGATTCGACGAATCTGATCGACATCCATGAACGCACCTCCTTGTGCAAAGAAACGGGACGCAACAGATTCGCAGATCTCCCAGAATTCTCCAATATCAACCTAGCGCTGTAGTACTAGGTGCCCGTGAAGTACTTCATAAACGATCTTGCCTGAGACGTGTTGGTCAACCCGTCAATTCCTCATTGAGAATCTGGTGCGGTAACCGGTTCATTCCGCGCGTGGCCGAAGTCAGCGAGCAGCCTACTACGACACCTCAAGATGTCCGTCGAAATGTCCTGTGACGAGGCTTCGACCGTCCGGCGACAAAGCAATCGTCTCGATTCCGTTCGTCACGAGCCTTGTGGGTGGCGCGCTTCAGAATCTCGACGGCCTGGCTGCCCCAGCTGTTGAAGACACAGACCTCAAGGACGTTAAATGCGAGGGATAGGTAGATTCAGCGACGCGTAACCTTGCTGCCTATGTTTCGTAACTCCGCCAGAATTCCCAGTGGGCGATTTCAAGGTCTGTGTCTTCGTGTTTGGTTTTCATGTTTGGTTGCTGCCCCAGCTGTTGAAGACACAGACCTCAAGGACGTTAAATGCGAGGGATAGGTAGATTCAGCGACACGACACCTTGCTTCCTATGTTGCGTAACTCCGCCAGGGTTCCCAGTGAGCGTTTTCGAC
>JAUIEW010000151.1 GCA_030429365.1 Phycisphaerae bacterium
CCGATGCGACGACGAAGTGATCCACGTCAACCCGTGTGAGTCGATTCAATGCATCAAAGGCATTTACTCTTCGGAAGAGTTGTACATTGGTCGCCGTCGTGGGGTTGTCCAGCAATTCTCCATTGACAGTCTCAATCTCAACATTGCTGTTGGCATCGTAGTTGAATGACCTTTCGTTGAGGTTGGCATCGGTCACCGTGTACAACCGGTCGTATCCGTCATGCACATAATTGGTTGTGTACTGAAATCCACTTGACGGCCCTTCAAGCCGCTTGGTTAGATTGCCGTTACCGTCATACACGGACTGTTCGGCTGTCTCGTCGGCATCCGTCTTGGCCCAAGTTTTCTCGAATAGCAGGTCGCGTTCGTCAAACACGTAGTCCATTGTATTCGTCGTTTGATTGCCATTAGTCGCCTCGCCAAACTTGATCTGAATCAAATTTTCATTCTCGTCGTAAGCGTACTCCGTCGTAATCGATGCAGTTGAGCTAACCTCCTCGTTGATCGCGATCAGATTATCCAAGATGTCGTACTCATAGCTGGTTGTGAAGTGGCTATTTGCCAACACAACACCATTTTCATCAATGTTTTGTACGTCTTGGTGCTCGAGTTTTCCATTGGCGTCGAAGAACGAGTCGACCTGGTAGCGGGTCCCACTCCCGTCAACATCGCGTGTAATGGTACGTACGACTTCATTTAACTGATTTATCACATATTGCGTGTCATTGCCTTTCGGATCTTGCACGTTGACGACGTTTCCAACCAAATCGTAATCGAACGTAGTCGTGAGCTTTAGGTTGGCGTCATCAACAACTTGTTTGTGCAAATAGCCTGTTTGGGGACCTGACGTGTAGTAAGAATAGGAATCCACCCGTTGGGTAGTTCCGTTAGAAGGAAGTGTGTGGGTCAACACCTGACCGAAGCTGTTGTAAGTCCAAGTATGGACAATGCCGGTCGTGACATCGGTCTCCGTCAGCCGATCTCCGGTCGTCGGATCGTAAGTGTAGACTGTTTCATTGCCGCGCCCGTCCGTGTACTTGGTTACAAAATTGGCACCACAACACCCGCCGAAACTGGTGTTATATTCATATTTCTCGGTGATCTTGGTTTGGTCACCCTGCGGCGTATGCGTACCCGCCGTGCGCGTTTTCTCGCGCAGATTGCCGCGTTCAAGTCGGGTAGCGCTAGGGTTGAGGTCCAACTCGTATTCGAACTCCACCTGATTGCCATTCGGCATGATCTTCTTGGTTAGCCAGCTATCAACATTCCAGAAATACAGCGTTTCGTAAAAGTCAGGATCGGCGGATCGAAGCTTGCCCGTCGGGCGATTTGCCGCGTCAGTGGTTTGAATCGTGGCGTCGGGTGCGGTACCAGTATACTCGCGGGTGGCGACTAGCTGATGGCTGCTGTTATAAAATAGCTCTTTCACATGGCCGCGCCGGTTATTAATAATGGTTCGTTGATCAACTGAGGACGCGACGGAAGCCGGCAATGGAGGTGTCGGCGTCAACGGAGCATCGTAGTAAAAATTGAAATGATCACCGCCATAAATCTGCTCTACAACTTTGTCGGACACATAGAAGTTCTCAAGATACTGCTGCCCCTTGGCATCCGTAATCGTCTTGAGACGGGAATTGGCATCGTAGGTGTATGTGACGGTCTTTCCCGATGGATAATTATTGCCGTTCGGGGTTCCGGTGACGGCTGGCGAGGTAGCTGTCGCGAGGTCGCCGATGGATCCGTTCGGGTCACTCAATGTGTAGTGTGTGAATGTCACTACGCGACCGGAAAAGTCGGTCACGGTCTTTAGGTATCCGTCAGTGCCGTAGGCAAAATCTATGTCGCGACCCAGAGTATCCGTAATGGTCTCGAGCTTGCCTTGATGCGTACCACTCGTGTAGTAGCTGAACGTCATCGTGTTGCCATTGCGGTCCACGATCGACGTAATCATACCAGGGTTATTTCCCGTGGGATCGAATGATGCGAAGTTAAACTTCGTTAGGTCGCGCGTGGTCATGGTGAATGTATCATCACCGTTCTTGACCAGCGTCCGCAGGAACTCATCCTTGGCGAACGTGCCCGTCGTTCCTGGATCGGTAAAGACGTCTTCCTCGCGCCCCGTGCCGCTGTAGAAACGTAAGTCGCCTGCAACGTCTTCCAAGAAAAGGTTATAACTATGATCCCAACCATCGCCCATCACTGAGTTAAAGCCGAAGCGACTGCGGTATTTGCGGGTAAACTCGAAGTCGATCCCGCGCCCCGGAATCTCTAAATCAGTGACATCCAAATAAAACTCACCGTTGTGCAGATAAACTGGATCACTGGTGGCGGGGGCCGGCAATGTTTGTCCGTGGCCACACCCACCGCCATTTATGATCCCAATAATCGGGCCGCATGGCCAATTGTCAGCAAACGGCTCATATGGAAATCCCGCGAACGCAACAGTGTTGCCCATCGAGGCCAATACAACTGTGACAACAAAAAACAGACTCTTGTGTGGGCGAATTAACATGCGATCTGCACTCCGGGTAATTTGATCTAGTCTGGCTTTCTGGTTTGGGCGTACTATCCGCGCCATCGGAAAACACCCAATCACATTGACCGTGATTTCTGCACTTCAGGAATCGAAAATAAACGACGACGCCGAGACGTCGTAATTGGTTTCTATTCGATAGCCTTGACCGGCGCTCCTTCAATGACGAAGCAACCGCCGGGCAAATCAGTCGATACATACTCAATTGTGTCGCGGAGTCATACTCCGGCCCCCACAGGGCACGCTGCCGATCAGCACGTATGCTGATCGATACATCCCCCAACATTCGGACTATACGCCATGATTATGTGTCGCGTTCTTAATATGAGAAAAAATTCTTATCCAGCAAAGTCAAATGCGCTTTGTAAGTTTCGCGCCCAACATCACTTAACATAAAGTCCGTACACAGAAGATTTTTGATTTTTTCGACATGAATTGTGATTGACGTTCTTGCTGGGCACGTCACCATTCTTCTCCTAGATCAGTCTCGACGTGTTACTTACTTGGCCAGTCAATTTCTCACGGATGTAGGCGGCAACAACACTTCATTCGGCGCAAGCTTCTATAAATCAAACAGTAATCCCTGTTCTGACTTGGGCCATGTAGGCTTCACGCGCGGCGTAGATGGTAAAGGTTTGCGTGGCGGTGCATCTGTTTCAGTTAGCGATGGCGTTGAAACGTGCTCGCGCCGATGGGTGGACTGCCTTTTTGAGGGCGCGTTTGAGGGTATTGGCGCGGGTGTCAGAAATACCGGCGGCCCGCAAAGCACGAATGGTTTATCGCGATACGTCACCGGCACGCCATGCAATGCGCCGTTGGGATCGCTACGTGCCGCAGCGCCCTTTTCCATGGTGCTAAAGCGTTCCTCGTAACTCACCGGCGTGCCGTCGAACAATGCCGGCGTCACCAAGCGATAGGCCTTCACGTAGTGATGGTCGGCGCTGCAACAACCACCCGCGTTGGTGTAAAGCTGACCGTTGAGTTTAAACGGCTTGCGAATGCGCCCGGTGGTGCCGAAGCGATCAGCACTGTAGGCAGCCGCGATGTCGCCTTCGCCGAATGCATGTGTCTGTCTGCTGGCACCAGGTGCCGGATGCCAGGCGTTGCGGATCGACCTCGATGGTGACCTCTCAAAGTTCGCGTTGATTGAATCCGCGCGACCCTAGCACACCCGCACGGGCGGGCGCAATGGGTGCGAGATATTTCGCGGCGGGATTAGGGGTACTCAAGTCGACCGATCGCGATCAGGCTTGACTCCCCCGCCCCACCGATGGCATCACAGATAAATCATGTCACTGGCACTGGCCGAACGCTTTCGACGGGCACGCCTGAACCTGCGCCGTACCGTCAAGCCCAAACCCCAACGCCGTCGGCGGCGGCGGCCGCGCTATCGTTACCGTCGACGTCCGACGGCCGCGCGCCCCAAGCGCTGAATGTGTTGTCGCGAAGTCGAACATCCCCACTTTCCCGACCGCCCACCAAGAAGAACGAAAAACAACCACCCGACGACGCTGCTGACGCCGCCGGGCGGTTACGCCCGCAGGGGTCAGTGTTCGGACGGCAGGTACAGCACCCAGTGGTCTTCCGACCGACCGCACCAGATGTCGATCTCCGCCAACGGAAAGTCGGTGTAGTCGATGGGCTGGGTGATGGCCGGTTCCTCATCCGAGTCGGCGCGACAGGTCAGCACCGCCGATCGATCGTCGTTGACGGTGAGTTGCCAGAACTGCAGGGTGGCCAAGCGATCGTCATTGGCTAGCGCCTGCCGTATCACCGGCGATCGCAGGTGTGACACAATGGCGTCGATCAGCCAGTAGGCCTCCCCCTTGGCAGCCAGGTATTGAACGCCGTCGGTGTACAGCACTTTGGTATTCATGGGATGGCGATACCACTGGGTGGTGCCGGTGAACTGGGCCAGGTCGGCCGCGTCGAGGTGCGGTCCGGGTTGATGGTTGGGGGTGTCGTGGTTGCGTGGGTCCTTGGTCATGGGTCCAAACTCCTGTGCGGTTGGGGGTGGCGGACCCGGCGACCGTCGCCAGGCCCTTCGCCAGAATTCAGGACCTGCGCGTCGCAGCGCCGGAGGAATGCCACCCGCGCACAGGTGGGAATGGACCTGAGATAGGCATGGACCCCACAGCGATCCGCCCCTGCCCGACCGCCACGCATGGACCGACTGGGTCGATTCCGGTACCTCAAAACGCCGTTTTTCGCCCAAGAAGACGATTTTACTTGCCGATGTACGGCAATATGACGTACAATAGAGATAGAGAATGAAAGGACATCCAACCATGCTGCAGGAACACGATCACAAAAAGTCCGCCCGCTTGGAGGCGCGCACCACCCCCGCCATCAGCGAACTGGTGCAACGGGCCGCCGCCCTCACCGGCAGCAGCCTGTCGGAGTTTGTGGTGAATGCGGCACGCTTGGCGGCCGAGGATGCCATTCGCCGTCACGAGGTGCTGGAACTCAGCGCCCGCGATCAGGCGCGCTTGGTCGATGCGCTATTGAACCCGCCGCCGGTGGCCCCTGCCCTGTTAGATGCATTGCAGGATCACCACCATCAGGTGGAACCCGGCTGATGGGTCAACCCTTTCGGATCGAATACCTCGATAAAAAGCAGCACGACCGCCAATCGTTCGATTGCGGCGTCGACGTGCTCAATCACTATCTGCAACGCCAAGCCACTCAAGACATGCGCCGTCAGGTGGCTATCTGTTACGTCGCCGTCGACACTGCAACCGATCATTTGGCCGGTTACTACACGGTGGCGGCCGCCAACATGGCGCTGAACGATCTTCCAGAGGCCACTGCCAAAAAACTGCCGCGTTACCCGGTGATCCCGGCGGTGCGAATCGGGCGGCTGGCCGTCGCACGCAGCTTTCAGGGGCGCAAGCTGGGCGGCCTGCTGCTGGCCGATGCTATCAAGCGATCGCTACATACCGGCGTGGGCGTCTATGCCGTCTTGGTCGATGCCAAGGATCAGCAGGCGGCGGATTTCTATGGGAAGTTTGGGTTTATGCCGCTTTTGGATCAGCCGTTGACGCTGTTCCTGCCGGTCAGCGCCCAGCTATTGCAAGCAATTCAGTAGCCGATTGGTGCCAACGATCGCCGTGAAGTGCATCGCGGCCGCCGGCCATCCCGCAGAATATTAAATTTTCGGTCAGGTAATGGGTATTTTCGCAATAGCCAACGTGACGGACTACAATGCGCTTGCATGCCCGGCGGCAAGAGACTTCCTTTCCTTTCTCTACTCTCCGGCCCGAGATGCTGTCGGGCATGCCTTTATTTTCCCGATTACGCTAAATCTGACACGGCTTGGCGGTTACCTGCCGTCACACGCGTTCGCCCCCGTCCGCGCGGCATACCCGTGTGCTAATTACGCATTTCGCCGTCAGCCCAAGCGCGGATCGTCATCGACCCGCACATTGCCTTTGAGATCGTCGGAAATGTTGTCAAGCCAGAAGCCGGCGTAGCGCGCCCCGCAGAAGGCGCAGGCAAAGTGAATAGCATTTGTACGATTGGTAGCAATACGGATCGGCAGGTCGAGTTGGCATTCACAACATTTAAATGGGTGTTCAGGATAACCGCCTTCAGCGGCGTCCATTCCCCTTCTCCCGAATTGTCCATGCCTTCGATCGCACGATCAGTCCCCACGCTTATCATCGACCAGCCGGCACTGTGAGCCATCAACAATTCGGGCGTACTTAAGGTTCCTCGCACAACTATTGATACAGATGGCCCCTAGCCCCCCTGCAATGACCCTTTTGGGGCCAGATTTCATCGAAATCGGCTCTTTATTCCCTGAAGCACCTGCCCCGATGGCATCTCCGAATTGGGCCGACCGCAACCCGACGACCTGAGCGCAGCGGCCCCATTTAGCGTTTAACACATTGGCGAGGCTTGGTTGGCCGCGCACGCCCAAGACCCCCTGAGCCGCCTGTTGTGTGCGTCGACGCTTCGGCGTCGCACGACAGGCGGCTTGTTGCATATCGAAAAGCAAGGAGCGCGTTTGGCGCAGGAGAAGTTAAATCAACGGCGGGATTGGATGCGGCGCATGGTGAGTGTGGTCGCTAAGTTCGGTACCGGCCCGTTGGACAACATCGACGAACGCCATCGATTCCTGGTGCGACACCTCGATGCCTATCTGACGGCGGCCGGTGTCGGCATGCAGGTTGCCGTTCGCAATATCTCGGGCGGCGGGCTGTGCGTGGTCTGCGACCTTCCGTTGGCCACCGGCGACCTTTGCACCGTTGCCCTCGCTGACGGCAATCCCGCAGGTCGCCCCTATCGTGCCGAGGTCCGCTGGGTGAAGTCCACGGAGACGGACCTGTTCCTGGTGGGCCTGCAAATTCTCAACGCGCTCGAAGCGTAGCCATTGCCAGTCTGTGGATCATCGAGGCTTGGCCGTCACTGCCCCCCGCCATACCACCGTTCGCGTTGGCGAAACTGGTAATCCCCGTGGGCCTGATCCCATCGTTCGCGTGACCACTGCCATTTTTGGCGGGCGACGTCAAAAGGATCGATGGGCCGACGACCACGCGTGTTCAACTGCTGCACGACACGCAAGCAGCTCTGAACAATCTCTTCGTCGTCGGTGCGTTCCATCACCGCCGATCGCGCCACCGCCGAGGCCGAACCACCGCCCAATTGCGCCGCGTCAGCACCACCATCCATCGCGTCACGATCCCCCCCTACCCCGCCGGGTAGTTGCTGCATCATCGAGCGCGGTCCCTCGCGCATCTTGCGCAGCCGATCGGCCGCAGCATCCTCATCCGCCTGGGTGATGTAGTCGAAGCGGCGCTGCACCAACAGCCACTTGAACAGCGCGCCGGGATGGCGACCGCGTGCGCGCGCCCTTTCGGCCAAGGCGAAGAAGTCCAACCGCCCTGCCTCACAGTCGGCAATCAAGCCTTGCTCGACGGCTTGGCCGAACAAGGCCAGCAAGCGATCATCACGAGCCAGGTCGGCGGGTTGGATCTCCTGCAGGGCCGGTGCGGTGGGATCACCCCCCCGCTGTCGCCACCTTCTCCCCCTACTGGCCTGCTGTTTTTTTTCCAGCGTCTCAATCGAGACACCAGCCGGGCCTGGTGGCTGTGCCCCAAGCGTTCTGTTGTTTAATTCTTTTTCTGATAAGAAAAGCGACCTGTTAAGACAAGGGCTAGCAGAATCGGTGTCATTTTGAGGCCGAGGGCTGGCAGATTCGGTGTCGGGCTGTGAGGCATTCTCGCTTCCAACACAGGCACCATCACCGGCACTGTCAGTTGTGCTGTCCGCAACACTGTCGGCCTCCGCATCCCGCGGCTGCCAGTCGACGACGATGGTGTCGCGCACCCCCCACCGATTGAGTTCCCACTGGTTGCACTCGACCTCGGCGATCCAACCGAGTTCGATCAACTTGCTGCGCGCATCGGTGACAGCGCGGCGACTGATGCCAAAGACCTCGGCGATCCAGGCGAGTTTGGTTCTGCCATCAACCCGATAGCTACCCTCACTGCCTTGCCGGCCGCGTTGCCAAAAGAGCGATCGAATGAGCAAGGCCAGCATGACGGCGGTCACAGCGCGGCTAAAGCCGCCGGCCAGCGCGCGCAAGGTCCGGCGCGGGATGGGCACCCGACGCTTCTGATGTGGCAGTTGTGCATATATCGACCAAAAGCCGGAGACATCGGCAAGCCGAATGTGCTCGATCGAGGTGGCATGTTCGATGGTGTGATCGGTGACGGTAACAAGTCCAAGCTGCGCAAGTGCCCGTAGATCGGATTTCAGGGCTGCTGCAGCGCGTTGACTGCCTCGCCCCCCCACCAGTGCCTGAATCTCTTCCACGCGATACAGCGGCTTCCTGTCGCCATCTGAGACCATGTGACGCCGACGTTCCAACAGTTCGAACGTCGCAAGCCACACCCGAAACTGGCGCATCGTGATGTGACCGGCGTGATAGAGCCACCAGCCAAGGGCCAGTTGATGGGTGGAGATGTGAACAAAGCCGCCGCCGATCCGTTGCTGACGGATACCGCCGGTGCGGCTGTTGGACGCCTTGCCCGTCTCCACGGGCGACGGCGCGTTGATTGGTGCCTGCATGGCTGGCTTCCCTTCCGGCCATTTTGCGTAGGCGCAACAATCCCGTGCTCGGTTGCGGAATTGTCTTGACTAAGAGGAAGGGAAGAACTATCTTGAAGGTGTTCAGACTTACAAGTAGTTGCTTCCCGGCTCCGCCGGACAGGCAACCAAGTTGGAAAATACCGCCGTCTCCACGGCGGTTTTTTTCTTTTACAGGCTCGCTACTTCACGCAAACGCCTTTCTGTTGTTGAGCCCCCTACCCGCTTGGATCGCGGGCTTGGCAGTGTGGTCAAACCTACGGGGCAATTTGTACCAAATTCCATGATGTTGATTCTCTCGATCATCGTCAACATCAAAATGCATGCGACGCCATCGACTTACGTCGAAACTCCGGTTTTGTTTATCCATTCATGGATTAATGATGTTCCATGTATGGATAAATGTTGTTCCGTAGATGGAGCTTTGTTTTTCCGGTTTTGAAGTCGTTGTCGTGGGTGTTGTGAATTTAGTGTGTTTGCGATTTTTTGTTGACACCAAAGGGTTTCTGGTGAAAACTCATTTTTGATACTCCGATTATGTTTTTCCGATATAGGAGCATCGATGATCCGTTAACGGATTTTTGAAAATACAGTTTCGGGTTTACTGTGAAGGGCCTGAAAAATATTTTGGCAGGGAGGCCACGAGCATGTCTGAAAATCGCAATACACGTGTGATCGCAGTTGGCAACCAGAAGGGCGGTTGTGGAAAGACGGCAACAGCCATTCACTTGGCAGCGGCATTAGGTGAGTTGGGTCGAAAGACACTTATCTGGGATTTGGATGCTAATGCTGGCCTTACCGATGCATTCCGGGTGCCGAGTGTGTATGGCGGAACGTTGGAGTTGCTTCTCGGCGAAAAAGATGAAGAAGAAGAGTTCTGTGATCCGATTAGTTATGTGATTGACGAGACCGAAGAGGGGATAAGCCTTCCGAAGGGCGTGAGCATAATCCCAGCCAGTCGGGAGCTTGATAACCTTGAAAAACATTGGCTAAACAGCGACCGCAAATTTGAAGATGTGAGGGATGCGCTCGCCGAACCGCTTTCAAAATTAAATGGCCATTTTGACTATATAATTCTCGATACGGGGCCGAACGTCTCAGCAACAACCGTTGCCGCTTATAAATCGGCAGATTGGTTCTTGCTCGTTTCTCAACCCGAGCCTTTATCAATCAACAAACTAGAAGCTGCGTTGTCAGATATCGTTACGGTCAAACGACGCGGCAATGAGAAATTGCGGGTATTGGGGATTGTGTTGACCTGCGTGATCCGCCGCCGCGCCCTTGATCGACGGATGTCGCGGCGTTTAGAGCAAGATTACGGTGAAATCGAAGGGCTGGGCGTATTTGACACGACAATCAGCAGGACGACCTATCTGCCACGGTCTCAAGAGCATGGCAGGACGATGTTCCAGGATCATCCTGATCATGAAGTGTGCGAGCAATTCCGCGCATTGGCGCGATCCGTTGAAGACCGAATAAAGAAAGCCGATGGCGAGCCTAGCAAGCCTGCAACAGCAACACCCGAGCAAGGCCGAGTAGGGGAGGGCGTAGCCGTTGCCTAGAAAGATCAATCGTGACAATGGCGATGACTTACCAAGGTCACCTGTCGCTTCAAGGCTGCTGGCAGAGGCGACACAGACGCGATCGTTAGTGGTTCCTACCCCCGAACCTGCACCGAAGCCTGTCATTCCGGCTGAAAAGCAGGAGGAATCGCCAAAGCCAAGAAAAAAACCCCAAAGCGTCATCAATCGAAAGCGAGACCGAGTTAGGCGGCGTAACGGTACTGGGCAAAAGGAAGTTCGCGTTGCGCTAGACGTCGAAGATTACGATGAAGTGTCAAAGTTACTTCGCGATTTGCAGCGATCGACAGAGTCGAATGTGTCAGTAAGTCACCTTGTCCGTGCATTTCTCTCATTGGGGGTGAGGTCGCGCGAGGCTATCAAGGCTCAGGCAGGGTCGCAAGCAGCGAAAAATGTGCCGCCACGGCCCGCAAACGCGCTGTATATCGAATTGGCTGCTTACGAAGAGAAGCTGGCAGACTTTCTTCTCGTTGCACTAAGAGATCGAGATTACATGGAGTAACATAATTGGATAAATGTTACTCCGTTTTCGATACTCCGATTTTGCCCTGCAATTCGAGGGGCGTCATTCGCCCCGGTGACCCCCAAATATCACCAAGGGCTAATGACCGTTCAGGCCAGTTGATGCGGGATACCGTGACGACGGCCGAGCTCGCGCATTCGGCGGCGTTCGCGGCGTATCCAGTTGGTCTTGTCGTATCTACTCCGTTTGATCCGACGTTCGGCAAGTAGGGCGGAGTGGCGATCCAGAAAGCATCGCACCGCCAGGAGTTTCCAGGTCTTGCCGTGGGTATAGCTGTCGTTCTCGACGGCGTTGTGCTGTCTGAACCGCCGGCGCAGATTGCTGGTGTAGCCACAATAGATCTCGCCATTTTCGACGGCGATGATCAGATACACCCAAAACCGAGGCAGGCGGGGCGCTACGGTTCGGGTCGTGGCTGGGCTGTCTTTTTTTTTGAGCCCATAGAAGCCCGTAGAGCGTCGTTCCAATCTGAACCGGGGTGAGGGGGCTGATGTACCCTGAACGCAATCTCGGGCGTTCCTTTGCTCAAACAGAGGGCTTCCAGTTGCGATGCTAACCGGTCACCGGCCTCGTCATGATCGAAGATGGCGATGACCGCTCGCGGTTCGTGCAAGTTTTTGATCGCGCGACGAATGATGTCGGGCTGTTGTTGATTGAAATTACCGCAGACCGAAGCAACCTGCATACGATCGTGACCTTGCAGCGCGAAGTAGGAAAGGGCGTCGACGGTCGACTCACCGATAGCGATCGTGGTTACATCATCGCCGGCTTCGCTGAGATACAACCCTTTGCTACCGCCGCTGCTGAACTGCTTGAAGGCAGGACCGGCAATCTCATAGCCGCACACATCGCCGGCGGCGTCATAGTGCGGAAAGATTGCGTTACCGCGTTCATCCTGCCGGATGTTGGCAAACCGGTAATCGGCCAGTAGGGCGGAACGGATACCGCGCTGTTCGGTCAGATATGGATGCTGCGCGGGAATACGATCGTAACTCAGGTACTGCGCTTGCACCTGCATGATGTTCTTCTCGACCGGCTTGGGCTGGGGTAGAGGGGCAGGGGGGCTAAAGCCCGCCAGTAACGGCCGCAGTTCCTTCCGAACGTGGCCCAAGGTGGTGCCCGGTCCCAAACGTTCCAGGCAAAAGTCGATGATCGACCCTTTAAATTGCGGATCGGACAGCGAAAAGAACAGGTGATGGCCGTCGTTACCCGTTCCCACCAGTAACTTGTCACCGGAGTTGTCATTGCGCATGACGAGCCACGCGGAGGTCGATTTGCGCCGATCGAGATAGTAGCCCCACTCGACCGCCAAATAATCGGCAAGGGGAATCTCGCGCTTGAAGCGGTCAAGTTCGGTTGAATCATGCTGGCGTGGTTTCATGGCAGACGGTATAGCGCAGCGAAATACCACAATAAAGGAAAATTTTTGGTGTCACTTTACTTCACTAAATTGGATAAGTATGCTCATCGCGATGGGCAAGCAATCCGGTCGTCATGCTTCATCAAAACTGCATCGGCAGTTAGAAACCGCTTGGTCGAAGTTGCAGGCTGTCGACTCGCGAATACCCGACGTGGTGATTACGACATTAACGGCGGGGGAACTCCGTCGGAAACTTGGACACGCAACCGCGAAGCATTGGCGGGGCAACAAGGACGTACGGCA
>JAUIEW010000152.1 GCA_030429365.1 Phycisphaerae bacterium
AGACCTGGACGTATGAAAACGGCGTCTGGACGCAAGCGTTTCCTTCTACTTCGCCGTCCGCACGACGAGGTGTTGCGATGGTTCGGGAGGCCGGCTCGACCAATCTCATTCTCTTTGGCGGCGAAAACAGTAGCGGTGGAAAACTCGGTGATACCTGGTCCTGGAACGGATCGAATTGGACGCAGCGATTTCCGCCAGCATTCCCGACGCCACCAGTTCCGCGAAGCCATGCGGCGCTTTCGAGTAAGGAGTTCGCGACCGGTTCGCGCACACTTATGTTTGGCGGTTTCGGCCAAAATGGAACGGTACTCAACGACACATATTTCTGGGGTGCCAACGACACCTGGATCAACCCTTTCCCGCTAACCGAACCACCCGCGCGAGGAGCAGCCGCGATGGCCCTCGATGACGACCGCCATGCGACGGTGATGTTTGGCGGCGCGGACGAAAGCGGAAACGTATTTGGCGATACGTGGGAGTTTGACCATGTGGCATGGCAGTGGACCAAAATCACGACGGCAATCTCACCGCCCGCGCGGGCGTATCACGTGATGGCGTGGGACCCGCAGCGGCAACGCATCGTGATGTATGGAGGGTCGGCTGGCGATGTGGTTTATTCGGACGGTTGGGAATTCGATGGAATCAATTGGTCGCCGCTACCGGCGTCAGCCATCGACGAATTTCCGGCAAGTTCAGGCGGTGGGATTGCGTACGACGAAGGCAGCGACGCGTTCGTATTCTACGGCGGGTCCGATGGTTCCACTCCGCAGCGCGTGACGTACACGCGCGACCTGACGGCGATCGATATGCCGGTCATTACGGATCATCCCGATCTGGTGATTCAACCGACCGATGGTTCCGCACAGTTCAGCGTGTCGGCGACGGGTACAGCGCTCGGATACCAATGGCGAAAAGACGGTTCCGCGCTGACCAATGGTGGCGGTATCTCAGGTGCAACCAGCAGCACGCTCAGCATCAACCCGATCGATGCGTCAGACTTTGGGTACTACGACGTCGTCGTCACCAGCGGTTGTGCTTCGGTCGTCAGCAAGTCAGCCGCACTGGTCAATTTGAGTGCGATCCGCGGCGATCATTTCAATCCGCCCAATCAATTTGAAGACACTCCAGACGGCAGCTTTGACGACGCTAACGGTGATGGGATCGACGGCATGCGAATCGGGCCAGTCTTCGTTTCGTCGACAAGCGGAAGCGATGCAAACCTAGGCACCATTGAATCCCCGATGCGCACGATCGGCGCCGCGATCCTTACAGCACAAGCACTCACGCCAGTACGCGACGTCTACATCGCCGGCGGTGAGTACGCTGAAACCGTCACGCTTGCGTCGGGCGTCAATTTATATGGTGGGTTCGACCAGGCAAATGGCTGGGCACGTTCGTCCGCAACAACTTCGCGGCCGGTGATCCTCGGCGGTACGGTGGCAGTCTGGGCATCCAACTTGACTCTGCTGACCAGAATCGATCGATTGGAAATCCGGTCGGCTGACAACTACACACCCGGTCAACACACCATCGGAATTGTGGCACTCAACAACGCCTTCGATCTGCGAGTGACAAACTGTGTCATTGAATCCGGTGACAACATCGTACAAGGTCGGACGGGGAATCGAGGCGCGAACGCAACCGGATCGGGTTCGAACGGAAGCAATGGCGGAAACGGTGCGTGCGACGATTTGATCGCAGGCGGAACAGGCGGATCGCCCGGATCCGGCGGATCGGGGGCGACGTCTGGTTATCACGGTGGCAACGGAGGTCGCGGGGGTACGTTTGAACAGTCGTTTGGATTCGATGGTCAAGACGGACATCGCAATTCATCCGACGTAACGCCGGGCGGTGCGGGTGGTTCGCGATGCAGCGTGGGGAATCCGGGATCGGATGGATGGGATGGCGCGAAAGGCGCGACCGGTTCGTCCGGTTCAGGTGCGACCAGTTTCTTCGGTGTCGGTGGAACCGGAGGAATCGGCATCACAGGTGACGGCGGAGGTGGTGGCGGTGGCGGCGGCGGACAAGTCAACAACGCGCTTGTTGGCGAATGTCAATGTATCGCCTGTACGGGTGGATCTGGAAACGGCGGTGGTGGCGGCGGTGGCGGCGGACCGGGTGGCGCTGGCGGTAAAGGTGGCCAACCGGGCGGCGCATCGATTGGCGTGTTTATCCGCAACGCAACGGTTAGCGCCACCGATAGCACGATTACTTCAGGCGACGGTGCGCAAGGTGGCAGTGGTGGCCTTGGTGGCAACGGCGGTGAAGGTGGATTGGGCGGATTTGGCGCGACCACTTGCCTGTCCGAAGTTGGCCGAGGGGGAAACGGTGGCGACGGTGGAGATGGCGGACAAGGCGGCATCGGTGGAGGCGGTCGCGGCGGACATTCAATTGGCGTGTTGATTGAACCGGGCGGCGTTTACACGCCAAGTTCAACGACAATCGCGTTCGGTATTGCGGGGGCCGGCGGAACAGGTGGCGGCACCGGGTCAACCGGTCAGGCTTCGGCGATGCACACCCTTGGTACCGCAATCACCAACTTGGGAGCCGATGCGCCATTGACTTCGGCATACGCTTTGATCTTTACCGATCAAGACACGTCAGCCACACCGGTCGATCCCATCATTGCCGATGCGGACCCGTCCGACACTTACGAGTTCTCTATTTCAGAAGACGCAGCCAACGGAACAGCCAGCGTGGTTGGCGACCAGTTGGGTTACACGCCCGACACGGGTTTCGTCGGGTTGGATTCATTTCGATTCATTGCATCGCAGGTCGGAGGAGACGGGTATGTCTACGAAGGAACTGCGGTTGTCATTGTGCAACCCAATCCCGCACCGGTCGCCACGAATGACAGTCCACTTTGCCCGGGCGACGATCTGCAACTCAGTGTCACCGAGTATGCTGGGGCGAGTTACTTCTGGTTTGGACCGCAAACTGTATTTGCGATTGGGCGAGAACCAACCGTGACTGACTTTCCTCTTGGCGGTGGCGGAACATACGTCGCGCTGATCTACGTGAATGGTTTGTTCGTGACGGCAGAGACGACCGTGGTCGAATTGCCGAGCCCTGTCATCACCGAGCACCCGCAAAGTCAAACGGTAACGGGCGGTTCGATGGTCACGCTGTCGGTTGCAACGAGTGCCGCAAACCCAACATACCAATGGCGCAAGGATGGCGTACCGCTTGCAGATGATGCGACCTACTCCGGAACGCAAACGAGCATGCTGACCATCAATGCTGTCGCGGTCGCTCAAACCGGGCAATATGATGTCGTCGTTACCGACGGCTGTTCGATCGCAAGTGACCCGGCAACGATTTCGCTAAGCGACGAATGTTCGACGATGCAGTCGCGGTTCTACGTTGACGCCAACAACACGTCGGGGATTTGCGGCAGCAGTTGGGACGACGCCTTCGCCGATATTCAAACCGCATTGAACCACGCAGCCACCAATGGATTCATCGAAGAAATCTGGGTGGCGAAGGGAACGTATTCACCCGGCGGCGATCCGTTCAGTTCGTTTAATCTGATTAACGGCGTCGAACTGGTCGGCGGATTCTGCGGCGGTGAAGTCGATGTATCGCAGCGCGATCTCGTGACGAATGAAACCATCCTTACTGGCAACAACGCGAACCTCCACGTGGTTTGGGTGGAATCGGGTTCGCCAACGCTTGACGGCTTCACCATCACGGCCGGCGCTGCAACTGAGACGTTCGGTGACGATGGCCTAGGCGGAGGATTGTTTATCAACAACGGCACGCCGGTCATTCAAAACTGTCGATTCACGAACAACATCTCGGTCAGTGGCGGCGGTGCTGTTCGCGCTCGCCATTCAAGTCCTTCATTCACGCGATTTGTCAATTGCACATTTGAAGACAACGCGACCAGCCAGGACTTTCCTGGTGGTGCGATTCGGATCCTGACTGGACGCACCCTCCTGGATCGCTGCACTTTCAAAGGCAACAGCGCAGCCGCCGGCGGTGCGATCTGGCAACAGACGAACCAGGTTGTCGTGGTCAACAGTGTGTTTGTCGGAAACCAGGCATACGGAAATAGCGGTGGCAGCGCCATTGCTTCGCGAGGTACTTTGTTCGTTATCAACTGCACTTTGACACAGAACGTCAACGAAGGTCCTGGAAACGGAGCGCTGGCATCGATCAACGGAGGAATGATGGACGTTTATAACTCGATCGTCTGGGACAATGGCAGCCCATTCAACGAGGAAGATCAGATTTGGGAATCGGGCGGATTCCTCACGGTAAGGAATTCGGTTATCTCCGGACTGTCAAACTACTTTGGAAACGAAAACACCGACACGGACCCGATGTTTGTGAATTCGCCAACCGATCTGCACATCGCGTCAAACTCTGCCTCGGTCAATACGGGTGACAACACTGAATTGATTCTCTTCGGCAACTTTGGATCGTACGACGTCAACAGCGATCGCGACGGCGCGACTAGAATCGAAAGCACGACGGTTGATCGAGGCGCCTACGAATATCGAGCGCCAATGGCGTCAGACTGCGACGGCGACTTCGATGTCGATCTGCTCGACTTCCGCAACTTTGAAGAATGCCTCGTCGGAGTAGGTGGTGGGATTGCAAGCGGCTGCGAATGCTTCGATGCCGACTCTGACGGTGATGTCACGCTTGCCGACTTCGCAGAAATCCAAGTGCGCTTCACGGGGTCGAATTAGCGTCGACAACTGGGCGTTTCAGAACGGTTACGAGCAGTCAGTTGGGGGCGGGGGGAATCGAACCTAAGTTCCACTTCCCCAAACGGCGTTGTTGGGCCCTTAAGTGCGGATTCTGTACCCTGCTCACGTGAATAAATGCAGGAATAAATGCAGTCCGAATCAGTTCAACAACCGCGTTTCTGGATCCATTCGCAAGACCAGCGAATACTCTGCAATCAACTAAATCCACGCCGCTGTCTTGATCTCCGTCAAGAGCCTTGAGGCTATGCAATGATGAGTGATGGAGTTTGGTAAACGTCGCCGAGCATCCTCTGCGACGTTGAATTCCATTTGCGCACGCATTCATCTTAACATCTAACGTGAAGTCCCCTGCCGCAGTGCCCGCACACACTCTCTCAGTTCGTCGAGCCAAACAGGGTATTGCCGTTAGCCAAGTTTGGAGATTCAATTGCCCATCAGCCGTACAATCCCGTCTTGAAGATTCTCCGCATAACGCGTTACGCTCTCTCCACTGAACACCCGTGCGAGTTGTTTCTGTGCGTCGCGCAAGTCCATTCAGAGCGGGTCCAGATTGCAGACGCCCCGCCGTCACTGGTGCAGACCAACGTTGGCGACCTCGCCGGTAACGGCCAGGTGGATTCGACCGCCATCGGCCCGGGGCGAGATTCCGTCACTGCCGTCTTGCAACGAACCACTCGGCGCTAGGGCCCGTCAAAGGTCTCCTGGATGATTTGGAAATCATTCAGATCAACGTGTCCATCCAGATCGCAATCAAACGCAGCTTGACAGCGCTGCGAGGTGAGCGGGAGCGATGGTGTCGGTAAACCGCCAGGACCGCTCAGGCATTCGGCCATCCGTGCAAAGTCCGCATTCGCAATCAACTGGTCGCCGTCAAAGTCGCCGCACCGGTCGCAGGCGTCGGGGATCATGTCACCGTCAGCATCGGCGTTGTCGTTGGACCCTTCGCACGCATCGCAATCATCCGGCACGGTGTCGCCGTCGCTGTCGTTCGCGTCGTCAAATCCGGGACACAGGTCGCACCCGTTTGGTACGCCGTCTCCGTCATCATCGAAACTATCATCAAATCCGGGACAAATATCGGCGCCCTCGCAGACACCGTCACCGTCGCTGTCGTTGGGGTTGTCCAACGGACAGGGGTCACAGCCGGTTGGAGCCTCATCTCCATCGGGGTCAATCGAATCGTCAAAGCCCGGGCAGATGTCGTTGGAATCGCAGACGCCATCGGCGTCGCTGTCGTCAGGACTGTCGGCGGGACATGGATCGCACACATCGATTACCCCGTCGCCGTCGGTGTCGCTTTCGCAATCGTCGGGAACCTCATTGCCGTTGCAGTCACTGCTCGCGCCCGCGATGAGCGTGTGTGTCGCGTCGTAGAGGATTTCGTCGGGCGTCAGCGCGCCTGACACGATGCGCACCTGATCGATGAAGCCACCGAAATCACGGTCGAATCCGGCAAAGTCGGCCGTTTCGTCGTTGCCGATGCGGATGATGTCGCGCGACTCAACCGGTCCGATCGGACCAAGCACGATGGGGTTTGATGCAACTTCGACGCCGTTGAGATACAGCCGCGCGACCGCACCATCGTACACGGCGGCGACATGCGTCCAGATACCGGAAGCCCTGAAAGGATGCACGATGACCGTCGTATGATTCAGGCCGAATTCGATCGCATCGTTTCGAATCAGCAGGCTGAACGGTCCGTCATCCGCCCAGATAATATAGTGCAGAGACGCGGTATCCAGCGGTTGAATGTGCGCCTCCAGCGTCAGCTTGTCGAACATATCCAGCGGGCTGCCGGGCGGCGCCGGAATCGTAACCGCGTCCAGTTCGTGATCGAACCGCAAACTGTAGTTTCCGGGTTCGGCGAACGGAGTCTGATTGGTCCAGCTCGCACCGGAGAATGCACCATCGTTGCCGTTGCCGCTGGAGTCGAAAACCGTCGCCCCGCCGTTCTCGTCGCAGCCGTACAACACGAGCGAGTTCGGGCGAAGTCCGGTTTGTATGTCGCACTCGTCCGGCTTTCCGTTTCCGTTGCAGTCCTCGGAGACACGGTCGGTGATGTCGCATTTGTCGGGAACACCGTTGCCGTTGCAATCAGTTTCGATCAACTCCTGTAGATCAACGAAGTCGGCGATGCCGTTGGAGTTGCAGTCGTTGCAGTACGCCACGGCTTTGGTTGCGCACACGTCATCCCATTCCGTCGCGCAGCAGTATGGATCAACACTGCACACCAAATTGCAGCACGCTCCTTCATTGCAGCCGACGGTACCATTGTCCACAAAGCAATTGCCTAGTCCGGGACACGCGCCCATTGACGTGCAGGTGTTGCTCTCGCAAATCGTGTCATCGCCTTGGTAGACGCCGACGATGCCAAGGCAGTCGGCTTCGGTTTCGATCGAGCAGAAGGTGCCGTCGCAACACGCCCCCGTTGGCGTGCAGTTCAGCGAAAGCGTGCCCGCACCGGTTGCCGACGACGCGCCGCCCACCCGAATCAGGTACTGCTCGCCCGCGACAACCGGAACCGTCAACTCCGACTGCACGCCGCACGAATCGTTGTTGCACGCGATGGCGCTCGTGCCGGTCGGGCACGTGCAATTGTCATAGACGGCCAACACGGTATCGAACCCCGAGTTGCACAGATTCGCCGTCAGATTCCCCGAACAACTGGCCGTATAGCAGTACCACACGTCGGCGCCGATCGTCGAACCGCACAATGGGAACTCGGTCGGGCCGTCGTTGGTCGCGCGCAGGTTGCCGAAGTCGGTGGCGCCGTTTACGACCGCAATGGGATTGGCGCAACTGTCGTTGACCGGCGTGAAATCAACGTCCAACGCATAGGAGCCCGTTCCCGAATACGACCAGGCGCACACCAACAGTACGATCTCATCGCCTGGTCCAATCCCACTGACGGTCAAGCTGTCAGCCGCACCGCTGCCGATGCCATCGCCGGTGGCGAGTTGATTGCCCGCGGCATCGAACGCGAGCACAATGCCATCGAATCCCGCTGGCACGCTCGTCACTTCAAGCCGGCTCATGTTGGGTGGAAGATTGAACGGTGCGGTTATGTTATAGAAATCAAGGTCGCCGACAGCCTGGATGGTCGAACTGGTTGCGCCCGCGAAATCGGCGCCGATCGTGACGAATCCGACGAACTGATCCGGGGCGTCCAGCGCAATCGTGTAAGCGCCCGGCGGCGTGAAGTTGTTCTCCGCGAGCACCTTGGCCGTGTGCACATCCCAAAAATCCACGTCGAACGTTGCCAGAGCGTCGTCAACATCAAAACCGCCGTTGTAGTCGGCTACAACAAGGTTGGGCTGGTCGTCGAAGACGAGCAACATGGGGTCGAGGCTGTTCACCTCAGTGACACTTACGGTGGTCAAACCGAAGTCATCGCTAACGAATTCGATGCTGTCGGTATCTGTGATCGAATCAATCGAGAGCGACACCGATGCATCGCCGAATTGATTCGGATACAGTGTATACTCGCTGAACATTGGCCCGGACGCAGCCGCAATCGCGCCGAGCGCATCCACACGACCATGGCCGAATGTAAAGTCGTGCCCCGCGGCCCCGAGATCGACCGACGTGATTCTAAGAATGTAGTGCACCTGCTGCTGCGTCAGCGATCCGGGGCCTCCTGCTGCTTGAAGCATCAGCGCGCAGATCGCCGCCGTATTCGGAGCAGCGGCCGACGTCCCCGGAAAATTCGGAAGCACGTCAATGTCCTGCGCGACATCACCGCCGAAGAAGGTGTTATTGCAGTTGTCGATCGACATGAAGTCCGGTTTGGTCAGCGTTGCAGGCGAGGGAGAACCTTCGGCAGTGAAGAAACGCCGATGCGGCCCGATACCGCTGAAAGTTTCAGCCTGGTTGATGTTCCAGAATGGCGCCGCGCCGATTGAAATCGACTGGGCAGTCGCCGCATGTGGTGTGAGCGTACCGGTGGCGTTGCCCGCATACTCGTTAATCGTAACCCTGCTTGCACCGTTGTCGTAGAAGATATACTTGAACGTCAGACCGGCGACGGATCCGGAGTTGCGCCGCACAGCAACGTTTGCGGTGATTGGGTTCAATGTCGTGTTGGTAAAGTCGAGCCGATCAAAAGGATTTCCTCCAAAATTGGCTTCCGTCGAGTTGGCCAACAGTGTGGTGACGGATGAGTCCCATAGCTCGATTTGAAGGTCGGTCGTCGCCACGCCCCACGGCTGTGACCATTGCAAGCCGATGACCAAAGCCATACCCGGCGCCAACGTAACCTGCTGCACTTCGTCGCCCGCGGCGTAGTCGTGATAGTCGTCACCGTCCGGACTGCTCCACAAACTCTCGTAGGATAGGTTGGCAAAGTTGTGGTTGAGCGAGACGTAAACGCGCCCGCTGTTGATGAAGTTGTTCACCGATTGGGCGATCACGCCGTCTTGAAACATCGGTTCGGCGAAGTAAAGCACGTCATCGACGACGACTTCCATGCCGTTGTTGGCCAAGTTGGTGATGTTGTTGGCGAAATTCGCCTCGCCCCCCAGCGCCGTCGCAAACCCCAAACGGCTCGCGCCTGGCGCCAAATCGTAAACATGTTCGAGCATCGCCCGCCCCTCGTCCGTACCAACGCCGCCATCCTGCACCACCGTGATTTGCCCATCGGGCGGCAAGTCGCCGGTGGCTTGCGACTCATCGAGGCCGACGCAGTTGAATCCGCCGCAGTTGTTGTCGAGGATGCTGTCTAGCTGATTCACCGTGTCCGAGATAGCACCGATGTCGATGCCGGTCCCGTCGAGCGCGGGATAAACCAACCGCGCCTGATTCAGGCGCAATCCCTGCACCGCCTGGTTATTCGCGGTGCCTTGAAATGCCGGAATCGCGCCTTGTGGGATCGGTGTCGGTGCACTCGGAACCAGTTGCCCCCCTCCGCTTTCGCGCGACTCGTTGGGCGGCGGCACGGGCAACGTGAGTTCACGGCGCTCGCGACTTAGATACTCGCGCAGGCGCTTGCGATCACCGTCGTCTACGGCCTGCCCCTTGGTCGCCGAACTACCGTGCATCGATCGGATGTCATCAATCTGCGAAACATCAACAAGTCGGTCAGTAGGAATGCGTGCGGAGATCAGACCATAAGCGGCTGTCTTGGCCACCCCCGTCACTTTGACGCCCGGTATCTGTGCAACACGGGCTGCAATCGCATCCGCGTCGCCCGTCACTGTGATGTCCACGATGGGCGATCCGTTCTCAACCAGATACACGCGGTCATATTTCGAGTGCCCGCTCAGCACTTCCTTGGCCGCGTCCACCGGCCGCCCCGCCAGTACAGACTTGGCCGCCAGTTCGCGCAGGGCGCCCCCCAACCGTTTCGCCCGTTCGCGCTTGTCGGGCGCAATGGTGCTATCCAGCGATTCTGCTGGCGCGGCTTTAACCATCTGAAGTTCTCGCAGCGTGAGTTGAGATGGTGGCGGTGGAAGGCCCGCGCCATCCTCCGGTCGCTCGGCGCGTGCCAAATGGGTCGCTGAAAAGAAAATAAGCACAAGTGTTGCGCTGGACATTAACCGCATGGCTATGACCCCGTGGTTGGGCGCCGACTCCGCTTGTACGTCAAACGGCCCCCCGGCGCTCGAATGGTATTCATCTCCCGAATACTCATGGCGCAAAGGGGGTCGATAACGTGTCAGAAAAATCCAGACAAAAAGGTGAACCTTTTTTGGGGTTGAAAGTGGCGGGCCCCACGTCGACGGGGCGGGTTCACATGCCGCTGTGTTCGCCGATGGCATTCAAGCCGTTGCGTATCGCTGTGAGTCGGTCAAGACCGCCCGGGCCCATTCAGTGCGAGTTCAAAATGTAGACGCCCCGCCGCTCCAGTTTCGAGAGTGATTCGAGATTCGTGCTGGGAGATACTTACTCGCGACAGGTGAGTCGATTGCGTGGATCGCAGGCAACCCCGCGCATGACGACAGAGTCGCGATCGACGGCCCGGCTCCCGCTAGCGGTTCAATCCGGACAAGCGAACAGAACTTCGAAAAAGTCTCTGCGCGCAGAGTGCCAGCCGTTCGAAGACGGTGTCGTTTCCTCTAGTTGAACGGTCGGGCGTGTGGGAGCAGGTTCCGAACTATGGGCAGACGTATTTCGAGCTCATGAAATCGGCTGGGCCAATTGACGCAGCACTTGTCGCTCGAAGGCTTCGCAATTTCGGCTGAATCATATCTGAAGGTAGAAGGCTACGAAGTAGCGACCGGCCAAACTTCTCGTATCAACAAATCATTTTGAGAGGTGTCTATTGTAGTTGGCTCAGTTGCATTCAACTGTTGTTTGTGCTTACCATAAGAGGCACAATTGAAGGATGTTACGAGCAGAGTCAGTGACTTGCATGATCGCTGCACCATTGCACGCGGAAGACGTGAGCGATTCGAATTGTGTGTGCCTCTTATGAAGTACACCAACACGAAAGGGGTAGAGAATGTTTAATGCAACCACGATGCATGCAAAGCTAGTCGGTTTGAGTAACGCGCTGCTTGTCCCTGCATTGTCGCTTGGCTGCCTTGTGTGTTTTGTATCAAGAAGCAGTGCGGAGGTTGCACAAGCAGATTCTGGCGTGTTTGCAAATTTGAGCAACGATCACATATCCAGTCCTCTTAACGTAGGTTCACCTTGGGCCTGCGAAATTTCGCCTGAAACGGAAGCAAAGCTGACCATCGATGATCCCACTTACGCCGCGTACTCGGGATGGAGCGTTGCGATCAGCGGCAAGTCGGCCGTCGTAGGGGCGTATGGTAAAGATGATTTCGGAAGCGATAGCGGAGCCGCATATATATTCAGCGAGATCGGCGGTAACTGGCAGCAGGTGGCCAAACTCCTCGCGGATGACGCAGCGGAGGACGATCGTTTCGGGTTTAGCGTGGCTATTGATGGTGATACTGCGGTCGTCGGTGCATACGGTGATGATGACGAAGGGGATTTTACGGGCGCGGCGTACATCTACCGGGAGATAGATGGCGTTTGGCAACAGATCGTCAAGCTGGTAGCAGCGGATGCCGCTGCTGGCGACTACTTCGGTTTTTCCGTTTCGATCGATGTAGATACCGTACTTGTGGGCGCGAGTCTTGACGATGACGATGCCGTGTCAAGCGGATCCGTTTATGTCTTCCGGGAACTGGCTGGAACTTGGCAACAAATTGCAAAATTCAACGCGGATGACGCAGGCTTCACCGATTTCTTTGGCAGCAGCGTGGCGCTTGAGGGGGACACGGCGATTGTTGGCGCCCGAAATGATGATCATGTTGAAGACTCTGCCGGGTCTGCATACATCTTCCGTGAGGTTGGCGGGACATGGCAGCAACTCGCAAAACTAACGGCTGCCGACGCGTCCGAAGAGGATTGGTTCGGGAAAAGTGTCTCGATCAGCGGTGATACGGTTGTCGTCGGAGCTTATGGTCATAATGCCGGAGGAACCGATAGCGGAGCGGCTTATGTTTTCCGTGAGATAGGAGGCGTCTGGCAGTATGTCGTGCAACTCACGGCTCCTGATGCGAATGCATTTGATTATTTCGGATATAGCGTGGCGATCAGCGGCGACACCATTGTTGTTGGAGCGGATAGCGATGATGACGGTGGGACCTACAGCGGTTCGGCTTATGTTTTTAGAGAAATCAACGGTGAGTGGCAGCAGATATCCAAACTGACCGCATTCGATG